>NZ_JBIAXP010000004.1:0-331815 GCF_042896795.1 Kitasatospora sp. NPDC001261
AGCTTCCTACGCCCCTGCGGCTTCCGCTCCCCGCGGATCTCGAAGTCCATCGCACCCCTTGAGCTGAGGTGTTGCGACGACCGTTAGAACCCAAGGACCGTCCGGCCGGGGTTTTGTGTTTCATACGGCATAGTGCATACTTATGCCACCCACTGCACATGCATGAAGGAGCCACCGCGATGACCGCCGAGCAGTCCTCCGACGTCCGCCTCTGGGGTGCGCGCTTCGCCGACGGCCCGTCCGAGGCGCTGGCCAGGCTCTCGGCCTCGGTCCACTTCGACTGGCGCCTCGCGCCGTACGACATCGCCGGCTCCAAGGCCCACGCCCGGGTCCTGCACAAGGCCGGCCTGCTCTCCGACGAGGAGCTGGCCGGCATGCTGGCCGGCCTGGACGAGCTGCTCGCCGACGTCGAGGCGGGCACCTTCACCGGCACCGTCGCCGACGAGGACGTGCACACCGCCCTGGAGCGCGGCCTGCTGGAGCGCCTCGGCCCCGACCTCGGCGGCAAGCTGCGGGCCGGGCGCTCGCGCAACGACCAGATCGCCACCCTGTTCCGGATGTACCTGCGGGACCACGCGAAGACCATCGGCGGCCTGCTGCTCGACCTCCAGCAGGCCCTGGTCGGCCTCGCCGAGGCGCACCCGGACACCGCGATGCCCGGCCGCACCCACCTCCAGCACGCCCAGCCGGTGCTCTTCGCCCACCACGTCCTCGCGCACGTGCAGGCCCTCGGCCGGGACGCCGAGCGGCTGCGCCAGTGGGACGCCCGCACCGCCGTCTCGCCGTACGGCTCCGGCGCGCTGGCCGGCTCCTCGCTCGGCCTCGACCCGCAGGCCGTCGCCGCCGACCTCGGCTTCGAGGGCGGCTCGGTCGGCAACTCCATCGACGGCACCGCCTCGCGCGACTTCGTCGCCGAGTTCGCCTTCGTGACCGCGATGATCGGCATCAACCTCTCCCGGATCGCGGAGGAGGTGATCATCTGGAACACCAAGGAGTTCGGCTTCATCACGCTGCACGACGCCTTCTCCACCGGCTCCTCGATCATGCCGCAGAAGAAGAACCCGGACATCGCCGAGCTCGCCCGGGGCAAGTCCGGCCGGCTGATCGGTAACCTGACCGGCCTGCTGGCCACCCTCAAGGCGCTGCCGCTCGCCTACAACCGGGACCTCCAGGAGGACAAGGAGCCGGTCTTCGACTCCTGCGACACGCTGGAGGTGCTGCTGCCCGCGTTCACCGGGATGATGGCCACCCTCACCGTGCACCGGGAGCGGCTGGAGGAGCTGGCCCCGGCCGGCTTCTCGCTCGCCACTGACATCGCCGAGTGGCTGGTCAAGCAGGGCGTGCCGTTCCGGGTCGCGCACGAGGTGGCCGGCGCCTGCGTCAAGGTCTGCGAGGCCGAGGGCATCGAGCTGTCCGACCTGACGGACGAGCAGTTCGCCGCGATCTCCGGGCACCTGACGCCCGAGGTGCGCTCGGTGCTCAGCGTCCACGGCGCCATCGCCTCCCGCGACGGGCGCGGCGGAACGGCCCCCTCGGCGGTCGCGGTCCAGCTCGCCGAGGTGAAGGCGGACCTGGCGCGGCAGCAGGAGTGGGCGCGGGGCTGATCCCGGACGGCGGGGCCGGTCCCGGACGAGGGGCCGGGCCCCCGCGACGGGGCCGATCCCCGGCGCGACGGGGGAGGGGCGCGGCGGTCCGACCGGCGCGCCCCTCCCGCGTCCGTGCCCCGGCCCGGGCGTAACCGGCCCCGCCCCGGGCCGTCATGCACGGTGTGTGCACCGCCCTCCCCTTCGCCCCCTCCGCCGAGGACGTCTACCTCGACGAGTGTCGCCGCCGCGCGGTCCGCGAGACCGTCGCCGCCCTGCCCGGCCGCTGTCCGCAGCTGATGGCCGCGCTCGCCGAGGATCCGCCGCCCACCTACCGTGAGCTCTCCGAGCGGCTCGGCATGCCGCGCGGCTCGATCGGCCCCACCCGCTCCCGCTGCCTGGCCTGCCTGCGGATGCTGCTCCACACCGAGCGCTACCCCTGAGCGCAAGCCCGTGCGACCGGGCGGAACGTGTGCGGCACGGGAGGTGACCCTCCTCACGTCCGCCCCCGCGAAGGTTGAGGGAAGCTGACACCCGGGTAGAGCGCTGGCGAACGCAGCCCTTGACGGTGGCGCGATCACTCGGATACTGAGCGTGAGCGCGCCTACCCTCCGCGCGCCGCGCACGACGACTGGGGAGGCCCCTCCACATGGGCATGAGCGTGATCATCTCGGCCGCGGAGGCCGAGGACGCGGAGCAGATCCTCAAGCTCCAGTACCTCGGCTACCAGCCCGAGGCCGAGCTGTACGGCGACTGGGCGATCGAGCCCCTGACGCAGAGCCTGGAGAGCCTGCGTGCCGAACTGTCCGAGCAGCACTTCCTGGTCGCCCGGCTGGGCGACGAGGTGGTCGGCACCGTCCGCGGCCACGTCGGCGCCGACGGCGTCGGCCGGATAGGGCGCCTGGTGGTCCATCCGCGGATGCAGCGCCACGGCCTCGGCGGCCGACTGCTGGACGCGCTGGAGCGCCGCCTGGCCCAGGACGGCCGGGTGAGCGCCTACCGGCTGTTCACCGGCCACCGCAGCCTGGGCAACCTGCGGCTGTACGCTCGGCAGGGGTACCGTCAGACCCGGGTCGAGCAGGTCAGCACCCGGCTGAGCTTCGTCCACCTGGAGAAGGCGGCCGCCGAGCCGCTCGCCGCGACGGCCTGAGCCCGCCGCCCCCGCGCTTTCCCGGCGCCGCCACCATCCGGACCACCGGTGGCGGCGCCGAGCCGTATCCGCGCTGGTCAACGGGGGTGAGTGTCCGCAATGCGGACAGCTTCGGGAAACAATTGGGCAGGAATCAACCCATCTGTTTTACTGGCTCACATGACTGCGACGACGAACTGGACCCCCACCGGCACCCTGCCGGCAGGTGAGCGTGCCATGTGTCGTCGAATGTGTCACTGCTGAGGGCCACCGCCCCCGGCGCCCCGCTGAGGGCGCCTCCTCCTCGCGCCCCGAAGCGAGACTCCGGCGCCGCTCCCGCCCGTGCGAGCGCGCCCCTCCTCCCGGACCCCTCCCTTTGCCGTGCCCGCCGACCCGCGGGCCCGGGTGACTCGTTAGGGCCACGCCGTCGCGCGGCCCGGCCGTCCAGCGGCCACGATCAAGGGGCGGCAGGTCCGGACCCTCCCGGCGCAGCGCCGTAACGCCGCCGCCGGCCGCAAGCCGGTCGGGCGGTCGGACCACGCCGCCCGCCCCCGACCCACGGAAAGCCGCTGTGATCACCACCACGGACCTGACGAAGGTCTACCGTTCCCGAGGCCGCGAGGTGACCGCCCTCGCCGGTGTCGACCTGCACGTCCGCCCGGGCGAGGTCTACGGAGTCGTCGGCACCAGCGGTGCCGGCAAGTCCACCCTCATCCGCTGCGTGAACATGCTGGAGCGCCCGACCTCCGGCACGGTCACCGTGGACGGGGTCGAGCTGACCGCGCTGTCCGGCGGCGAGAACCGGGCCGGCCGCGAACTGCGCGAGGCCCGCCGCCGGATCGGCATGGTCTTCCAGCACTTCAACCTGCTCTCCTCGCGGACGGTGCAGCAGAACGTCGAGCTCCCGCTGGAGATCGTCGGCCTGGACCGCACCGAGCGCCGCCGCAAGGCCGCCGAGCTGCTGGAGCTGGTCGGCCTCGGCGACAAGGCCCGCAGCTACCCCAACCAGCTCTCCGGCGGCCAGAAGCAGCGCGTCGGCATCGCCCGCGCACTGGCCGGCGACCCGAAGGTGCTGCTCTCCGACGAGGCCACCTCGGCGCTCGACCCGGAGACCACCCGCTCGATCCTCAAGCTGCTGCGCGACCTCAACCAGCAGCTGGGCCTCACCGTCCTGCTGATCACCCACGAGATGGACGTCATCAAGTCCGTCTGCGACTCCGCCGCCCTGATGCGCGGCGGCCGGGTGGTGGAGTCCGGCGAGCTGACCGACCTGCTGGCCAAGCCCGGCTCGGAGCTGGCCCGCGAACTGTTCCCGCTCAGCGAGTTCGGCACCGGCCACCCCGGCTCGACCGTGCTGGAGATCACCTTCCAGGGCGACAGCTCGGCCCAGCCGTTCGTCTCCCAGCTCGCCCGCACGTACCAGATCGACATCAACATCCTCGGCGCCGCGGTGGAGACCATCGCCGGCCGGATGGTCGGCCGGATGCGGGTCGAGCTGCCGGGCGGCCACCAGGACAACGTGGTGCCGATCGGCTACCTGCGCGAGCAGGGCCTGCAGGTGGACGTGCTCGGTACGGCGAACGGAGCGGTGGCATGACCTGGGACCAGATGTGGGAGCTGATGTGGCCCGCCACCCAGGAGACCTTCCAGATGGTCGGGGTGTCCGCGCTCGTCACCGTGCTGCTCGGCCTGCCGCTGGGCGTGCTCCTGGTGCTCACCGACAAGGGCGGCCTGCTGGCCAACCGGGCCGTCAACAAGGCCATCGGCTTCGTCGTGAACATCGCCCGTTCGGTGCCGTTCATCATCCTGATGATCGCGCTGATCTCCTTCACCCGCTGGCTGGTCGGCACCTCCATCGGCTGGCAGGCGGCGACCGTGCCGCTGACCATCGGCGCCATCCCGTTCTTCGCCCGCCTGGTCGAGACCTCCGTCCGCGAGGTCGACCGGGGACTGGTCGAGGCGGTCCAGTCGATGGGCGGCAGCACCTGGACGATCGTCCGCAAGACCCTGCTGCCCGAGGCCCTGCCCGGCATCGTGGCCTCGGTCACCACCACGGTCATCACCCTGGTCAGCTACTCCGCGATGGCCGGCACCGTCGGCGGCGGCGGCCTCGGCACCCTCGCCGTCAACTACGGCTACCAGCGCTTCGAGACCGCCTTCATGTGGGTCATCGTGGCCGAGCTGGTGATCATCGTCACCGCCGTCCAGCTGATCGGCGACTTCGCCGTCCGGCGGCTCTCCCACCGCGGCCGCACCGGCGGCCGGACGCGGCTGCTCGGCCGCACCCCGGCGGCTCCCGACAAGGACCTCGCCGCCTCCTAGACCTCCCTCGTCCGACCCCGGACGCGGCTCCCCGTTCCACGCAGAAAGGCACTTTTCGTGCGCAACGCCCTGAAGTTCACCAGCATCCTCGCCACCGCCGGCGTCGCCCTCTCGCTCGCCGCCTGCGGCAGCTCGGGCTCCTCCTCCTCCTCCTCGGACGCGAACGCGCCGCTGAAGGTCGTGGCCAGCCCCACCCCGCACGGCCAGATCCTGAAGTACGTCAAGGACAACCTCGCGGAGAAGGCGGGCCTCAAGCTCGACATCAAGGAGGTCACCGACTACGTGACCCCCAACACGGCGGTGCAGGACGGTTCGGCCGACGCCAACTACTTCCAGCACGTCCCGTACCTGGAGGACTTCAACAAGAAGCACGGCACGAACATCGTGTCGGTCGAGCCCGTGCACCTGGAGCCGCTGGGCCTCTACTCCAAGAAGGTCAAGGCGATCGGCGACCTCGCGGACGGCGCCACCATCGGCCTGCCGAACGACGCCACCAACGAGGGCCGGGCGCTCAAGCTGCTCGCCGACAACAAGCTGATCACCCTCAAGGACGGCGTCACCACCACCGCCACCCCGGCGGACGTGACCGGCAACCCGAAGAACTTCAAGTGGAAGGAGCTGGAGGCCGCCCAGCTGCCCCGCTCCGTCGCCGACCTCGACGCCGCCGTCATCAACGGCAACTACGCGATCGACTCCGGCCTGAAGCCGGCCACCGACGCCCTGGTGCTGGAGAAGGCCGAGGGCAACCCGTACGCCAACATCCTCGCCGTCAAGAAGGGCAAGGAGAACGACCCGCGGGTCAAGAAGCTGGCCGAGCTGCTGCACTCCGACGAGGTCAAGAAGTACATCGACGACACCTTCCAGGGCTCGGTCATCCCGGCCTTCTGATCGTCGTACGGTCATACCTCGTAACGCCCGACCGGGCCCCCACCGCACCGCGACGGGGGCCCGGTCGGGCAGTATGCAGCAGGGACACTCCGACCGACCGCGTTCTGACGTACCGTCGTGCGGGCAGCGCACCGCGTGGCACCCGGGGCACGCCGGAGGCGTACGGTGTTGTGTTCACGACCCGGCGAGGAGAGACGGCATGGCAGCGAGCTTCCCCGAGACCGCCATCAGCACCGAACGGCTGCTGCTGCGACCCCTTGCGGAGGACGACGCCCCCGGCCTGGCCACGATGATGGCCGACGACCTCGTGCTCGCCTGGACGGACCTGCCGCACCCCTTCACCGAGGAGTACGCGGCCGAACTCGCCCGCACCCTCGCCCCCGCCCACCGGGCCGCCGGCCGCGGCATCGTCTTCGCCGTCACCGAGCACCTCACCCAGCGCCTGGTCGGCCTGGTCGAGCTGCGCAACACCGACTGGCGGCTGCGCAGCACCGAGATCTCCTACGTCACCGCCGTCTGGGCGCGCGGCGAGGGCTACGCCCCGGAGGCCGTCCTCGGCGTCGCCCAGTGGCTGTTCGAGGACCGCGGCTTCCTGCGCCTGGAACTGCGCACCGCCGCCGGGAACACCGCCGCCCAGCAGGTCGCCCAGAAGATCGGCGGCATCAGCGAGGGCGTGCTGCGCAGCGCCTGGATAGTCCGCGGGGAGTCCGGCGAGGTGCTTCAGGACAGCCGCAGCGACCTCATCCTGTGGAGCCTGCTCCCGGAGGACCTGGAGTCCCCCGAGCTGCACCGCGAGGGCTGGCACGGCGACCACCGCTACGTGCTGCGCGACTGAGACACGCCGCCTGTTCACCCGGCGCGGACATGTGTGCGAGATGTCGGGCTCCGGCCGACCGCACCCGGTAGCCTCTGGACCGGTGCCGCACGACGGCGGATCGAGCGGCGCACCGAGTCGAGGGAGAACGGCCGCAGATGGCTGACCGGATCACGGTCATCGGGTGGGACGGCACACCGCTGACCGAGGCCGCCGGCGCGGCCCTGGCCGCGGCGACCCTGGTCGCCGGCGCCCCCTACCAACTGAACGCCCTCCCGGTGCCGGAGGCCGCCGAACGGATCGCCCTCGGCAACGTCCGGCAGGCCGCCCGCAGGATCGCCGAGCACCGCGGCGCCGCCGTCGTGGTCGCCGAGGGCGACCCGGGGTTCTTCGGGGTGGTGCGCACCCTGCGCCGCCCCGAGTACGGCCTCGAACTGGAGGTGCTGCCCGCCGTCTCCTCGGTGGCCGCCGCCTTCGCCCGGGCCGGCATGCCCTGGGAGGACGCCCAGGTGGTCAGCGCGCACGGCGGACGGCTGCGCCGCGCGGCCAACATCTGCCGGGCCCACCCCAAGGTCGCGGTGCTCACCGCGCCGGGCGCCGGGCCCGCCGAACTCGCCCTGATGCTGCGCGGGGTGCACCGGACCTTCGTGGTCTGCGAGGCCCTCGGCACCCCCGACGAGGACGTCACCGTCCTCACCTCCGACCGGATCGCCGACCACGTGTGGCGCGACCCCAACGTGGTGCTGGTGATCGGCGGCGGCGCCCGGACGGGGGCGGTGGACGAGGCGGCCGGCTGGCTCGCCGGGCGCCCGGTCGGCTACCCCGGCGTGGAACGCGGCTGGGCGCTCCCCGGTGACGCCTACGCGGGCGCCGGGCGCACGGAAGGCGAGCCGGGCGCACCGGAGGCGCTCCCCGCCCACGTGCGCGCCCTGGTGCTGGCCCGGCTCGGCGCCCGCCCCGGGGACCTGGTCTGGTCGGTCGGCGCCGGCAGCGGCGCCCTCGCGGTGGAGGCGGCCCGGTTCGGCGCCGCCGTCGTCGCGGTCGAGGGCTCCCGCTCGGCCTGCGCCCGGCTGACCGTCAACGCCCGCCGCTACGGCGTCGAGGTGGAGGCGGTGTACGGGAGCGGCCCCGAGGTGCTGGGCGGCCTGCCGGAACCGGACGCGGCGGTGGTGGAGTCCGGCGGCCTCGACGTGGTGCGCGCGGTGCTGGCCCGCCGGCCCGAACGGTTCGTCGCACTGCCCCGGACCCTCACCGAGGCCGAGGAGGTCCACCGGGCGATCGCCGGGGCCGGCTACCGGGCGGACGGCGCGCTGCTCCAGGCAAGCCCGTTGCGGCCGGTGGGGGAGGGCGAGGGGCTGGCGCTGGGAGCGGGCGGAACCGGCGTGCTGGTCCTCTGGGGTGAGCAGATCGTGTGAAGGCCGTGGGCCCGTCCGGGGCCCGCGCCGGGATCGTCCGGTGGCGCCGACGGTGATCCAGGTCGCATCCGGACACCGATTCGAGAGGTGACCGCGCGGTGCCGGTAGTGTGACGTCCTGGGCGACTGCAAGGGTAGGCGACCCACCCGATTCAGTCGGTTTGTCACCTTTTTGACGCGGTGCAATCCGGTTCCGCTCGAAGTGTGGGCAATTCGACGGGCCTCGTGCCGGACCTGGAGAATGCCGTAGGGTCCGGTGCGGTCGTGCCGGTTGCTCCGGGTTGTCGTTGTTTCAGACGATGCGCCGCCCCCTACGGGCGGTGCGCCGGACCGGGGTGCCGCAGCGCGCCGGATGGACTTGGGCCGCAGCGCCACGGCGCGGCGGCCGCGTGTGGTTAGGGGCGGGCCGGTGCTGGTTCGGCCCGTGCGGATGGGCGCTGCGATCGGTGATCGTGTCGCCGAGGGCGCGGCAGCGGCCTGGAAGGAGCTTTGACAATGACCGATGGCGGCCACGTTCCGGGCGAGGGAATGCCGGAGCACCTGCACGGCGGGCCGGGCCCGCTCGGCGGACCGGAGGGCGTCGCGGGCGTTGCACCCCTCCAGGGCGTCGCGACGGACGGCGGGGCGATCCCCAACCCGGCGGCCCCGATCGGCGGTGTCCCCGGCGCGGTGCCCCCGGGTGCGGGCGGCATCCCGCCGCAGGGCCAGTACGGCTACGGCGTTCCCGGCGTGCCGCAGCCCGGCCAGCCCGGCGAGGGCTGGGGCGTCGACCAGGGCGCCCCGCGCCCGGCCTTCCACTTCCTCGACCAGCCCGACACGCCGGACGGCCTGGACGACGAGGACGACGTGCTGCTGATGCCCGGTCCGCAGGGCTCCTGGGGCGAGCCGCTCGCGGCCGTCCCGGCCGAGCAGGTGCCGCTCGCGCCGCAGCACGACGGCACGCCGGTCGAGCCGTCCTGGCCGCCGGTGGACCCGCCGGTGCTCGGCGCCGAGCACGGCGTCCAGCAGCACCCCGTCCAGCAGGCGCAGCAGCCGATGACGCAGGCTCAGCAGCCGCGCCGGCCGCTGCACGCCGGTCCGCCGATCCCGGACCCGTCGCTGATGACCGGCCAGGTGCCGGTCCGCTCGCTGGCCGACCGCGGCCCCTCGCAGGGCGGCACGCCGGCGCACGGCATCCCGGTGGTCGGCCGCCCGCCGATGGCCGAGGCCGCGGCTCCGGCCGTCGCGCCGCAGGCCGTCCCGGCCGCTCCGGCGGCCCCGGTCGTGGAGGGGCAGCAGCTGCCGCAGGCGCAGGACTTCCCGCAGGCCCAGCAGGTCCAGCAGGCTCCGCAGGCCCACGGGGCCCAGCAGGTGCCGCTGGGCGTGCCGCCGGTCGAGACCGTGCTGGCCGTCGAGACGGTCGGGGCGATCGAGGTGATCGAGGTCGTCGAGACGCCGGAGGCCGTCCAGGCCGTCCCGGCGCAGCCCGTGCAGGACGTGACGGTTCCCCAGGCCCCGCAGGCCCCTCAGGCCGGCGAGGCCGTGGAGACCGCCGTCGCGGCCGCGCCGCAGGCTCCCGTGGCCGAGCCGGCTCCGGCCGAGGCCGCCCAGCCGGTGGCCGAGGCGGGTGACACACCCGTCGCCGAGCCCGTGGCCGCCGAGACCGCCGTCGCCCCCGCCGCTCCTGAGGCCGTCGCCGCCGAGGGCGCTGCCGCCGACGGCGCCGCCGTGCTGGCCGAGCAGCCCGAGGCCGCGGCCCCGGCCGGTCAGCCGCGCCGGATCTCCGCCTTCCTCGCCGCGCCCACCCCGCACGGCCTGCCCAAGGTCGGGGCGGCCGGGCAGGCTCCGGTGGTCGAGGAGACGGCCCCGCAGCAGCCCGCGCCCATAGCGGCCGCCGACGCGCCGCAGGCCGTCGAGGTCGTCGAGGCTGCTCACGTCGCCGAGGCCGTGGCGAGCGCCGAGTCCGCCCCGGTTGCCGAAGCCGCTGAGGTCGCCGAGGCCGCGCAGCAGGCTGAGGTCCCGGCCGAGGCCGTGTCGGAGGCCGTCGCCGAGCCGGTGGCGGAGACCGCCGCGGGCACCGGTGAGATGCCCTCCGGCCAGGCCGTCACCGAGCCCGCCGCCGAGGGCGAGCAGCCGCAGCAGCAGGCCGAGGTCCCGGCCGAGGCCGTCGCCGAGCCGGTCGCGGAGCAGCCCGTGGAGGCGCCGGCGGAGGCCGACGCCGCCGCAGCTGTCGAGCCGGCCGCCGAGGCTCCGGTCGAGGCCGCCCCCGAGGCGGAGGCGGCACAGCCCGCCGAAGCCGTCGAGGAGCCCGCCGCCGAGGCCGCCGAGGTTGCCGCGCCCGCCGAGGCCGTCGCCGAGCAGCCCGTCGCCGCCGCTCCGGAGTCCGAGGCCCCCGCGGAGTCGGCCGCCGAGCAGGCGCAGGCCCCGGCCGAGCCCGAGGCCGCCGCTGAGCAGCCCGTCGCCGCGGAGGAGCCCGCCGTCGAGGCCGAGCCCGTCCAGGAGCCCGCCGCCGAGGCCCCCGCCGAAGCCGCCGAGCAGCCCGCCGCCGGGACCGTCGAGACCGTCGAGACCGGCGAGGTCACCGAGGTCGCCGAAGCCGGCGAGGCCACGGAGCCCGCCGAAGCCGCCGAGGCCACCGAGGAGCAGCCCGTGGCCGAGGAGCAGCCCGCCGCCGAGGCCGCCGAGGAGCAGCCGGAGCCGCAGCCCGAGGAGCCCGCCGAGCCGCGCGGCCCGGCCGCCCCCGGCTACGACGAGGCCGGCCGCGAGGCCGTCCACCAGGTGATCCGCGAGCGCCGCGACGTGCGCAACGGCTTCCGCCCGGACCCGATCCCGCACGAGGTGCTGATCCGCGTCCTGGAGGCCGCCCACACCGCGCCCAGCGTCGGCTACTCGCAGCCCTGGGACTTCGTGGTGATCCGCTCGGCGAAGACCCGCAGGCGGATGCACGCCCTGGCCGAGCGCCAGCGCGAGGCGTTCGCGGACTCGTTGCCCAAGGGCCGGGCCAAGCAGTTCAAGGAAATCAAGATCGAGGCCATCCTCGACACCCCGGTCAACATCGTGGTGACCGCCGACCGCACCCGCGGCGGCCGGCACACCCTGGGCCGGCACACCCAGCCGCAGATGGCCCCGTACTCGGCCGCCCTGGCCGTCGAGAACCTCTGGCTGGCCGCCCGCGCCGAGGGCCTGGGCGTCGGCTGGGTGAGCTTCTTCGACGACGAGGAGCTGGTCCGCGAGCTCGGCCTGCCCGAGCACCTGGAGGTCGTCGCCTACCTGTGCGTCGGCTTCGTCGACGAGTTCCCGGACGAGCCCGAGCTGGAGCAGCAGGGCTGGGCCAAGAAGCGCCCGCTGTCCTGGGTCGTCCACGAGGAGCAGTACGGCAACCGCGCGCTGCCCGGCGAGGAGCCGCAGAGCCTGCTCGCCGACACCCTGCGCGGCATCCGCCCGCTGGACGCCAAGGCGCTCGGCGAGGCCTGGGACCGGCAGAAGCGGATGACCAAGCCGGCCGGCTCGCTCGGCATGCTGGAGATCATCTCCGCCCAGCTGTGCGGCCTGTCCCGCAAGTGCCCGCCGCCGCTCCCGGAGCCCGCCTGCGTGGCGATCTTCGCCGGCGACCACGGCGTGCACGCCCAGGGCGTCAGCCCCTGGCCGCAGGAGGTGACCGCCCAGATGGTCGGAAACTTCCTGGCCGGCGGAGCGGTGATCAACTCCTTCGCCAAGCAGATCGGCACCGAGGTCTGCGTCGTCGACGTCGGCGTCGCCGCCGAACTGCCGGACGCCGTCCAGCAGGGCCGCGCCACCGGTTTGCTGCCGCGCAAGGTCCGCCCCGGCACCGCCGACATGACCCAGGGCCCGGCGATGACCCGCGAGGAGGCCCTCAAGGCCATCGAGGTCGGCATCGAGACCGCCCGCGACCTGGTCGCGGCGGGCAACAAGGCACTGGTCACCGGCGACATGGGGATCGCCAACACCACCGCCTCGGCCGCCCTGATCTCGGTGTTCACCGGCCTCGACCCGGCCGAGGTCACCGGCCGCGGCACCGGCATCGACGACGAGACCCACGCCCGCAAGGTCGAGGTCATCCGCGCCGCGCTGGCCCTGCACCAGCCCGACCCGAGCGACCCGATCGGCGTCCTCGCCGCCGTCGGCGGCCTGGAGCACGCCGCCCTGGCCGGCTTCCTGCTGGGCGCCGCCTCGCTGCGCACCCCGGTGATCCTGGACGGCGTCATCGCCGGTTCCGCCGCGCTGGCCGCCAAGGCCATCGCCCCCGAGGTGCTGGCCGCCTGCATCGCCGGCCACCGCTCCGCCGAGCCCGGCCACCAGGCCGCGCTGGCGAAGCTCGGCCTGCGCCCGCTGATCGACCTGGACCTGCGGCTGGGCGAGGGCACCGGTGCCCTGCTGGCCCTGCCGCTGGTGCAGAGCGCGGCCCGGGCGATGCACGATGTAGCGACCTTCGACTCCGCCGGGGTCACCGAGAAGGCCTGACGCACCCCGTCACCGCTCCGCGGTCCGGCCCGAGGGCGCGCCGGACCGCGGAGCGGTGACGTGCCGTACCGTCCCCACACCCTCATCCCCGATCAGGAGCACCGCCGATGACCGCGCCCACCCCGCACCCGAGCACCGAGGGCCGTACCCCCTACCCGGTGGGCCTGCTGCTGGCCGGCCGCCGCGTCGTCGTGGTCGGCGGCGGCCAGGTCGCCCAGCGGCGGCTGCCCGCCCTGATCGCCTCCGGCGCCGACCTGCACCTGGTGGCGCCCGCCACCACCCCGGCCGTCCAGGCCATGGCCGACGCCGGCGAGCTCACCTGGCACGCCCGCCCGTACCGGGACGGCGACCTCGCCGACACCTGGTACGCCCTGGTGGCCACCGACGACCCGGCCGTCAACGCGGCGGTCAGCGCCGAGGCCGAGCGCGAGCGGGTGTTCTGCTCCCGCAGCGACGACGCCGCCGCGGCCACCGCCTGGACCCCGGCCAGCGGCCGCGACGCGGGCGCCACCGTGGCCGTCCTCACCGGCGACCCGCGCCACTCCGCCGCCCTGCGCGACGCCATCGTGGACGGCCTGCGGGACGGCTCGCTGGCCGCCCGTCAGTACCGCTCGCACGGGGCCGGCGTGGCCCTGGTCGGCGGCGGCCCCGGCGACCCGGACCTGATCACCGTGCGCGGCCGCAGGCTGCTCGCCGACGCCGACGTGGTCGTCACCGACCGCCTCGCCCCGCGCGAGCTGCTCGCCGAACTGCCCGAGCACGTCGAGGTGATCGACGCCTCCAAGATCCCGTACGGCCGGTTCATGGCCCAGGAGGCGATCAACCGCACCCTGGTCGAGCACGCCAAGGCCGGCAAGTTCGTGGTCCGGCTCAAGGGCGGCGACCCGTACGTCTTCGGCCGCGGCGGCGAGGAGCTGCTGGCCTGCGCGGAGGCCGGGCTGCCGGTCACCGTGGTGCCCGGGATCTCCAGCTCGATCAGCGTCCCCGCCGCGGCCGGCGTGCCCGTCACCCACCGCGGCATGACCCACGAGTTCACCGTCATCTCCGGCCACGTCGGCCCGGACGACGAGCGCTCGCTCACCAACTGGGAGGCCGCCGCGCGGATGAGCGGCACCCTGGTGCTGCTGATGGCCGTGGACAAGATCGGCGCGATCGCCGCCCGGCTGGTCGAGTACGGCCGGCCGGCGGACACCCCCGTCGCGATCGTCCAGGAGGGCACCACCGCCGCCCAGCGCCGGGTGGACGCCACCCTCGGAACCGTCGCCGCGGTGGTCGAGGCCGAGGGGGTCAAGCCCCCGGCGGTCATCGTCATCGGCGACGTCGTCAACGTGCTGGCGGCCGCCTTCCAGCGGTAGGCCCGCGGGGGAGTGGGAAGTCGGCCCGGCCGACTTCCTACTCCAGCGGCTGCTCCGTCCAGATGACCTTCCCGGTCGCCGTGTAACGCGTCCCCCAGCGGTCCGCGAACTGCGCGACCAGGAACAGCCCGCGCCCGCCCTCGTCCTCGGTCGCCGCGTACCGCAGGTGCGGCGAGGTGCTGCTGCCGTCCGACACCTCGCAGATCAGCGAACGGTCCCGCAGCAGCCGCACCCGGATCGGCCCGGAGCCGTACCGGATCGCGTTGGTCACCAGCTCGCTCAGGATCAGCTCGGTGACGAACGCCGCCTCCGCCAGCCCCCAGGCCGTCAGCCGCTCCGCCACCGCGGCCCGGACCTCGCGCACCGCCGCCGGGTCGGAGGGCACCTCCCACTGCGCCACCTGCTCCGGCGCCAGCACCCTGGTCCGCGCCACCAGTAGCGCGATGTCGTCCTGCGGGTGCTCCGGCAGCATCGCCCCGAGCACGTCCGCGCAGGTCTGCTCGGGCGTGCGCGGCGGCCCGGCCAGCGCCGCCCGCAACAGCTCCAGCCCCTCGTCGATGTCCCGCTGCCGGTCCTCCACCAGCCCGTCCGTGTACAGCACCAGCCGGCTGCCCTCGGCCAGCTCCAGCTCGGCGGTCTCGAACGGCAGCACCCCCAGCCCCAGCGGCGGCCCGGTCGGCAGCTCCGGGAACACCACCCGGCCCTGCGGGTCCACCACCGCCGGCGGCGGGTGCCCGGCGGTGGCCAGCGTGCAGCGCCGCGACACCGGGTCGTAGATCGCGTACAGGCAGGTCGCCCCGGCCACCCCGGCGCGCTCCCCGCCCGCCGCCTCGTCCTGGTCGATCCGGCTCACCAGCTCGTCCAGGTGCCCCAGCAGCTCGTCCGGCGGCAGGTCCAGGGTCGAGAAGTTGTGGATCGCCGTCCGCAGCCGGCCCATCGTCGCCGCCGCGTGCAGCCCCTGCCCCACCACGTCCCCGACCACCAGCGCCACCCGCGCGCCCGGCAGCGGGATCACGTCGAACCAGTCCCCGCCCACCCCGGCCTGGGCCGGCAGGTAACGGTGCGCCACGTCCAGCGCCGTCTGCTCCGGCAGCTTGCGCGGCAGCAGGCTGTGCTGGAGCGTCACCGCCATCGCGTGCTCCCGGGTGTAGCGGCGGGCGTTGTCGATGCACACCGCCGCGTGCGCCACCAGCTCCTCGGCCAGCGCCAGGTCCTCCGCCTCGAACGGCTCCGCCCGCTGCGCCCGCCAGAACCGGGCCACCCCCAGCAGCACCCCGCGCGCCCGCAGCGGCACCCGCACCAGCGAGTGCACCCCGTACGCCAGCACCCGCGCCGACCGCTCCGGGTCCTGCTCCCGCCACCGGCCGGCCTCCGCCAGCCGCGGCTCGATGGCCGGCTCCCCGCTGTGCAGCGCCCCGGCCAGCGGGGTCTCGGGCACCACGTCCAGCACCGTGCCGACCGGGTAGAACGGCGCGTCGTCCCGTACGCCCGTCACCGCCGTACGGCGCATCCGCCCCAGCGAGGGGCCCGGCGGCGGCTCCTCGCCCGTCAGCACCTGGTCCGCCAGGTCCACCGTGACGAAGTCCGCGAACCGCGGCACCGTGACCTGCGCCAGCTCCTCCGCCGTCCGCGTCACGTCCAGCGTGCTGCCCACCGTCACCCCGGCGTCGTACAGCAGCCGCAGCCGCCGCTGCGCGCCCTCCGCCCGGCCGGACAGCGCCGCCAGCTCAGTGGAGTCGCGCAGCGTGGCGACCCGGCCGGGCGGGCCGCCCGGCTGGTCGATCAGCCGGACGTTCACCGCCAGCAGCCGCTCCCCGGACAGCACCACCTCGTCGGTCACCGGGCGCTCGGCGGTCAGCAGGTCCAGCGGCCGCTGCTCCAGGCCCAGCCCGGCCACCGGGCGGCCCTCGGCGTCCGGCGGCAGGTCCAGCAGGCGGCGCGCCTCGTCGTTGCAGAGCAGCAGCCGGCCGTCCCCGCCGAGGATCATCACGCCCTCGCGCACCGCGTGCAGCACCGCCGCGTGGTGCTCGTACATCCTGGTCATCTCGACCGGGCCCAGCCCGTGCGTCTGGCGCCGCAGCCTGCGGCTGACCAGCGCCGTCCCGAGCGTGGCCAGCCCCACCGCGGCCGCCGCCGCGCCCAGCACCACCGGAAGCTGGCGCTCGCTGGCGCTGCTGACGCTCTTCAGCGTCACGCCCGCCGAGACCAGCCCGACCACCGAACCGTCCGGTGCGTACACCGGGACCACCGCCTGCACCAGCGAGCCGAGCGTGCCCGAGACGCGCTGGGTCACCACCTGCCCGTGCAGCGCGGGCTCGTAGGTGCCGACGAACTTCCGGCCGATCAGCGCCGGGTTCGGGTGGGTGTAGCGGATGCCCTGGTTGTTCAGCACGACGATGAAGTCCACGCCCGCGGCGACCCTCGCGGACTGCGCCCTCGGCTGCAGGACGGCCGTCGGGTCGGGGGAGCGCAGCGCGTCGACGATGCCCGGCGAACTGGCGAAGGTCTGCGCCACCGCCACCGAACGGTTGCGCGCCTCGTGCTCGGCGTCGTTGCGCGACTGCACCACCAGCGCCACCGCGGCCGCCACCACCAGCAGCAGCACGACCAGGATCTGGAGCGCGAACACCTGCCCCGCCACCGACCGGTGCCACACGGGCCACCGCGGCTTCGCGTGCGGCAGCTGCGGCCGACCGTGTGGGCGCCCACCGGGGGAGCCGGCGGAGCCAGTGGCGCCAGAGGCCGACGGAGCCCAGGATCGGCCCGGATTTCGGGCCATACGGTCATATTTGCACTACGGCCAGCCGGGGACCACCCGCCCCCTCCGCCGTTTGGCCTTCCCCGCCCGGGCTTGGCAAGATCGCAGGGTGTCCGAACCCCGCACCATCACCGACCCGGCCGACCCCCGCCTCGCCGACTACACCGGCCTCACCGACGTCGAGCTGCGCCGCCGCCGCGAACCCGCCGAGGGCCTCTTCATCGCCGAGGGGGAGAAGGTCATCCGCCGCGCCCTCGCCGCCGGCTACCGGATGCGGTCGATGCTGCTCACCTCCAAGTGGCTGGAGGTGATGGGCGACGTCATCGCCGAGGCCGACGCCCCCGTCCACGTGGTCGAGCCCGCCCTCGCCGAAGCCGTCACCGGCTACCACGTGCACCGCGGCGCCCTCGCCTCGATGGAGCGCAAGCCCCTTCCGGACGCCGCCGAGGTGCTCGCCGGCGCCCGCCGGGTCGCCGTCCTGGAGGGCCTGGTCGACCACACCAACCTCGGCGCCATCTTCCGCAGCGCCGCCGCCCTCGGCATGGACGCCGTCCTGCTCTCGCCCGACTGCGCCGACCCGCTCTACCGGCGCGCCGTCAAGGTCTCCATGGGCGCGGTCTTCGCCGTCCCGTACGCCCGCCTCGACCCCTGGCCCGCCGCCCTCGACACCGTCCGCGAGGCCGGCTTCACCCTGCTAGCCCTCACCCCCGCCGACACCGCCGTCGACCTCCACACCCTCGCCCCGCACAGCCTCCCCAAGGCCGCCCTCATGCTCGGCGCCGAGGGCGACGGCCTCACCCCCCGCGCCATCGCCGCCGCCCACCACCCCGTCCGCATCCCGATGGCCCACGGCATCGACTCCCTCAACGTCGGCGCCGCCGCCGCCGTCGCCTTCTACGCCGTCACCACCCCCTGACCCCCTCACCGGCGCGCGAGAAGTCGCCCCACCCGACTTCCCGCGCGCTGCCCGCCTCCTGATACCGCAGCCACGGCCCCATCCCCGAAAGTCGGCCCGCCCGACTTTTCGCGCGCGCCACCCCTCGCTGAGGCCCCCGATCGGCCTGCCGACCCGCTGGGCTCCCTGAAACCGCCCTGCACCGGAAGTCGGCCTGCCCGACTTCTCGCGCCTGCCAACTCTTGCCAGGGCCACCTGCCGGGCACCCGGCCACAGCGAGACCGGGGGACCACCCGACACCGGACGTCGGCCCGCCCGACTTCTCACGCGTACTGGCTTCGCTGAGGCCGCTATCCCGCCTGCCGGCCCGCAGCGCCCTTCCGGGACCGCCCTGCACCGAAAGTCGGCCTGCCCGACTTTTCGTGCCATGCCCCGCCTGCGCACGCCTTCGCAGCGGCCGCCGCACAACCGGAGGTCGGCTGGCCCGACTTCCGGTGCAAGGCCGGGAGTCGGCCCGGAGGCTTCAGCTAGTGGGGGAGGTGGGCGGGGCCGGGGCGGCGGCGGGGGGCGGGGTGGTGGCGGCGCCGGTCCAGGATTCGTCGAGGGTGCCGTCGGGGCGGACGGCGTAGCGGGTGGAGGTGACGGTGCCGGTGGCGGCCGCGCGTTCCTCGCGGACGACCGTGCTGCCGTCCAGTCGCCAGCTGGCCGTCGCCTGCGGGTCCGCCACCGAGGTGCGGGAGGTGGTGGCGGCCGGGGCGTCCCCGGTGAAGGTGTAGAGCTGGACGAGGTCGACCGGGGCCGAGCCCTCCACCCGTCGCAGGACGACCACCGCGGCCGGCAGGCCCTTGTACCGGGCCGGCAGCACCGCGCTCAGCGCGACCTGGGGCCCGGCGCCGACCGAGTGCCCGTTTTGCAGGGCGATGGCCGGCCCGCCGGCCCCGTCGGGGTAGCTGCGGTTGGGCCAGTCCACGGCCGGCAGCGGCGCCTGGGGGGCCGTCAGCCCGCCGTCCGTACCGCCGCGTGCCGCTGCCGGGAGGGGGGTGGTCGAGGCCTGCGGCGCGACGTCCGCCGATGTCCCGGGCACGGCCTGCTCGCCGCCGGAGCCGGTGTTGGTCACCACCGCGGCCGGTGGCCGCACGCTCCGGTTGTCCCGGTTCTCGCACCCCTGGGCCGCCGCGATGGCCAGCGCCACCCCGATGGTCACGGTGACGAAGACGACCAGCCGCTGCCGGAGCAGCCGTTGCCGCGCGGCGCCGGGCCGCCCGCCGGGGGCGGGGGTGTGCTGGCGGTCCCGGGGACGCACCCGCTCGCGGGCGTCGCGGGGGTCACGGGCGTCGCGGGGCCCGGGCCGGGCCGGGGGCGGGGTCTGCGGCCGGTCCGGGCGTGCCCGCAGCGGCCGGGTGACCGGTGTCGGCTCGGGCCGGGGGAGCGGGGCGCCCGGCCCCTGGGGGCGCCGTCCGGCCGCCCCGGCGGCCTGCGCGCCGGGGCGGCCCGCCGCCGCTCGGGCCCGGGCCGCGGCGGGTGGTTCGGGCGAGCGCCCGGGGGCGGGCACGCCCGGCCGGCCGTTCTCCTGCGGGGCCTGGGCCGGGGCGGGGACCGGCGCGGGGCCGCCCCGTCCGGCTCGCGCCGCGCGGGTGGTGCCGGAGGCCCCGGCCGCCGTCCCGCGCGCGGCCAGTTCGCTGAGCCGCTCGTGCAGTGCGGCGGCCCCGGGCCGTTCGGCGGGTTCCTTGGCCAGGCAGGCCCGGATCAGCGGCGCCAGTTGCGGCGGTACGGCGGCGAGGTCGGGTTCCTCGTGGACGACCCGGTACAGCATCACTTCGGAGGACGCCCCGGATCCGAACGGGGTGTCCCCGGTGAGCGCGTAGGCGAGGGTGGCCCCGAAGGCGAAGACGTCGGTGGCGGGGGTGACGGCGGCCCCGCGCACCTGCTCGGGCGCGAGGAAGCCGGGGGAGCCGACGGCGGTGCCGACGTGGGTGAGCGTGCTGGCGCCGCGCGACCACGCGATGCCGAAGTCGATGATCCGCGGGCCCCGGGGCGAGAGCAGGATGTTGGAGGGCTTGAGGTCCCGGTGGACCACTCCGGCCTCGTGCACCTTGACCAGTCCGTCGGCCAGCGCGGCCCCGATCCGGGCGGCCTCGGGCCAGTTCAGCGGTCCTTCGTCGCCGACCCGCTTGTACAGCGAGGGCCCGGGGACGTACGCGGTGGCGAGCCAGGGCCGTTCGGTCTCGATGTCCGAGCCGACCACGCGCGCGGTGCAGCCGCCCCGGATCCGGGAGGCGGCGGCGATCTCGCGGGCGAAGCGGGTGCGGAACTCCTGGTCCTCGGCGAGTTCGGCGCGGATCAGCTTGAGGGCGACGCGCTGTCCGCGGCGGTCGGAGCCGAGGTAGACCACGCCCATGCCGCCGGCGCCCAGTCGCCGGTGCAGGCGGTACGGCCCGACGATGCGGGGGTCCTCACGCCTCAGCCGCATCATCGCCATGTTTCGTTCCCCGTCAGCCGGTGGGTGAGGCCCCGTCGGTTGGGCCATCGTCAGTTCCTGTCTGGCACAGCTTACGGACTGCCCGCTGCGGTGTGCTGATACGCAACACCCGTAGCCACCGTGCGATTGTCGGATCTTGCGCTGACCTGCAGGTCACGGGGCCGTCGGAGGGCCTCTCGGGGTTGCCCCTCAGGGTTCCCCCGGGGGTCGGATGAGCCCGCTGTCCCCCTGCGGTAGTAGGCCTCAAGTCCGATCGTCATCCTCCGGGACGTCCGAGGAACAGTACGACGGCATGACGCCCGGAGGGGCCCCGACCAATAGCGTTGTGCTCAGCGGTGGACGGGGAGCTCGTCCCCCGAGGTAAGCCGTCCACCGCGCCAACTCGACCGGATCAGGAGCCAGGACATGCCACCGCAGCTCACGGGAACCCCCCGCCGCCGTCGGCAGGCCTCCCTCCGGACGGGGTCCGCCGAGCAGCCCACGCGGCACCCCGCGGTGGCGTTGGCCATGGCCCTGCCGTGCGCCGTGCTGCTGGTGCTGCTCTTCGGAGGGTGGGAGCAGATGGCGAACCAGGCCCAGGCCGTCGCCGATCTGATCGCCCGCTGAGCAGGGGAAGAAGAAGGACACCGGCCCCGAGGCCGGTCGAAGACGGGCACCGAACCCCTGGGGACGGGGAGCGGTGCCGCCGGGGAGGCCGCGGCCGCGATGACACGCGGACGGGCGTGGGCGGTGCGCAGAGCGCCCCGGCAGGCGGAGACGCCGCGTACGGACGTCGGTGAGGGCGTCCGTACGCGGCTCTTCTCTTTTCCCGGCGCTTCCCCGCCGGAGGCCCGGCGCCCGGAACCACCCGAACGGGACGACAAAAGGCCGGGGCCGCGACCCTTACGGATCGCGGCCCCGGCCGTTACTGTGCGCGATACTGGGATTGAACCAGTGACCCCTACCGTGTCAAGGTAGTGCTCTCCCGCTGAGCTAATCGCGCCTGATGTGGCGGTCCTGCAGCAAGCCCCGAGGGGCCTGACGTGCGCGATACTGGGATTGAACCAGTGACCCCTACCGTGTCAAGGTAGTGCTCTCCCGCTGAGCTAATCGCGCCTGGTGCGGCGGTGTTGCAGCAGACCCCGGAAGGCCCGTTACTGTGCGCGATACTGGGATTGAACCAGTGACCCCTACCGTGTCAAGGTAGTGCTCTCCCGCTGAGCTAATCGCGCCTGATGTGGCGGTCCTGCAGCAAGCCCCGAGGGGCCTGACGTGCGCGATACTGGGATTGAACCAGTGACCCCTACCGTGTCAAGGTAGTGCTCTCCCGCTGAGCTAATCGCGCGGGGAGGCCTCCCGGAAGAACCGGGAGGACCTCTTGGAGGTGGAGACGGGATTTGAACCCGTGTACACGGCTTTGCAGGCCGTTGCCTCGCCTCTCGGCCACTCCACCAGGCAACACATGAAGAACGATCTTACACTGTTCTCCATCGAGCGGACGACGAGATTCGAACTCGCGACCCTCACCTTGGCAAGGTGATGCTCTACCAACTGAGCCACGTCCGCCTGTCTCCCGGGGGGCTTCACCGCTTTTCTTCGGCTGCGCTCCCTGGCGACGTGTTGAACTCTAGCGGATTCCCGGGCCAGCTAAAAATCCGTTCCCGCAGCATGCCGAGGGGATGGCCGGCGAGTGCCGTCCCGTCAGCCCTCCCGGCCGACCACCGGCCACCACCTGCGCCGCTCCCGGACGATCATCCGCAGGCCACCCGGCGCACACCCGCACGACGCACGCGACTGCTCGTACGCGGGGGCGCGAGCCGGGCCGGGCCCACGCCCCCCGACCTACACTTCAGGCACCGCCCCCCAGCACCACCGCGCAGGAGAACCGTGTCCGGCCACCCCGCCCCCCGCACCCCGCTCGCCCGCTTCGGCGGCCGCCTCGCCACCGGACTGCGCGACGTCACCTCGGACCCGGCCGCCCTGGACTCCGCCGGCTACTGGGCCGTCGCCTACGACTTCGAGGGCCGCCTCACCTGCGCCCGCTTCGACGAGGTCCGCCCCGCCCCCGCCCCGCCCTCCGGCGCCGGCTGGCGCGGACCGGAAGCCGGCGGCTGGCACAGCTCCCTCGACCGCGCCGCCTACACCGCGGGCGTCCGCCGCATCCGCGAGCACATAGCCGCCGGCGAGGTCTACCAGGCCAACCTCTGCCGGGTGCTCTCCGCGCCACTGCCCGACCCGGACCGCAGCGACGTCGACGCCCTCACCGGCCTCCTCGCCCACGGCAACCCCGCCCCCTACGCCGGCACCGTCCGCCTGCCCGACCACGGCGTCGAGATCGCCACCGCCTCGCCCGAGCTCTACCTGCGCCGCACCGGCCGCACCGTCTCCTCCGGCCCGATCAAGGGCACCGGCCGCACCGAGGACGACCTCCTCGACAAGGACCACGCCGAGAACGTGATGATCGTCGACCTGGTCCGCAACGACCTCGGCCGGGTCTGCGGGACCGGCACCGTCACCGTCCCCGACCTCTGCGCCGTCGAGAAGCACCCCGGCCTGGTCCACCTCGTCTCCACCGTCGAGGGCACCCTGCGCGAGGGCGCCGGCTGGCCCGAACTCCTCGCCGCCACCTTCCCGCCCGGCTCCGTCACCGGCGCCCCCAAGTCCAGCGCCCTGCGGATCATCGACGCCCTGGAGACCGCCCCCCGCGGCCCGTACTGCGGCGCCGTCGGCTGGGTCGACGCCGACCGCGGCGAGGCCGAACTCGCCGTCGGCATCCGCACCTTCTGGATCGACCGGACGGACCCCGCCGCACCCGTCCTGCGCTTCGGCACCGGCGCCGGCATCACCTGGGGCTCCGACCCCGAACGCGAATGGGCCGAAACCGAACTGAAGGCAGCCCGCCTGGTCGCGATAGCGTCGGGCGGCGAACCCGGTGGCGAGTCCGGCAGCGGATCCGACCCGACCGGGGCCTGAGCCCCCACCGCCTAGGAGCAGCACCCGATGCACAACCGCACCACGAGCTGGGTCAACGGGGCCCTCGTCGACTCCGCCGACGCGACCGTCTCGGTCCTCGACCACGGCCTCACCACCGGCGACGGCGTCTTCGAGACCCTGAAGACGGTCGACGGCCGGGCCTTCGCGGTCACCCGCCACCTCGACCGGCTCACCCGCTCCGCCCGCGGCCTCGGCCTGGCCGACCCCGACCACGACCTGGTCCGCGAGGCCTGCGCCCAGGTCCTCGCCGCCAACCCCGCACCGCTCGGGCGGCTGCGCATCACCTACACCGGCGGCAACGGCCCGCTCAGCTCCGAGCGCGGCACCACCGGCCCCACCCTGGTCGTCGCCCTCAGCGCGATCGGCCACCGCCCCGACGAGACCGCCGTCGCCGTCGTCCCCTGGCGCCGCAACGAGCACAGCGCCGTCGCCGGCCTCAAGACCACCTCGTACGCCGAGAACGTCGTCGCCCTGGCCGCCGCCCACCGCGCCGGCGCCTCCGAGGCCCTGTTCGCCAACACCGCCGGCCTGCTCTGCGAGGGCACCGGCTCCAACGTCTTCGTGGTCCTCGGCGGCCGCCTGCTCACCCCCGCCCTCGCCTCCGGCTGCCTGGCCGGCATCACCCGGCGACTCGTCATCGACTGGTGCGGCGCCGAGGAGGCCGACCTCCCGCTCACCGCCCTCCAGGACGCCGAGGAGGTCTTCCTGACCTCCACCACCCGCGACGTCCAGGCCGTCACCCGGGTCGACGACCGCGAACTGCCCGGCATCGGCCCCGTCACCGCCAAGGCCATGGCCGTCTTCGCCGAGCGCAGCGGCGACGACCTCGACCCGTGATCCCCGGCCGGGGAGCAGGCCGACCGCGTGGATAACCTCCCCCGCAACGGGAAGGGACCAGCACATGACCACCACGCTGCGCCCCGAGGGCCCGGAGACACCCACCGCGGCTGGCGGCCGCACCAGACGCTGGCTGATCCTCTCGAACGGCCGCCCGGTCGGCGCGGTGCGCACCACCGCCGACCCGCAGGGCGGTCAACTCTTCGGGAGAATATCCGAGTTGGAAGTCACCGAGGGCCGCGGCCGGGGCCGCGGCACCTTCGGCGGGCTGGCCGCCGAGGAGGTGCTGCGCACCTGGGGCTGCACCCGGGTCGACGTCGCCGTCCCGGAGTCGGCCGCGGCGGCCCGGGGGCTCGCCGCGACCCTCGGCTACACCGAGCGGGCCCTGGCCATGTCCAAGCCGCTGGTCGACGCCCCCGAGCTGCCCGCCGGGCTGAGCGCGCGCCCCTTCGACGACCCGGCCGAACTCCGGGCCTGGTACGAGGAGTCCGCGGACGACTACGTCCGCATGATGGTCGGTTCCGGACTCACCGAGGAACAGGCCCGCGCCCGCATGGCCGCCGGGCCGCAGAGCCCGCCCACGCCGGACCCGGAGGCCCCCGGCATGGTCGTGCGCCGCCTGTACGGCGCCGACGGCGGGGAGGGCCCGTACGGCCTGCTCTGGCTGCAGCCGCGCCTGCGCGAGCTGCCGGACGGCGAACCGCTCGCCTGGGTGATGAAGGTCGAGGTGTCCCCGGCCCATCAGGGCCAGGGACACGGACGCACACTGATGCTGCTCGCCGAACGCGAGTGCCTGGCCGCCGGGGTGCGGCACCTCGGCCTCAACGTCTTCGCCGGCAACGAGGTCGCCATCCGGCTCTACACCTCGCTCGGCTACCGGGTCACCGAGCGCGTCTACGGCAAGCAACTGTGACCGGTCGTGCGGTCAGGAGGACTTCGCCGCCTCGAGGACGGCCACGATCCGCTCGCGCAGCCCGTCCTGGCTCTGCCCGCCGTCGAGGCGCTTCCCGCCGATCACGTACGTCGGCGTGCCCGTGACCCCGATCGCCTTGCCCTCGGCCTGGTCGGCGTCGACGGTCAGCATGTGCCGGCCGTCGACCAGCGCGGTGTCGACCTCCTCGACGTCGGCCCCGACCTCCCGGGCCACCTCCAGCAGCACCTGCTGCCCGCGCGCGTCCAGCTCCTCGGTGCGGGCCAGCAGGGCCTCCACGAAGGGCCAGCCCAGCCCCTGCGCGAACGCCTCCTCGGCCGCCTCCGCGGCGGCGTAGGCGTGCTTGTGCTTCTCCAACGGGAAGTGCCGCACCTCCAGCGGCAGCGCGTCGCCGTACTGCGCGCGCAGCGCCCGTACGTCGTCCAGCGCGGTGTGGCAGTCCGGGCACTGGAGGTCGCACCAGAACTCGAGGCGGGGGAGGGAACCATCGATCATTCCCTCAGTGTTCCACTAGTGGGCGCCCGCTCCGGCCGGAGGTGCGCCCGAGGGCGGACCGAGAGGAAGGCACCGATGACCAGGACGACCGGACACGAAGGAGCGGCCCCGTGCTGAGCGCGGCGATCAGCTTCATCCTCACGGCGGGCGGAGTGGCCTTCGCGGGGCTGCGGGCCTACCGGCGGCGCTTCCTGTCGGCGACCCGCTGGTTCGCGGTGGCGCTGCTGCCCGCCGGGCTCTACCTCACCGGCCTGTTCCCGTTGGCGAGCACGATCGCCCGGGAGTTCGCCGACTGGGCGACCAGGCTGGTCTTCGACCCGCGGGTCTGGACCGGCATCGCCCTGCTCGGCGTCTCCGCGGTCCTGCTGGTCACCACCCGCTGGGTGGGCCGCCGGGGCGGTACGGCGGTGGAGAGCGCCCCGGAGCGCCCGGCCGCGGCCGGCCCGGCGCCCGAGCGCCCGGCGGTGGCGGCGCCGGCCCCCAAGGCCGCGAAGAAGCCGGCCGCGGGCAAGCGGGAGGACGGCCTCGGCGACTTCGCCGACATCGAGGAGATCCTCCGCAAGCGCGGGATCTGAGCGGGACGGGTGGATCCGGCGGACCAGGCGGACCGAGCGGACCCGGGCGGTCAGGCGGAGGGAACGGCCTCCGCCGACCGCTGCCGCGCCCGGTAGGCGGCGACGTGCAGCCGGTTGCCGCAGGTACGGCTGTCGCAGTAGCGCCGCGAGCGGTTCCGGGAGAGGTCCACGAAGACCCGCGCGCAGTCCGGCGCCTCGCAGCGGCGCAGCCGCTCCCGCTCGCCCGCCATGAGGATGAAGGCCAGCGCCATGCCGAGCTCGGCCGCCAGGTGGTCGCCGAGCGCGGCGTGCGGCGCGAAGTAGTGGATGTGCCAGTCGTGGCCGTCGTGGTTGGTCAGCCGGGGCGTCGTCCCGGCGGCCGCGACCATCGAGTTGACCAGCTCGGCGGCCTCCGCGGTGGACTCCGTCGCGAACACCTCGCGCAGCCGGGTGCGCAGCTCGTGCACCCGCCGCAGGTCGTCCTCGGTCAGCGAGTCGATCTCGCTGATCTCCTGGCGGACCACGAAGGCGTCCAGTGCGGCGATGTCCGGCAGTCGCTCGGCGCCGCACACCTCGGGCGCGGTGTTGAGCAGCTCCACGAGGAGGCTCAGCGCGCACTCGGTGTCATGGGTGATCAGCACGTTGGGGGCTCCTCGCGCAGGGGGACTCCGATACCCCGCGTCCGCGGTTACCCCAGACCATACCGGGCCTCGTACCGGTAGGGCGGTGCCTTCTTTCGAAGATGTGTGCGCAGTCCGGCAAGGCGTCCGAAACCGGACACCGCCCGGCCGGACGGCCCCCGGGGCACCGTCCGTAGGGCCGCCGGAAGACGTCGGCGCCCGGCACCGAGGCCGGCCACCCGTGAGGATGACCGGCCTCGGTGCCGGGCGCCTGCGGTGCTGGGGCCCGCTCCGGGGGAGCGGGACCGCCTCACCGGCCCCGAGACCGCGTCGTGCGCGGCTGAGTCCGCTGCCGTGCCCCCGAGTAGGACGGCTGCGATGGCGGCAGGCGGTATGGCCCCGCCGACAGCGGGGCGTGACCGCCCTCCGGACGGGGTCAGCTTTCGGCGAGGATGTGGGACAGCTCCCGGTCGAGGTCGAAGTGACGGTGTTCGGTGCCGGGGGGCACCGCGGCGTCCGTCCGCTTGAGGAACGACTCAAGCGCTCGGGCCGGGGCCTCCAGCAGGGCTTCTCCTTCCGGAGAGCTCAGTGCGATGCAGACCACCCCTTGCCCGTGACTACGGGACGGCCACACCCGGACGTCGCCGGTACCGGTGGGTCGGTGCAGCCCCTCCGCGAGGAGATCTCGGGCGAACACCCACTCCACGGTCTCGTCGGCGCCCGTGTGGAACGTGGCGTGCACGGCGTAGGGGTCGGCGGTGTCATAGCGCAGGCCCGCGGGGACGGGCAGTGAGGACTCGCTGGACACGATGAGGCGCAGGTGCAGCTCGCAGCTGACCGTGGTGTTCATAAGCGCCATGGCCTTTCGCTCAGTGTGCGCTCGGGGAATCGCACGTCGGCGAACGGACCATCCCACCCCCAAGACCGATGTAAACCCCTCTGTCCCGATTCGGGCGCGAGTCGTACCCCTTACGGCGCATTGCGGAATCGCCCCGCAGCGGCCGGGCCGGGCATTACCCGGGCGCTACTTGGTTAGTTTCCTGGCATGACTGTGCGAAACGACAAGAGGCGCGGGAACACGGGAACGGGTGAAGCGGCTGTGGCGGTTGACGCAGTCGTCGACGGCGGACGGGCGACCGGTTGACGGGCCCCGGCCGGCGTCCGCCGCACCCCGTCCGGCGGG
This sequence comes from Kitasatospora sp. NPDC001261, assembly GCF_042896795.1. Lineage (NCBI taxonomy): Bacteria > Bacillati > Actinomycetota > Actinomycetes > Kitasatosporales > Streptomycetaceae > Kitasatospora > Kitasatospora sp. NPDC001261. The sequence continues at coordinate 27,692 of NZ_JBIAXP010000004.1, forward strand.
TGGTGATCTCCCTGACCGGCCCCGCGCGGTGCGCTCGGACCGGTCGCGCCGCCGCCCGGCTGGTGATCTTCCTGGGGGCGGGGGCCCGACCGACCGGGCCCGGCCCCGCACCGGATCCGCCGCGAGGTCACGGAGGCCGCCCGGCGGGCCGTGACCCGCGGGTGCGCCGCCGCGAACCGGGGCGGCCGGACGGGAGCCCAGGGGGCGACCGGGAGCGGGGTCGCGGGCGGGGAGGGTGGTCGGAGCACCCTCCGGGATGCGGTAATGTTTTCTCTGCACCCGGGCGATTAGCTCAGCGGGAGAGCACTTCGTTCACACCGAAGGGGTCACTGGTTCGATCCCAGTATCGCCCACCGGAATGCACAGTGATACGTGAGGCCCAGCCGATTATCGGCTGGGCCTCACGTGTATTTCCGGAATCCGCCCGAAGAGCCGTCGGTAATCGCCTGAGGCACAGTCATCTTCCGCGTGGGGCGCGAGTTCTGCGGAGGTGTCGGCAGTACCCGGAACGGGCGAGTTGTACGACCGGCCCCGAATGGTGCTACAGTTCTTCTCGTTGCCCGGGCGATTAGCTCAGCGGGAGAGCACTTCGTTCACACCGAAGGGGTCACTGGTTCGATCCCAGTATCGCCCACCCGGACAGCACGCAGGCCCTGACCAGGAAACAGGTCAGGGCCTGCGGCGCGTTCAGGCCCGGGATACCGGGGCCGCCCGTCTACGCCGCCGCCTCGCAGCCGTGCTCCGGCTCCAGCCGGCGCCCGCAGCCGCACCGGGCCGGCCGCAGCGGCCAGGACAGGTCCACCCGCTCCGCCTTCCCCGAGCGGTCGAACCAGTTCTGCAGCCCCCGCGCCTGCGCCGCGTGCCAGACCGCCTGCCGCAGGTGCAGCTCCGCCGCCGACAGCCCGCCCAGCGCCGCCGGGTAGCGGGCGCCGATCCGCCGGGTCAGCGCCAGCGCCGCCGCCGCGTCCGCCGCCGCGTCGTGCGCCCCGGCCAGCTCCACGCCGTAGTGGGCGCACAGGTCGGTCAGCGTCCGGCGGCCCTTGCGGTAGCGGTCCACGTGCTTGTCCAGCACTCGCGGATCCAGCACCACCAGCCCGGCCGCCGCCGGCCCCCCGGCCAGCGTCAGCCCGTGATGACGGCGCAGCTCCCGGTCCAGCAGCGTCAGGTCGTAGGGCGCGTTCATCACCACCACCGGATGCCCGGCCAGCGCCTCGGCCGCCAGCGCGTGGGCGACCTCCGCCACCACCGCGCGGGCCGGACGCCCGTGGGCGCGCACCCGCTCGTCGGTGATGCCGTGCACCGCGCGGGCGCCGTCCGGGATCGGAACCCCCGGATCGGCGAGCCAGGTGGTGGTCCGCGCCGGTGCGCCCGGCGCGAGCTGGACGACCAGGGCGGCGGAGACGATCCGGTCGTTCTCCACGTCCACGCCGGTCGTCTCGGTGTCGAAGGAGGCGAGCGGGCCGGTGTACCAGTGCTGCTGCATGACTGCCCCTCAGACGAGCGTTGCGCCCGGTTGATACCCGGTTCTGACGCCCCTTCAACCCGTTTGGCCCAAGCCCGACCGGGGATCCTGCCCATGACTGTCCCGATCGAATCGACCGACCCGTCCGGACACCGGGACGGGCCCGAGCCGGGGGAGGCCACGGGGCGATGGCACTGACCCAGCCGCAGCCCGAGGAGGCGGCGGCCGCACCGCGGGGGAACCTCGCGGTCACCGCCTGCATGGAGACGTTGCAGGTCGGCTACCTGCACGCGGTCGCCGCCGCGGCCGGCTGCTCGCTCTCCCAGCCGTTCCCGGACAACGGCATCGACTGGCACGTCAGCCACGGCTCCCGGGCGCACGAGGTGGACGACGAGGTCACCGTCAAGATCCAGCTCAAGGCCACCCAGCAGGTCGCGCCCGACCCGGCCGGACCGTTCTTCAGCTTCACCCTGGACAACGACCACCTGCGCAAGCTCGCCCGGCCCCGGGTCGCCGTACCGCGGATCCTGGTCGTGATGCTGCTCCCGCGCCGGGTCGACCACTGGCTGCGGGCCCGCCCGGACGCCCTGGAACTGCGGCACTGCTGCTACTGGGTCAACCTGGCCGGCCACCCCGTCACCGGGCAGCGGCGCACCAACGTCCGGGTGCCCACCGACAAGGTCTTCGACGACCGCGCGCTCTGCGACATCATGGCCCGGATCGGCGCGGGCGGCAGCCCGTGACGGCCCGGCCGCGGCAGGGAGGAACCGGACCCATGACACCGCCGTACCCACCGGGCGAGCCGGCCCGGCCCCTGCCCGACCCGGCCGCCGTCGACCCCGCCGTGCTGGCCACCCTGCTCGCCCGGCACGGCTGGGTCCGCCGCGGCGGCCCGGCCGCCCGGTACGGACGCTGGACCCCGCCCGACGAGGAGCCCGGCACCAGCCTGCTCGTCCCGGCCGGGGACGGCTTCGACGACGCCGTCGAACTCCTCACCGACGCCGTCGCCGCGCTCTCCCGCGCCCGCACCCCCTCCGCCCGCTCGATCCTGCTCGCCCTCGCCGTCCCCGGCGACGAACTGCGCTGGCACCGCGAGCCGCCCGGCCCCGCCGGGACCGTCTCCTGGGACGAGGCCGAGCGGCTCAGAGGGGCGGCCCGAGGGATGCTCGCCGCCGGCGCCAAGGCCGCCCGCACCAGGGCCGGCTACTTCGGAGCCCGGCTGGACGGCCTCGCCGGGGACTACCTGGACCGCGTCCTGCTGGTCGAACAGGGCGCCGCCCTCACCGCGTACACCCCCGCCCCCGAGGGCCGCGCCGCCGTCACCACCCTGGTCCGGGCCCTGGAGGCGCTGCGCGACGCGGTCGACTACCGGCGGGTCAGCGGCGGGCCCGAGGCCTTCGGGAACGCCGTCCGGGCCGGGGTCAGCCGCGAGCTCGTCCGGTCCGTCGAGGACCTGGTGCGCGACGCCACCGCCGCCCGGCTCAGCGTCGCCTGGTCACCCGCCGCCGGAACACCGGGCGGCTTCGGCGACCGCCGGATCGACCTCGACTTCTCGCCCGGCGACCTGCCCGCCCTGGCGGAGGCCGCCGACCTGCTGGAACGGACCGAACCCGCCATCGCCGTCACCGTGCTCGGCGTGGTCACCCGCCTCAAGCGCGCCGACCCGGCCGGACCGGGCTCGGTACGGCTCCGGGTACTGACCGGCGCCGACGTCCGGGAGCTCAAGCTCCGCCTGCCCGACCCCGACTACCGGCTCGCCGCCGAGGCCCACCTCGCGGGCCTGCCCGTCCGGGTCTCCGGCCGGCTGGACCGGCACGACGGCTTCCGCCGGCTCGTCCGCCCGCACGGACTGGAGCTCCGCGGCTGGGAGGACGGGGACCGCGAGCGGCTGCTGAAGTCGCTCGGAGAGAAGACGGAGGAAGGGGGAGAAGGGGCGTAGGTGGACGGCAGGGGCGGCGCTCTCGGTACCATCGTCACGCGCAGCGCAGTGTTGCGTCCTCTGAAATCCAGCACGTCAGGAGAGACCGGTGACGGACGTCCGGGTAATCATCAGCCGCGAACCCGATCGGGAAGAGCGCGTGGTGACGACGGGCACCACGGCCGCCGAGCTCTTCGCCGACGACCGCTCGATCATCGCCGCCCGCGTCGGCGGCCAGCTCAAGGACCTCGCCTACGCCGTCCAGGACGGCGACGAGGTCGAGCCGGTCGAGATCGGCAGCAAGGACGGCCTCGACATCCTGCGCCACTCCACCGCGCACGTCATGGCCCAGGCCGTGCAGCAGCTCTACCCCGAGGCCAAGCTCGGCATCGGCCCGCCGGTCAAGGACGGCTTCTACTACGACTTCGACGTCGAGAAGCCCTTCCACCCCGATGACCTCAAGGCCATCGAGAAGCGCATGCAGGAGATCATCAAGCGCGGGCAGAAGTTCTCCCGCCGCGTGGTCACCGACGAGGCCGCCGCCGAGGAGCTGGCCGCCGAGCCGTACAAGCTGGAGCTGATCGGCCTCAAGGGCTCCGCCGCCACCGCCGGCGAGGGCGCCGACGTCGAGGTCGGCGCCGGCGAGCTCACCATCTACGACAACCTGGACGCCAAGACCGGCGACCAGTGCTGGGGCGACCTCTGCCGCGGCCCCCACCTGCCCAGCACCCGCCACATCCCGGCGTTCAAGCTGATGCGCAACGCGGCCGCCTACTGGCGCGGCAGCGAGAAGAACCCGATGCTCCAGCGCATCTACGGGACCGCCTGGCCGACCAAGGACGAGCTCAAGGCCCACCTCGACTTCCTCGTCGAGGCCGAGAAGCGCGACCACCGCAAGCTCGGCAACGAGCTCGACCTCTTCTCCATCCCCGAGGAGATCGGCTCCGGCCTCGCCGTCTTCCACCCCAAGGGCGGCATCATCCGCCGGGCCATGGAGGACTACTCGCGCAAGCGGCACGAGGAGGAGGGCTACGAGTTCGTCTACACCCCGCACGCCACCAAGGGGAAGCTCTTCGAGAAGAGCGGCCACCTCGACTGGTACGCGGACGGTATGTACCCGCCCATGCAGCTCGACGAGGGCGTGGACTACTACCTCAAGCCGATGAACTGCCCGATGCACAACCTGATCTTCGACGCGCGCGGCCGCTCGTACCGTGAACTGCCGCTGCGCCTCTTCGAGTTCGGGACGGTGTACCGCTACGAGAAGTCCGGCGTCGTGCACGGCCTGACCCGTGCCCGCGGCTTCACGCAGGACGACGCGCACATCTACTGCACCCGCGAGCAGATGGCGGAGGAGCTCGACTCCACGCTGACCTTCGTGCTCAACCTGCTCCGCGACTACGGTCTGACCGACTTCTACCTGGAGCTGTCGACCAAGGACCCGGTCAAGTACGTCGGCAGCGACGAGACCTGGGAGGAGGCCACCGCCGTCCTGGCGAGCGTGGCCGAGAAGCAGGGCCTGCCGCTGGTGCCGGACCCGGGCGGCGCGGCCTTCTACGGCCCGAAGATCTCGGTGCAGGCACGGGACGCCATCGGCCGGACGTGGCAAATGTCGACAATTCAGTTGGATTTCAACCTCCCCGAGCGCTTCGACCTGGAGTACACGGCGGCGGACGGCTCGCGTCAGCGGCCGGTCATGATCCACCGGGCGCTGTTCGGCAGCATCGAGCGGTTCTTCGCGGTGCTGCTGGAGCACTACGCCGGCGCCATGCCGCCGTGGCTGGCTCCCGTCACCGTGACCGGCATCCCGATCACCGACGAGCACGTGCCGTACCTGCTGGAGGTCGCGGCCGAGCTCAAGAAGCACGGGATCCGGGTCGAGGTCGACACCTCGGACGACCGCATGCAGAAGAAAATCCGCAACGCACAGAAGACCAAGACGCCGTTCATGCTGATCGCGGGCAACGACGATGTCGAGGCGGGTGCGGTGTCCTTCCGCTACCGCAACGGCGAGCAGAAGAACGGCGTGCCCCGTGACGAGGCCATCGCCGAGATCGTTGATGCTGTGGCGCGTCGTATCCAGGTGTGAGGTGGGCCCCGCCTGAGCGGGGGTGATCCGAAGATTCGGAACGCGCACCGGAGGAAGGTGCCGTAGGCCCCGCGCTCGCGGGGTTGCGCGGGGCAGGCTCTCGATGAGTCTGCCCCGCGCGGCTTTGCAAGCCCCGTCGGGCGAATATGCTGATCAGCATGACGACTGAGCCGGAACTTCAGCGGGGCGTCGGCGAGCCGGACGGCTTCCGCCGCTTGTGGACGCCTCATCGGATGGCGTACATCCAGGGTGAGAACAAGCCCACCGGCCCGGCTCCGGACGACGGTTGTCCGTTCTGCTCGATCCCGTCGCTGAGCGACGAGGAGGGGCTGGTCATCGCCCGGGGGAGTGCCGTGTTCGCGGTGCTGAACCTGTACCCGTACAACGGCGGGCACCTGATGGTGGTCCCGTACCGGCACGTCGCCGACTACACGGACCTGGACGAGGCCGAGACGGCCGAGCTGGCGGACTTCACCAAGAAGGCGATGACGGCGCTGCGGGCGGCCTCCGGGGCGCACGGGTTCAACATCGGAATGAACCAGGGCGCGGCGGCCGGGGCCGGGATCGCGGCGCACCTGCACCAGCACGTGGTGCCGCGCTGGGGCGGGGACACCAACTTCATGCCGGTGGTCGGCCACACCAAGGTGCTGCCGCAGCTGCTGGCGGACACCCGGAAGATGCTGGCCGAGGTCTGGCCGCAGGGCTGATCCACAGCACGAGCGCAAGAGGGCCCCACCGAAGAGATCCCGGTGGGGCCCTTCCGCGTTCCGCGGGTCAGCCGGCGTTGAAGGTGTCGACGTCGTACGGGCGGGGGCTCTGCGCCTCGGACTTGATGATCGAGGTGCGGTTCTTGAAGAAGCGGTCGGCGTCCAGGTCGTGCTCCTCCAGGAACTCCAGGGTGGCCGCGTGGACGGCGGCGAGCACCGGGACGGAGGCGTTCTGGGCGTTGTCGACCATGGAACGGTTCTCCCAGGCCCGGCCGGCCCAGATGTGCCGCAGCCCGAACGGCTCGGGCAGGCCGAGTCCGCCGCCGAGCCAGGTGAGCAGCCCGGGCATCCGGTAGAACGGGGCGCGGACGGCCTGGCGGACGACCTCGTCGTTGTCGATCAGGGGGAGCTTGACGGTGCGCTCCTCCCAGAACTTCACGGTCTTGGCGACCGACTTCTCCTTGTCCTTGGGCTTGTCGAAGAAGACGCCCTTGACCGGGCCGAGCGCGTAGCCGGACACGGTGATGTTGAGGACGTTGGCGAGCAGGGTGACGGTGACGGTGAAGGTGAGGACCAGTTTGCCGTCGTGGGTGATGAACTGGGTGGCGAGGTAGTGCCGGGGGCCGCCGGAGAAGGTCTGCTTGTCGGCGACGCTCTGTACGGCGAAGTCGCGCATCCGGTCGCCGTCCATGTCGGCGTTGCCGGGGCGGCTGATCTCGTCGGCGCCCTCGCCGATGTCGAAGACGACCCACTGCTTGATGGCGACGTTGGGCATGCCGCTGTTGGCGACGTGGCTGACGCCGAGGCCCTTCAGGTGGGAGGAGATCCGGCGGATCAGGTCCCAGGGGTGGAAGGCGCGGAAGTCGACGTGGCCCTCGGCGGGGTGGAGGGTGTCGGCGAGGCGCCATTCGCCCCAGCGGCGGCCGGCGCCGAGGATGCCCTTGGGGCCGGCGTAGTGGTGGATGTTGGTCTCCTGCTCGGCGTCCAGGCGGCCGAGCTTGTCGCGCAGGTCGGCGGCCTTCTTGTCGAGGTCGTCCCGGGGGACGGCCTTGGCGACGGTGGCGGCGACGGCGCTGCCCTCGACCAGGGCCTGCCAGCGGCTGCGCAGGTCCTTGGCGGAGCGCTCGACGATCCGGCGGGCGAGGTACCAGCCGATGACCGGCGCGAGCATGGTGACGCGCAGGTAGACGCCGATGAAGCCGGTGGCCGGCGGGCGCAGGGCGAGCAGGACGGCGAGGGCGGCGGCCGCGGCGAGCACGATGCCGCCGTAGACGGCCGCGTTCTTCGGGTTGTCCCGCTTGAGCCAGGCGCGGAGCTGGAAGGCGCCGAGCCAGACGAGGGTGCCGGGGAGGAAGAGCACGCCGGTGGCGATGGAGACGGTGCTGAGCTGCCGGTCGCGGGTGTTGCGCAGTTCCTCGGCGGCCAGGCAGTGCTCGACGACCTGGCGGGTGTCGACCCCGAAGGCCGGGACGAGGGGTTTGCGGGCGCCGCCCAGGGCGCGGGAGACCAGCGCCTTGCTGAAGGCCTCGCCGAGGTTGGGGCGGAAGAGCGCGAAGCGGCCCTTCTTCGCGGTGGCGTCGGTGACGGCGCCGACGAAGCCCTGGATCTCGCCGTCGCGGTAGGCGGTCGAGGAGAGTCCCTGGGTGATGGCGGTCTGCGGCCCGGTGTCGGTCCGGGGTATCTGCGCACCCGGGGTCATGTCGAGTGTGGTCACGGTGGCGTCCCCTCCTCCCCTTGTCAGCGGCAGGTTACCGTGCCGTGGCACCCCCGCGCGGATGATCGTCTGAAGTACCGTCACCGGAGGCCTGAGGGGCATGATGCCCAGCTTCGGGCGGGTCGATGCCCGCCGTGGGAGGGATGGGGGCGGTGGGGCAGGATGGGTGGTGGGAGTGACGAAAGGGGCGCGGCCGTGAAGGATCCGGTGCTGGTCTTCGACGGGGACTGTTCGTTCTGCTCGTCCTGCGTGCGCTGGGCGGAGCGGTACCTGCGGCAGACGCTGGCGTCGGGGGGCTGGGAGGCGGTGCCGTTCCAGTTCGCGGACCTGGCGGGGCTGGACGGGCGTGCGGGCGGGCGGGGCGAGGTGTCGGCGGAGCGGGCGGAGCGCGAGGTGCTCTGGGTGACGCCGGCCGGCCGGGTGTACGGGGGCGCGCAGGGGGTTGCGCGGCTGCTGATGCGCTCCGGCGGGGCGTGGGCATATCTGGGCGCGGTGTTGACGGCGGCGCCGGTGCGGCCGCTGGCGGGGGTGGTCTACCGCTGGGTGGCGCGCAACCGGCACCGGATGCCGGGGGGTACGGCGGCGTGCGCGCTGCCGGCCCGGAAGCCCGTCCGGCCGTAGACCCGTCCGGCCGTGGTCGGGCGCGGGGCCGCTCAGTCGGTGTAGCGCTCGGCCAGGGCGGCGGGCATCGGCTCGTGGCGCAGGTAGGCGCGGGAGAACTCGGCGGTGCCGTGGGTGAGCGAGCGCAGGTCGACCGGGTAGCGGACGAGTTCGAGTTCGGGGACCTCGGCGCGCAGCAGGGTGAGGCCGGTGCCGCCGGTCTCGCTGCCGAGGACGCGGCCGCGGCGGGCGGAGAGGTCGCCGAGGACGGCGCCGAGGTAGTCGTCGGGGAGCAGGACGCTGACGGCGGCGACGGGTTCGAGCAGGCGGATGACGGCGTGCTCGGCGGCGTCGCGCAGGGCGAGGGCGGCGGCGTTCTGGAAGGACGCGTCGGAGGAGTCGACGGAGTGCGCCTTGCCGTCGGTGAGGGTGACCCGGACGTCGACGAGCGGGTGGCCGGTGGCGACGCCTTTGGCGAGCTGGGCGCGGACGCCCTTCTCGACGGAGGGGATGAAGTGCTTGGGGACGGCGCCGCCGACGACGTGCTCCTGGAACTCGAAGCCGGAGCCGGCCGGGAGCGGTTCGACCTCCAGGTCGCAGATGGCGTACTGGCCGTGGCCGCCGGACTGCTTGACCAGGCGGCCGTGGCCGACGGCGGCGGTGCCGAAGGTCTCGCGCAGGGCGACCTTGGGCTCGACGGTGTCGACGTGGACGCCGTGGCGGGTGCGGAGGCGGTCGAGGACGACCTCGGCGTGGGCCTCGCCGGTGCACCAGAGGACGAGCTGGTGGGTGTCGGGGTTCTGTTCGAGGCGTAGGGCCGGGTCCTCGGCGGTGAGGCGGGCGAGGGCCTGGGAGAGCTTGTCGTCGTCGGCCTTGCTGTGGGCTTCGACGGCGATCGGGAGCAGCGGTTCGGGGAGGGTCCAGCCGTCGAGTTCGACGGGGTGGCCGGGGTCGTGGACGGTGTCTCCGGCGCGGGCGGTGGTGAGTTTGGCGGCGCAGACGAGGTCGCCGGCGACGGCGTGCGGGACGGGGCGCTGGAGTTTGCCGAAGGGGCTGGTGAGGGCGGTGACGCGTTCGTCGCCGTTCTGGTCGGCGGTGTGGGCGGTGCCGGTGAGGTGGATCCGGGTGTCGGGGCGCAGGGTGCCGGCGTAGAGGCGCAGCAGGCTGATCCGGCCGACGTAGGCGTCGCCGGTGACGCGGACGACCTGGGCGGCGAGCGGGGCGTCGGGGTCGCAGGCGGGGGCGGGGCGGGTGCGTTCGGTGGGGTCGGGGAAGGTGTGGGCGATGAGGTCGAGGAGTTCGGCGGCGCCGAGGCCGTTCTCGCTGGTGGGGACGGCGGGGTGGAGGGTGCAGGAGAGGACTTCGCGGCGCAGGCCGGCTTCGAGGGAGTCGGTGTCGAGGGGGTCGCCGGAGAGGTAGCGCTCCATGAGGGTGTCGTCCTGGCCGGAGATGGCCTCGACGAGGCTGTCGTGGGCGGGGGCGGTGTCGGGGAGGGGGTCGGTGTCGCCGTAGGTGTCGCCGGTGAGGAGGTCGACGCTGCCGTCGGGGTGTCCGTCGTGGAGGACGGGCAGGAAGAGCGGGCGGAGGGTGTCCGGGCCGAGGTCGAAGGCGTCGTGGCAGGCGGTGAGGATGTCGTCGAAGCCGGTGTGGGCGAGGTCGAGTTTGGCGACGGCGATGGCGCGGGGGATGCCTTCGGCGGCGCATTCGCGCCACAGGGCGCGGGTGGGGGCGGTGACCGGGTCGGTGGCGGAGACGACGAAGACGGCGGCGTCGGCGGCGTGCAGGGCGGCGCGCAGGTCGGCGGTGAAGTCGGGGTGGCCGGGCGGGTCGATCAGGTTGATCTTGACGCCCTTCCATTCGAGCGGGAGGAGCGCGAGCTGGACGGAGCGCTGCTGCTGGTGCTCGATGTCCTCGTGGTCGGAGACGGTGGTGCCGTCGGTGACGCGGCCGGCCCGGCCGGTGGCGCCGGAGGCGAGGGCGAGGGATTCGGCGAGGGTGGTCTTGCCCACACCGCTGGGGCCGATGAGGACGACGTTGCGCAGGTCCTTCGGGCCGTTGACGGGGGGTGCCTGGCCGGCTCGTGCCGTGCTGCGGTCGGGCATCGGGGTCTCCTCCCGTGGCGCCGAGGCTGTCTTTGGCAGTCTAGGGTCGGGTTCTGCGGGGCGCGTGTCGTAGGGGCCGGTCGGTGACGGTCCGTGTGTGGGTGGTGGCGGGGGCGCCGACCCGGCGGTGCGTGCGCCGGAGCGTGTCTCCGGCGTGGCTACGATGGGTGGGCCGGACGGGCTGATCCGCCCGGCCGTCTGCCGCGCGTTCCGCGCCAGGCGGTATCTGGGAGATCGGAGCGGCTGGGAAGGCCATGCTCAACAAATACGCGCGTGCCTTCTTCACACGTGTCCTGACCCCGTTCGCCGCGTTCCTGATCCGCCTCGGTGTGAGTCCGGACGCCGTGACGCTGATCGGTACCGCCGGTTCGGTGGCCGGTGCGCTGGTGTTCTTCCCGCGCGGGGAGTTCTTCTGGGGCACCATCACGATCACGCTGTTCATCTTCTCGGACCTGGTCGACGGGAACATGGCCCGCCAGTTGGGCCGGACCTCGAAGTGGGGGGCGTTCCTGGACTCCACCCTGGACCGGGTCGCGGACGCGGCGATCTTCGGTGGTCTGGCGATGTGGTACGCGGGCAAGGGTGACGACAACCTGCTCTGCGCGGTGGCGATCTTCTGCCTGGCGAGCGGTCTGGTGGTGTCGTACACGAAGGCGCGGGCGGAGAGCCAGGGTCTGCCGTGCGACGTGTCGGGGCTGGTGGAGCGGGCCGAGCGGCTGGTGGCCAGCCTGGTGGCGGCCGGGGTCGCGGGTCTGCACACGTTCGGTGTGCCGTACGTGGAGTGGCTGCTGCCGGTGGCGCTGTGGCTGGTGGCGGCGGGCAGCCTGGTGACGGTGTTCCAGCGCATGCTGACCGTGCGCCGGGAGGCGTTCGAGGCCGACCGAGCGGCGGCCGGGAGCTGATGGGGGGCGTCCTGCGGTGACGGACCGACTGGTGTACTGGGCGTACGCGCTGGGGTGGGGGCTGCTGAAGCACCTGCCGGAGCGGGTGGCTGCGGGGCTGTTCGACCGGCTGGCGGACTACGCGTGGCGCAAGCGCGGCAAGCGGGTGCTCCAGTTGGAGGCGAACCTGCGCCGGGTCCGTCCGGGCTTGGACGAGGCCGCGATGCGGGAGCTGTCGCGGGCCGGGATGCGCTCGTACCTGCGGTACTGGATGGAGTCGTTCCGGCTGCCGGTGTGGAGCCGGGAGCGGGTGGCCCGGGATGTCCAGGTGGACGGCTTCGAGCACCTGCGGGAGACGCTGGAGGCCGGTCGGGGCGCGGTGATAGCGCTGCCGCACATGGGCAACTGGGACCTCGCGGGGACCTGGGTGGCGCAGCAGGGCTACCCGTTCACCACGGTCGCGGAGCGGTTGAAGCCGGAGCGGCTGTTCGACCGGTTCGTGGAGTTCCGGGAGGGCCAGGGCATGGAGGTCCTGGCGCTGACCGGCGGTTCGGTGAACGTGATCGGGACGTTGGCGCGGCGGCTGCGCGAGGGCCGGCTGGTCTGCCTGGTGGGGGACCGGGACCTGTCGGAGGCGGGTATCGGGGTGACGTTCTTCGGTGAGGAGACCCGGATGCCGGCCGGTCCGGCGGCGCTGTGCCAGCGGACCGGGGCGGCGCTGATGCCGGTGACGCTCTGGTACGACGGTCCGGTGCTGCGGGGCCGGATCCACCCGGAGGTGCCGGTGCCCGAGGAGGGCGACCGCAAGGAGCGCACCCGGGCGATGACCCAGGCGATGGCGGGGGTGTGGGAGCGGGGCATCCGCGAGCACCCGCAGGACTGGCACATGCTGCAGAGGTTCTGGCTCGCCGACCTTCCGGTCCGTGAGACGGTGAAGGCGGCGCCCGCGGAGCGCGCGGAGGGGGCCCCGGAGCCGGTGGCCGAGGCCTCCGGGTCCTGATCCGTTCCGCCGTCCCGCCCGCACGACCGTCCGAAGGAGCTTGAGGAACCCGTGAAGATCGGCATCGTCTGCCCGTACGACTGGGACGTCCCCGGTGGGGTGCAGTTCCACATCCGGGACCTGGCCGAGCACCTGATCGGTCTGGGGCACGAGGTGTCGGTGCTGGCGCCGGCCGAGGACGACGAGGCGCTGCCGCCGTACGTGGTCCCGGCCGGGCGGGCGGTGGCGGTGCCGTACAACGGGTCGGTGGCGCGGCTGAGCTTCGGCATCCTGTCGGCGGCGCGGGTGCGGCGGTGGCTGCACGACGGCCGCTTCGACATCCTGCACGTGCACGAGCCGGCCGCGCCGAGCCTGTCGATGCTGGCCGCCTGGTCGGCGACCGGGCCGATGGTGGGGACGTTCCACACCTCCAACCCGCGGTCCCGGATGATGATCGCGGCCTCCCCGATCCTCCAGCCGGGGCTGGAGAAGATCCGGGCCCGGATCGCGGTGTCGGAGTACGCCCGGCGCACCCTGGTGGAGCACCTGGGCGGGGACGCGGTGGTGATCCCCAACGGCGTGGACGTGGGCTTCTTCGCGGAGGCCGAGCCGGACGAGCGCTGGACGGGCGGTGCGGCGAAGGGGGAGCCGGGCACGATCGGCTTCATCGGCCGGATCAACGAGCCGCGCAAGGGCCTGCCGACGCTGCTGGCGGCGCTGCCGAGGATCCTGGCGGAGCGGCCGGGGGTGCGGCTGCTGGTGGCGGGCAAGGGCGACGAGGAGGAGGCGGTCGCGGGCCTGGCGCCGGAGGTGCGCCGGCAGGTGGAGTTCCTCGGCATGGTGAGCGACCGGGACAAGGCCCGGCTGCTGCGCAGCGTGGACCTGTACGTGGCGCCGAACACCGGGGGCGAGAGCTTCGGGATCATCCTGGTCGAGGCGATGTCCGCGGGTGCGCCGGTGCTGGCGAGCGACCTGGACGCGTTCAAGCAGGTGCTGGACGGCGGGGACGCGGGCGAGCTGTTCCCGGTGGAGGACGCGGACGCGCTGGCCCGTACGGCGCTGCGGCTGCTGGGTGATCCGGCGCGGCTGGAGGAGCTGCGGGAGGCGGCTTCGCGGCACGTGCGGCGGTTCGACTGGTCGACGGTCGGCGCGGACATCCTGGCGGTGTACGAGACGGTGACGGCGGGCCAGGCGGCGGTGGTCGAGGAGGACGTGCGCAGCGGTCGGCGCGGCCGGTTCGGGCTGGCCCGGGACTGATCCCCGGGGCCGGTGGGGTTAGGGTCGGGCGTCCGTACCACTGCGATCCACGGGGGCGACGATGCCGCAGATCTCCGTCGACTACTCGGCCGACCTGGCCGGAACCTTCGACCGCCGGGGCCTCGGCCTGGCGATCAACCGGCTGGCCGAGGCGACGATCGACGCGAAGCCGGAGTCCTGCAAGACGGTGTTCCGGCAGAGCGAGCTGCTGGTGGTCGGCACCAGCGGGGCGGCCGGGGACACCCAGGTGTTCGTGGAGTTCCAGATCTTCCCGGGCCGTTCGCCGGAGGCGAAGGCGGCGCTGAGCGAGGGCGTGCTGGCGCTGCTGGCGCGGTTCGTCCGGCCGAGGCCGGGCACCCGGCTGTTCACGGCGGTGAACATCGCGGACATCGACCGGGAGAGCTACCGGAACGCGACCGCCCGGGGCTGAACCGGTGACACCGGGTAACGTAGCGGCCCGTGACTACCTGGATCTGGGCCGGCGTGGCCGTGGTGCTGTTCGGCATGTACCTGAGTTGGACGGCCGGTCGGTTGGACCGGCTGCACGCCCGGATCGACGCGGCGCGGGCGGCGCTGGACGCGCAGCTGGTGCGCCGGGCCTCGGTGGCGATGGAGCTGGCGACGTCCTCGCTGCTGGATCCGGCGGCCTCGCTGCTGCTGCTGGACGCGGCGCACGCGGCCCGGCAGGCCGATGACGAGCAGCGCGAGGTGGCGGAGAGCCAGTTGAGCCTGGCGCTGCGGGCGGTGTTCGAGGAGCCGGAGCAGATGGCGGCGCTGGTGGCGGAGCCGGGTGGCGAGGACGCGGTTCGTGAGCTGACGGCCGCGGTGCGGCGGGTGCCGATGGCCCGCCGGTTCCACAACGACGCGGTGCGGGCGGCGCGGGCGGTGCGCGAGCACCGGCTGGTGCGGTACTTCCGGTTGGCGGGGAAGGCGCCGTTCCCGTTGGCGTTCGAGATGGACGATGCACCGCCGCCCGCTCTCACGCCCGAAGGGGCGCCTGCTTAAGGTGTCCCCCGGATACGGCCCGTTTGTCGTGTCCCGTCGTCCTGGCTGGACTTGGTGGCGCATGAGTGGGCCATCCGGTCTGCCTACCATAGGGCGATAGCACTGATTCATCTTCGAGTGAGGTCTCACGTGTCCACGACCCCCACCACCGCAGACCAGCCGCAGATCGGCACCGCCCGGGTCAAGCGCGGCATGGCCGAGCAGCTCAAGGGCGGTGTGATCATGGACGTGGTCAACGCCGAGCAGGCCAAGATTGCCGAGGACGCCGGCGCCGTGGCCGTCATGGCCCTGGAGCGGGTCCCGGCCGACATCCGCAAGGACGGCGGCGTGGCCCGCATGTCCGACCCCAACATGATCGAGGAGATCATCGAGGCGGTCTCCATCCCGGTGATGGCCAAGTCCCGCATCGGCCACTTCGTCGAGGCCCAGGTGCTCCAGTCGCTGGGCGTCGACTACATCGACGAGTCCGAGGTGCTGACCCCGGCCGACGAGGTCAACCACTCGGACAAGTGGGCCTTCACCACCCCCTTCGTCTGCGGCGCCACCAACCTGGGCGAGGCCCTGCGCCGCATCGCCGAGGGCGCGGCCATGATCCGCTCGAAGGGCGAGGCCGGCACCGGCAACGTCGTCGAGGCCGTCCGCCACCTGCGCCAGATCAAGAACGAGATCGGCAAGCTGCGCGCGCTGGACAACAACGAGCTGTTCGCCGCCGCCAAGGAGCTGCGCGCCCCGTACGAGCTGGTCAAGGAGGTCGCCGAGCTCGGCAAGCTGCCGGTCGTGCTGTTCTCCGCCGGTGGCGTGGCCACCCCGGCCGACGCCGCGCTGATGCGCCAGCTGGGTGCCGAGGGCGTCTTCGTCGGCTCCGGCATCTTCAAGTCGGGCGACCCGGCCAAGCGTGCCGCCGCGATCGTGAAGGCCACCACCTTCTTCGACGACCCGAAGGTCATCGCGGACGCCTCCCGCAACCTGGGCGAGGCCATGGTCGGCATCAACTGCGACACCCTGCCGGAGACCGAGCGCTACGCCAACCGCGGCTGGTAACCACCCGCAGTTTCCGAGCCGGCCCGCCGCAGCGCCTCGGCGCGCGGCGGGCCGCGCCACGTAGTCCGTCGTAACGATCGATAGAGGTTGAAGACCGTGAGCACTCCTGTCATCGGCGTCCTCGCCCTCCAGGGCGACGTCCGCGAGCACCTGGTGGCGCTGGCCGAGGCCGACGCGCTCGCCCGTCCGGTGCGCCGCGCCGAGGAGCTGGCCGAGGTCGACGCGCTGGTGATCCCCGGCGGCGAGTCCACCACCATGTCCAAGCTGGCGCTGCTGTTCGGCGTGATGGAGCCGCTGCGCGAGCGGGTCGCCGACGGGATGCCGGTCTACGGCACCTGCGCGGGCATGATCATGCTGGCGGACAAGATCCTGGACGGCCGCGACGACCAGCAGACCGTCGGCGGCATCGACATGACGGTGCGCCGCAACGCCTTCGGCCGCCAGAACGAGTCCTTCGAGTCCGGGATCGAGTTCGCGGGCCTGGACGACGCGCCGGTGCACGGCGTCTTCATCCGCGCCCCCTGGGTCGAGGGGGTCGGCGCGGGCGTCAAGGTGCTGGCCGAGCTGCCCGCCGCGGACGGCCCGGAGAGCCGGATCGTCGCCGTGCGCCAGGGCAACCTGCTGGCCACCTCCTTCCACCCGGAGCTGACCGGCGACCACCGGGTCCACGCGTACTTCGTGCGGATGGTCGAGGAGCACCTCGCCGGTCGGTAGACCGCCGCCCACCGTGTGCGCCCCACCGCCGGCGACACCGGTAAGATCTCATCTGTTCATTTCCCTTTGGCGACGTAAAGGAGCTGGCGATGTCCGGCCACTCTAAGTGGGCTACCACCAAGCACAAGAAGGCCGTGATCGACGCCAAGCGCGGCAAGCTCTTCGCCAAGATGATCAAGAACATCGAGGTGGCGGCGCGCACCGGCGGACCCGACCCGGCGGGCAACCCGACCCTCTACGACGCCATCCAGAAGGCGAAGAAGAGCTCGGTCCCGATCGACAACATCAACCGCGCCGTCAAGCGCGGTGGCGGTCTGGAGGCCGGCGGCGCCGACTACCAGACCATCATGTACGAGGGCTACGGCCCGAACGGTGTCGCGGTCCTGATCGAGTGCCTCACCGACAACCGCAACCGCGCCGCCTCCGACGTGCGCGTCGCGATGACCCGCAACGGCGGCTCGATGGCCGACCCGGGCTCGGTCTCGTACCTGTTCACCCGCAAGGGTGTCGTCATCGTCCCCAAGGCCGACGGCGTGGACGAGGACAAGCTGTTCGAGGTCGTCCTGGACCAGGAGCCGGAGGAGATCAACGACCTCGGCGACTCGTTCGAGATCGTCTCCGAGGCCTCGAAGATGGTCGCCGTGCGCACCGCGCTGGTCGACGCCGGCGTCGACTACGACTCGGCCGAGGCCAACTTCCTCCCCAGCATGCAGGTCGAGCTGGACGTCGACGGCGCCCGCAAGATCCTGAAGCTGATCGACGCGCTCGAGGACAGCGACGACGTGCAGAACGTCTTCGCCAACTTCGACATCTCCGACGAGGTCGGCGCGCAGCTCGACGCCGAGTGATCACCGCCCAGTGATCGTCGGTGGGTGACCGGTCCCACTGCCCGGCCCGGTGGTCCCTGGACCACCGGGCCGGTGTCGTCGGCGGGGTTGTCGGACCCGGGCGGTAGCCTGCGGAGGTCCTTCGTGGCGAGTGGCAGGGAGACGGGCGAGTGGTGCGGGTACTGGGCGTGGACCCGGGGCTGACCAGGTGCGGGGTCGGCGTGGTCGAGGGCGCGCCGGGCCGGCCGCTGCGGATGGCCGGGGTCGGTGTGGTGCGCACCCCCGCCGAGGCGGAGATCGGGGAGCGGCTGCTCCAGGTCGAGCAGGGCATCGAGGCCTGGCTGGACGAGCACCGGCCCGACCTGGTCGCCGTCGAGCGGGTCTTCGCCCAGCACAACGTCCGCACCGTGATGGGCACCGCCCAGGCCAGCGCCGTCGCGATGCTCTGCGCCACCCGGCGCGGCATCCCCGTCACCCTGCACACCCCCAGCGAGGTCAAGGCCGCCGTCACCGGCTCCGGCCGGGCCGACAAGGCGCAGGTCACCGCCATGGTGCAGCGCCTGCTGCGGCTGGACGCGCCGCCCAAGCCCGCCGACGCCGCCGACGCGCTGGCGCTGGCCATCTGCCACATCTGGCGCGGCGGGGCGACCAACCGGCTGGAGGCCGCCGTCCGGGCCGCCCGCGCCACCTCCCGCTCCACTCCTCCGAAAGGCACCGTCCGATGATCGCCTTCGTGCAAGGGCCCGTGGCGGCCGTCTCCTCCGGGATCGCGGTGGTCGAGGTCGGCGGGGTCGGCATGGCCGTGCAGTGCACCCCGAACACCCTGGCCGGGCTGCGGCTGGGCGAGCCGGCCCGGCTGGCCACCTCGCTGGTGGTCCGGGAGGACTCGCTGACCCTGTTCGGCTTCGCGGACGACGACGAGCGCGCCGTGTTCGAGATCCTCCAGGCCGCGCCCGGCGTCGGCCCCAAGCTGGCGCAGGCGATCCTGGGCGTGCACAGCCCCGACGCGCTGCGCGCCGCGATCGCGGGCGGCGACGAGAAGGCGCTGGTCGCGGTGCCGGGCATCGGCAAGGCCAAGGCGGCCAAGCTGCTGCTGGAGTACAAGGACAAGCTCGGCGCCCCGCACGGGGCGGTGCCCGCGCAGAAGCCGATCGCGAGCGGCCCGGCGCCGTGGAGCGAGCAGCTGCACTCCGCGCTGACCGGCCTCGGCTACGCCCCGCGCGAGGCGGACGAGGCGGTCGCGGCCGTCACCCCGGAGGCCGAGGCGCAGGCGGTGACGGACGTCGGCGCCCTGCTCAGGCTCGCCCTGCGCGGCCTCAACCGCGCCCGCTGACCAACTGACGATCTGTCCTTTTGTCGACACCGGAGACTCTGGAGCCCGCGACGATGTACGACCCGGAACCCACCGACCGGCTGGTCACGGCCGCCGCCGACGGTGAGGACCAGGCGGTGGAGGCGGCGCTGCGCCCCAAGCTGCTGGACGAGTTCATCGGCCAGGAGCGGGTGCGCGAGCAGCTGTCGCTGGTGCTCCAGGCCGCCCGCCAGCGCGGCAGCGCGCCCGACCACGTGCTGCTGAGCGGCCCGCCCGGGCTCGGCAAGACCACCCTGTCCATGATCATCGCCGCCGAGCTGGGCGCCCCGATCCGGATCACCTCCGGCCCGGCCATCCAGCACGCGGGGGACCTCGCGGCGATCCTCTCCTCGCTCACCGAGGGCGAGGTGCTCTTCCTCGACGAGATCCACCGGATGTCCCGGCCGGCCGAGGAGATGCTCTACATGGCGATGGAGGACTTCCGGGTCGACGTGATCGTCGGCAAGGGCCCGGGCGCCACCGCCATCCCGCTGGAGCTGCCGCCCTTCACCCTGGTCGGCGCCACCACCCGGGCCGGCCTGCTGCCGCCCCCGCTGCGCGACCGCTTCGGCTTCACCGGGCACATGGAGTTCTACGCCCCGGCCGAGCTCCAGCGGGTGGTGCACCGCTCGGCCGCGCTGCTGGACGTGGAGATAGACCCGGCCGGCGCGGCCGAGATCGCCGGGCGCTCGCGCGGCACCCCGCGGATCGCCAACCGGCTGCTGCGCCGGGTCCGCGACTACGCCCAGGTCCGGCACGACGGCGTGGTCGACGCCGGGATCGCCGCCCAGGCGCTGGAGGTCTACGAGGTGGACGCCCGCGGGCTGGACCGGCTGGACCGCGCGGTGCTGGACGCGCTGTTGCGGCTGTTCGGCGGCGGTCCGGTCGGTTTGTCGACACTGGCGGTCGCCGTGGGTGAGGAGTCGGAGACGGTCGAGGAGGTCGCCGAGCCCTTCCTGGTCCGCGAGGGCCTGCTCGCCCGCACCCCGCGCGGCCGGATCGCCACCGCGGCCGCCTGGCAGCACCTCGGCCTGACCCCGCCGGTCCAGACCACCCGCGGGCGTGTTCCGGCGCAGTCGGAGCTGTTCCCCGCCGACGAAAGTTGACCGCCATCGGCTGAACGGGTGAGTCGGGCCGGTCGGTTCCCGGCCGGTGCTCCCGTGGTGGCGCACGGGGGAGCCGGGAGTGGCGTCCGGGGAAACTGTGCAGGCGGAGGGTCGCCACTTTCGGCGGCATGATGCGATGCTTGGCGTTGTCCGATCGATTCGGGGTCGCCTAGACTCCGCCGGACCGCCCCTCTCACCTGACGGGCCGACCAATACCACACAGGCCGCCGGCCGGCGGCCCGTAAAGGACCCTGGCTGCAGTGAACCTCATCATCCTTCTCCTCCCGATCATCGCGATCGTGCTCATGTTCCGGTCGCAGAAGAAGCGCCAGTCGCAGATGCAGCAGATGCAGACGGCGCTGGAGCCGGGGGCCGGTGTGCGCACCATCGGCGGTCTGTACGCCCAGGTGAAGGCGGTCAACGACGAGACCGTCGAGCTGGAGATCGCGCCCGGCGTGGTCACCCACTTCACCAAGAGCGCCATCGCGGCCGTCCTGGACCCCCAGGAGTACGACGCGATCATCAACGGCCGCCCCGCCGATGACGAGCTGCCCGAGCCGGAGGCCGAGGAGGCCGACGCCGAGCCGGTCGAGGACAAGCCGCTGTCGCTCTCCAAGGACAGCGCCGAGAAGGGCGACGTCGAGGGCGGGGCTCCCGCGAGCAAGTAGTACGGACGGGCAACCCGCCCGGCCGCGCGGCACAGTGCCGCGAGCCCACAGGACCTCAGGGCCGCAGAACCGCCGGACCCCTGTCCCGCCACGAGCCGGACGGGGGTCCGGTCGGGGAAGTGGCATGGACAGGGAGAAACGAGCAAGGTGGCAACACCCAAGTCGCGCCCGCGCGACGGCTACCCAGGGCGGGCGCTGGCCCTCATCCTGGTCGTCACCGTCGGACTGGTCGCCCTCATGTTCGGGACGGGCACCACCAAGCCCCGGCTCGGGATCGATCTCGCCGGTGGCACCAGCATCACGCTGACCGCGAAGTCGACCGACCCCAAGGCGATCACCAAGTCCAACATGGACATCGCCACCGGGATCATCGAGCGCCGCGTCAACGGTATGGGTGTCTCCGAGGCGGAGGTCCAGACCCAGGGCGACAACACGATCATCGTGAACATCCCCAAGGGCGGGAACCAGCAGAACGCGGCGGACCAGGTGGGTACCACCGCCAAGCTGTTCTTCCGTCCGGTCCTGGCCGTGGCGCCCAGCGGCGTCACCGCCCCGGCTCCCACGGGCACCCCGTCCGCCGCCGCCACCGGCACCCCGGGCGCGACCCCGCCCGCCGCCACGACCGGCACCCCGTCCCCGGGCGCGAGCGCCACCAAGCAGGGCCGCCCCGAGAGCGAGGCGCTGGCCGCCGAGGGCGCCAGCCCGACCGCCGCGGCCACCGGCGCGAGCACCGCGCCCACCGCCCCCGCCACCGGCGCCCCGAGCGCCGCGGCCACCCCGCCGAGCGCCGCCGACCTCAGCGCCGCGATGACCCAGGGCACCGTGCCGCCGGAGCTGAGCGCCGCGTTCGCCGCCCTCGACTGCTCCAAGCCCGAGGTCCGCACCGCCCAGACCGGCCCCGACGACAAGGCCGTCGTCGCCTGCTCGCAGAAGCCCGAGAACGGCTACTACGAGAAGCTCGCCCTCGGCCCCGTCGCCGTGAAGGGCTCGGACGTCTCCAAGGCGCAGCCGACCCTCGACACCCAGACGGGTGCCGGCTGGCAGGTCCAGCTGCAGTTCAACGGCAACGGCACCGACGACTTCACCAAGGTCACCGGCCAGCTCGCCACCCAGGCCCCGCCGAACAACCAGTTCGCGATCGTCCTGGACAACCAGGTCGTCTCGCACCCCGAGGTCAAGAACGCGATCCCCGGCGGCAGCGCCGTGATCACCGGCCGCTTCACCCAGGCCGAGGCGCAGGACCTGTCCAACGTGCTCGGCTACGGCGCCCTGCCGCTGGAGTTCGTCAAGAGCGACATCACCACCGTCTCCCCGGCGCTCGGCAGCGACCAGCTCAAGGCCGGCCTGGTGGCCGGCGCGATCGGCATGCTGCTGGTGGTCGCCTACTCGCTGGTCTACTACCGCGGCCTCGGCCTGGTCTCGATCGCCGGTCTGCTCGTCTCGGCGGCCCTGACCTACTCGATCATGAGCCTGCTCGGCAACGCGATCGGCTTCGCGCTGAACCTGCCGGCGGTCTGCGGTGCGATCGTCGCGATCGGCATCACCGCCGACTCCTTCATCGTGTACTTCGAGCGCATCCGCGACGAGGTCCGCGAGGGCGCCCCGCTGCGCCCGGCGGTCCAGCGGGCCTGGCCGCGCGCCCGGCGCACCATCCTGGTCTCGGACTTCGTGTCCTTCCTCTGTGCCGCCGTCCTCTACGTGGTCTCGGTCGGCAAGGTCCAGGGCTTCGCCTTCACCCTGGGTCTGACCACCGCGCTCGACGTCGTGGTGATCTTCCTCTTCACCAAGCCGCTGATCACGCTGCTGGCCCGCCGCAAGTTCTTCCTGAACGGCCACCCGTGGTCCGGCCTGGACCCGAAGCGACTGGGCGCCCGCCCGCCGCTTCGCAGCAGCCGTCGCCGTAACCCCTCCTCTGCCGCCGTGAAGGAGGCCTGACACCGTGTCACGCTTCTCCAACCTGGGCCACCGGCTCTACCAGGGCGAGGTCAGCTTCGACTTCGTCGGTCGCCGCAAGCTCTGGTACTCCATCTCCGGCGTGATCGTGCTGGTCGCGGCGATCGGCCTGGCCATGGGCCTGCACCTGGGCATCGAGTTCAAGGGCGGCTCGGTCTACACCGTGGCCAAGCCCGGCCTGACGGTCTCCCAGGCGCAGGAAACCGCCGACGGGGTCGTCTCCTCGCACCCGCTGGTGCAGTCGACCGACAACGGCAAGATCCGCATCCAGGTCAGCACCGAGGAGCCGAAGAGCTCCGACGAGATCCGCTCCGAGCTCTCCCAGAAGCTCGGCGTGCCGCTGGACACCGTCGAGGCCCAGGTGATCGGCCCCAGCTGGGGCAAGCAGATCTCCCAGAAGGCGCTCACCGGCCTGGTCGTCTTCATGGTCCTGGTGACGGTCTACCTGGCGATCGCCTTCGAGTGGCGGATGGCGCTGGCCGCGCTGGTCGCCCTCATCCACGACCTCCTGATCACCATCGGCGTGTACGCCCTGGTGGGCTTCGAGGTCACCCCGGGTACGGTGATCGGCTTCCTGACGATCCTCGGTTACTCCCTCTACGACACGGTCGTCGTCTTCGACACCGTGAAGGAGAACACCAAGGGGATCACCAAGCAGAACAAGCTCACCTACAGCGAGGCCGCCAACGCGGGCCTCAACCAGACCCTGGTGCGCTCGCTCAACACCACCGTGGTGGCGCTGCTTCCGGTCGCCGCGCTGCTGTTCATCGGCGGCGGCTTCCTGGGCGCCGGCACCCTGAACGACATCTCGCTCGCGCTGTTCATCGGTCTCGCGGCCGGTGCCTACTCCTCGATCTGCGTCGCCACCCCGCTGCTGGCGCAGCTCAAGGAGGAGCAGCCGGAGATGAAGGCGCTGCGCAAGCGGGTCCTCCAGCACCGGGCCTCGGCCGCCGCCAAGGCGGAGGCCGGGGACGCCGTCACGGCGGACGGGGAGCCGGACGACGAGGAGCAGCCTGCGGGTATGGTCGGACAGCGTGGCCGCTCGGCCGGCACCCGTGCCAAGGGCCGTCCGTCCACCAAGCGCTGAACCCGACCACGAACCCGAGGAACCCACCGTGACCACCGCCGACACCGCACTGGCCGAGCTGCTGAACAGCCGGATCCGGGACGTCCCGGACTACCCGAAGCCGGGTGTGCTGTTCAAGGACATCGCGCCGCTGCTCGCCGACGCCGAGGCCTTCGGCGCCCTCACCCGGGCGCTGGCGGACCGGGCCGCGGAGCTCGGTGCGACCAAGGTCGTGGGCCTGGAGGCGCGCGGCTTCGTGCTGGCGGCCCCGGCGGCCTTCGCGGCCGGGCTCGGCTTCGTGCCGATCCGCAAGCAGGGCAAGCTGCCCGGCGAGGTGTTCCGGCGCTCGTACGAGCTGGAGTACGGCTCGGCGACGCTGGAGGTGCAGTGCGACGCCTTCACGCCCGGTGAGCGGGTTCTGGTGGTGGACGACGTGCTGGCCACCGGTGGCACCATCGGCGCCTCGCTGGACCTGGTGAAGGAGGCCGGGGCCGAGCTGGCGGGCGTCGTGGTGCTGATGGAGCTGGGCTTCCTGGACGGCCGCGAGCGGCTGGCCGGGCACCTGGGCGGCGCTCCGCTGGAGACGCTGGTCACGGTCTGAGGGACTCGTCGGGAGGACGGCGGTCGGGACATCCGACCGCCGTCCTTCCGTTTCCTGGCCCGGCCGGATGAACACCCCGGCGCCCGGCTCGGTACCATGAAGATTCATCCCCTCCCGGTTGTCCCGGACCGTTCGGGCCTCGGCAGGGGTCGGCCCCGGTGCCCCGAGGAGTAGTCCTTGCCCGACGAGGTTGTGCCCACGGCCGAAGCGGCCACCCCCGAAAACCGTCCCACGCCCTCGGGGGCCACCCCGGCACGCCCGGCGCCGACCTCCTCGCGTTCGCTCGGCCCCTCCGGCCGCGGTTCCACCGGCGGCATGCGGGCCCGGCTGGCCCGCCTGGGCGGCCAGCGCTCCAGCGTGCTCAACCCCGTCCTGGAACCGCTGTTCCGCTCGATCCGGGCCAACGACCCCAAGGCCGACCCGGCTCTGCTGCGCGACATCGAGAAGGCGTACGCGGTGGCCGAGAAGTGGCACCGCGGGCAGAAGCGCAAGAGCGGTGACCCGTACATCACCCACCCGCTGGCCGTCGCGACGATCCTGGCCGAGCTCGGCATGGACGCCCCGACGCTGATGGCCGGACTGCTGCACGACACCGTCGAGGACACCGACTACGGCCTGGAGACCCTGCGCAAGGACTTCGGCGACTCGGTGGCCCTGCTGGTGGACGGCGTCACCAAGCTGGACCGGGTCAAGTTCGGCGAGGCCGCGCAGGCCGAGACCGTCCGCAAGATGGTCGTGGCGATGGCCAAGGACCCGCGGGTCCTGGTGATCAAGCTGGCCGACCGCCTGCACAACATGCGCACGATGCGCTACCTCAAGCGGGAGAAGCAGGAGAAGAAGGCCCGCGAGACGCTGGAGATCTACGCCCCGCTGGCGCACCGGCTGGGCATGAACACCATCAAGTGGGAGCTGGAGGACCTCGCCTTCGCGATCCTCTACCCCAAGATGTACGACGAGATCGTCCGGCTGGTCGCCGAGCGCGCCCCCAAGCGGGACGAGTACCTGGCGACCGTCATCGACCAGGTCCAGGGGGACCTGCGGGGCGCCCGGATCACCGCCTCCGTCACCGGCCGGCCGAAGCACTACTACTCGGTCTACCAGAAGATGATCGTCCGGGGCCGGGACTTCGCCGAGATCTACGACCTGGTGGGCATCCGGGTCCTGGTCGACACCGTCCGCGACTGCTACGCGGCGCTGGGCACCATCCACGCGCGGTGGAACCCGGTGCCGGGGCGGTTCAAGGACTACATCGCGATGCCCAAGTTCAACATGTACCAGTCGCTGCACACCACGGTGATCGGCCCCGGGGGCAAGCCGGTCGAGCTGCAGATCCGCACCTTCGACATGCACCGGCGGGCCGAGTACGGCATCGCCGCGCACTGGAAGTACAAGCAGCGCGCGGTGGCCGGGGCCTCCAAGGTCCGCACCGACACCCCGACCCAGGTCCGCAAGGACGACAAGGCCGGCGCCGTCAACGAGATGGCCTGGCTGCGGCAGCTGCTGGACTGGCAGAAGGAGACCGCCGACCCGGGCGAGTTCCTGGAGTCGCTCCGCTTCGACCTGGCCAGCAACGAGGTCTTCGTCTTCACCCCCAAGGGCGACGTGATAGCCCTGCCGGCCGGGGCGACCCCGGTCGACTTCGCCTTCGCGGTGCACACCGAGGTCGGCTACCGGACGATAGGCGCCCGGGTCAACGGGCGGCTGGTGCCGCTGGAGTCGACCCTGGAGAACGGCGACACCGTCGAGGTGTTCACCTCCAAGGCGGAGAACGCCGGCCCGTCCCGGGACTGGCTGGGCTTCGTCAAGTCGCCGCGCGCCCGCAACAAGATCCGCGCCTGGTTCTCCAAGGAGCGCCGCGAGGAGGCGATCGAGCACGGCAAGGAGGCGATCGTCCGGGCGATGCGCAAGCAGGGCCTGCCGATCCAGCGGATCCTGACCGGCGACTCGCTGGTCACCCTGGCCCACGAGATGCGCTACCCCGACATCTCCTCGCTCTACGCCGCGATCGGCGAGGGCCACGTCGCCGCGCCGAACATCGTGCAGAAGCTGGTCCAGGCGCTCGGCGGCGAGGAGGGCGCGACCGAGGACCTGGCGGAGACCGCCACCCCGACCCACGACAACCGGCGCGCGGTGCGCCGCCGGGCCAAGGGCGACCCGGGCGTGATCGTCAAGGGCGTCGAGGACGTCTGGGTCAAGCTCTCCCGCTGCTGCACCCCGGTGCCGGGCGACCCGATCGTCGGCTTCGTGACCCGCGGCAACGGCGTCTCGGTGCACCGCGCCGACTGCGTCAACGTGGAGGCGCTGAACCAGCAGCCGGAGCGCATGATCGACGTCGAGTGGGCGGCCACCCAGTCCTCGGTCTTCCTGGTGGCCATCCAGGTCGAGGCGCTGGACCGCTCCCGGCTGCTCTCGGACGTCACCCGGGTGCTCTCCGACCAGCACGTCAACATCCTGTCGGCGGCGGTGCAGACCTCCCGGGACCGGGTGGCGATGAGCCGCTTCACCTTCGAGATGGGCGACCCGAAGCACCTGGGCCACGTGCTCAAGGCGGTGCGCGGCGTCGAGGGCGTGTACGACGTCTACCGCGTCACCTCCGCCCGCAAGTAGCGGCGGCCCCCGCCGGCAGCACGGCGGGGGAACGCGGAAGGCCCCCGGGAACGGTCCCGGGGGCCTTCGCCGTCCAGCGTGCCGGGGCGATCAGCCGCTGAACTCCTCCTGGCTCTTGTGCGCCTGGTCCAGCAGGGTCCGCACGCCGTCCAGCTCGGACTCCAGCTTGGCGATCCTGGAGGCGTTGCCGGCCGCGCGGGCCTTGTCCAGGTCGGCCTGGATCTTGTCGGCCTTCGCCTGGAACAGGCCCACCATGCCGGCCGCGCGGGCCTTGGCCTCCGGGTTGGAGCGCGACCACTCGGCCTCCTCGGCCTCGCGGATCGCCCGCTCGACCGCGTTCAGCCGGCCGTCCAGCTTCGGACGGACCTCGCGCGGCACGTGCCCGATCGCCTCCCAGCGCTCGTTGACCTCGCGCAGCGCGGCCTTGGCGGCCTTGAGGTCGGTGATCGGCAGGATCGTCTCGGCCTCGGCGGCCAGCGCCTCCTTGAGCTTCTGGTTCTCCACCTGCTCGGCGTCCCGCTCGCTGAACACCGCGGAGCGGGCCTGGAAGAAGACGTCCTGGGCGCCGCGGAACCGCGCCCACAGCTCGTCCTCGATGTCCCGCTGGGCCCGGCCGGCGGCCTTCCAGCGCGCCATCAGGTCGCGGTAGGCGGCCGCGGTGCTGCCCCAGTCCGTGGACGAGGACAGCGCCTCGGCCTCGGACACCAGCGCCTCCTTGGTCTGCCGGGCCTTCTCGCGCTCGGCGTCCAGGGTGGCGAAGTGCGCCTTGCGGTGCTTGGAGAAGACCGAGCGGGCGTGCGAGAAACGGTGCCACAGCTCGTCGTCGCTCTTGCGGTCCAGCCGCGGCAGGCCCTTCCAGGTGTCCACCAGGGCGCGCAGCCGGTCCCCGGCCTCCCGCCACTGGGTCGACTCGGCGAGCTGCTCGGCCTCGGTGACCAGGGCCTCCTTGGCCGCACGGGCCTCGTCCTGGGCCTTGGCGCGGGCGGCCTTGCGCTCCTCGCGCCGGCTCTCGATCTCGCCGGTGAGCGTGTCCAGCCGCTTGGCCAGACCCTCCAGGTCGCCGACCGCGTGCCCCTCGACCACCTGGGCGCGCAGGTGCTCCAGCGCGGCCAGGGCGTCCTTGGCGGCCAGGTCGGTGGTCCGCACCCGCTTCTCCAGCAGGCCGATCTCCACCTCGATGCCCTGGTACTTGCGCTCGAAGTAGGCGAGGGCCTCCTCGGGCGAGCCGGCCTGCCAGGAACCGACGACTCGTTCGCCGTCGGCCGTCCTGACGTAGACCGTGCCCTGCTCGTCCACACGGCCCCACGGGTCGCTGCTCATAGCGCGTCCTCCACATGACGTCGCGCCCGCGCCGGGGCGGCGCGCGTCCGTCGTCCACAGTTGATGTGCGACGGACCGAAAGAGTCCGCCGTCCCCGTCCGCCGTGCCTTGCTGCCGAGGGTGACGGCTAGGCGGGTCCGGGCACCCTATACAACGCCAACATAGGCGACCAGGCCCGGTGCTGTCCGCATCCGGGCCGGGCGATTTCGGTCCGGGGCCGTGCGGGGGCGGCGCGCAGGCCACCCGCCGACGACCCCGGAGTCGGTCAACCCTTCGCCACCGTAACGGAGTTGAAGGTGACGTCGGCCATCGGGTGGCCGTCCGACGAGCCCTCCAGGGTGCCCGCGGCGGCGATCTTCTGCACCACGTCCAGGCCGCCGGTGACCTTGCCGAAGGGGGTGTAGTTCGGGGGCAGCTTGGTGTCCTTGTAGACCAGGAAGAACTGGCTGCCGTTGGTGCCCGGACCGGAGTTGGCCATCGCCACGGTGCCGGCCGGGTAGGTCGCGCCGGTCAGGTTCTCGTCCGCGAACTTGTAACCGGGGCCGCCGGAGCCGCCCGGGACGGTCGCGCTGGCGGTCGGGTCGCCGCACTGCAGCACGAAGATGCCGTCGGTGGTGAGGCGGTGGCACTTGGTGTGGTCGAAGTACTGCTCACCGGCCAGGAAGGCGAAGGAGTTCACGGTGTGCGGGGCCTTGGCCGCGTCCAGCGCGATCGTCACCTTGCCGCAGTTGCTG
The DNA here is from genome assembly GCF_042896795.1 of Kitasatospora sp. NPDC001261. Taxonomy (NCBI): domain Bacteria; kingdom Bacillati; phylum Actinomycetota; class Actinomycetes; order Kitasatosporales; family Streptomycetaceae; genus Kitasatospora; species Kitasatospora sp. NPDC001261. Next base: position 56,394 of record NZ_JBIAXP010000004.1, read on the forward strand.
TCCAGCGTCATGGCGTACGAGCCGCCCGCGTCGATCGTCATGGCCGGCTCGGCCTGCCACTGCTTGCCGTTGGGCGCGCCCGGAGCCGGGGCGGCGCAGCCCTCGACCGGCTTGCGGGTCGGGGCGGACGGCTCCTCGGTACCGGTCGGCGCGGCCTGGGCGCTGTTCGAGGCCTTCTTGTCGCCCTTGTCGTCCGAGCTGAACGCGCCGGTGGCGATCAGGGTGCCACCGCCGGCCAGGACCACGACGGCGAGCGAGGCGCCCAGGATCGTGTTGCGCCGCCTGCGCGCGGCCTGGGCCTCGACCCGGCGCTCCAACTGGCGCTCGTACTTCTCTCGGGCGAGCTGCCGCCGCCGCTGTTCGCTGCTGACCACCGGCCGTGTCTCCTACGGATGTGCGGGAAAAGTGGATGGATTCCGGAGCGGATCATCGCATCCCTCGGCGGCCAAGTGTAGGGACCGGGCCTGTAAGAACCCGGTGAACCTGCCGGGCCGCGGCGCCCCGCCGCCCGTATCTGGTTCGCAACCGGACCCGCGGCGCCGGTAGGCTGCACCTGAATCACCACTGGTGGCATCACCACTGGCAGCCGCCGCAGCCGACCGCCACACACCCGAAGGACGCGCGTGTTCATCGCCGGATTCCCCGCTGGAGCCTGGGGCACCAACTGCTACCTGGTCGCTCCGGCGGCCGGCGAGGAGTGCGTCATCGTCGATCCCGGCCACCAGGCGGCCCGCGGCGTCGAGGAGATGGTCCGCGAGCACCGGCTGAAGCCCGTCGCCGTGCTGCTCACCCACGGCCACATCGACCACGTGGCCTCGGTGGTCCCGGTCTGCGGCGCCCGCGGCGTCCCGGCCTGGATCCACCCCGAGGACCGGTACATGATGTCCGACCCGGAGAAGGCGCTCGGCCGCTCCCTGGGCACCCAGCTGATGGGCGAGCTCACCGTCGGCGAGCCCGACGACGTGCGCGAGCTCACCGACGGCGGCGTGCTGGAGCTGGCCGGCCTGAAGCTCACCGTGGACCACGCCCCGGGCCATACCGGGGGGTCGGTGACCTTCCGGACGCCCGGTGCCGAGGACCTCCCCCCGGTGCTGTTCTCGGGCGACCTGCTGTTCGCCGGCTCCATCGGGCGTACCGACCTCCCGGGCGGGGACAGCGAGGCGATCATGAACTCGCTGGCCCGGGTGTGCCTGCCCCTCGACGACTCCACCGTGGTCCTCTCCGGCCACGGCGGTCAGACCACCATCGGCCGCGAGCGCGCCACCAACCCCTACCTCCGACAGGCAGCAGGGGCGGCAGGCGCCCCGGCTTTCCCGCGACGAGGAATGTGACGGAAGAGAAGTTGAGCACCTTCACCGCCCCCAAGGGCACCTACGACCTGCTGCCCCCCAGCTCCGCGACCTTCCTGGCGATCCGCGAGCGCATCGCCGCGCCCGCCCGCCGGGCCGGTTACGGCTACGTCGAGACCCCGGTCTTCGAGGACGTGAAGCTGTTCTCCCGCGGTGTCGGCGAGTCCACCGACATCGTCTCCAAGGAGATGTACACCCTCACCACCAAGGGCGGCGACGAGCTCGCGCTGCGCCCCGAGGGCACCGCCTCGGTGCTGCGCGCCGCGCTCCAGGCCAACCTCCACAAGCAGGGCAACCTGCCGGTCAAGCTCTGGTACTCGGGCTCGTACTACCGCTACGAGCGCGCCCAGAAGGGCCGCTACCGCCAGTTCTCCCAGGTCGGCGCCGAGGCGATCGGGGCCGAGGACCCGGCGCTGGACGCCGAGCTGATCATCCTGGCCGACGACGCCTTCCGCTCGCTGGGGCTGAGCGACTACTCGCTGCTGCTCAACAGCCTCGGCGACAAGCAGTGCCGCCCGGTCTACCGTGCCGCGCTGATCGACTTCCTCTCCGGCCTGGACCTGGACGAGGAGACCCGCCGCCGCGCCGAGATCAACCCGCTGCGCGTCCTCGACGACAAGCGCGAGTCGGTGCAGGCCCAGCTGGTCGGCGCCCCGATGCTGCGCGACTACCTGTGCGAGGCCTGCAAGGCGTACGACGAGAAGGTCCGCGAGCTGCTCACCGCGGCGGGCGTGGCCTTCGTGGACGACCCCAAGCTGGTGCGCGGCCTGGACTACTACACCCGCACCACCTTCGAGTTCGTGCACAACGGCCTCGGCGCCCAGTCCGCGATCGGCGGCGGCGGCCGCTACGACGGCCTGTCCGAGATGATCGGCGGCCCGGCGCTGCCGTCCGTCGGCTGGGCGCTCGGCGTGGACCGCACCTACCTCGCGCTGGAGGCCGAGGGCGTCGCCCTCGACCTGCCGGCGGCCACCTCCGTCTACGCCGTCGCGCTCGGCGAGGAGGCCAAGAACACCCTGTTCGCCAAGGTGGTCGAGCTGCGCCGGGCCGGCGTGGCCACCGACCTCGCCTTCGGCGTCAAGAGCATCAAGAACGCCATGAAGTCCGCCGACCGGTCCGGCGCCCGCTTCGCCCTGATCGCCGGGGACCGGGACCTCGCCGAGGGCGTCGTCCAGCTCAAGGACATGAGCACCGGCGAGCAGACCCCCGTCGCCCTCGACGCACTCGTCACCACCCTGAAGGAGAAGCAGCTGTGATCCGCACGCACGACGCGGGCACGCTCCGCCCGGAGCACGCAGGCACCACCGTCACCCTGGCCGGCTGGGTCGCCCGCCGCCGCGACCACGGCGGCGTCGCCTTCATCGACCTGCGCGACGCCTCCGGCACCGTGCAGATCGTGGTCCGCGACCTCGACTCGGTACACGGCCTGCGCGCCGAGTACTGCGTCAAGGTCGTCGGCGACGTCCGGGTCCGCCCCGAGGGCAACGAGAACCCCGACATCCCGACCGGCGCCGTCGAGGTCGTCGTCAGCGCGATCGAGGTGCTCTCCGAGGCCGCCCCGCTGCCCTTCCCGGTCGCCGAGTACGAGCCGGGCACGGTCAACGAGGAGGTCCGGCTGCGCTACCGCTACCTGGACCTGCGCCGCGAGGGCCCGGCCAAGGGCCTGCGCCTGCGCTCCAAGGTCAACAACATCATCCGCCGGGTGATGGAGGAGAACGACTACCTCGACATCGAGACGCCGTACCTCACCCGCTCCACCCCCGAGGGCGCCCGCGACTTCCTCGTCCCGGTCCGCCTCCAGCCCGGCCACTGGTACGCCCTGCCGCAGTCGCCCCAGCTGTTCAAGCAGCTGCTGATGGTGGCCGGCATGGAGCGCTACTACCAGATCGCCCGCTGCTTCCGCGACGAGGACTTCCGCGCCGACCGGCAGCCGGAGTTCACCCAGCTGGACATCGAGGCCTCGTTCGTCGACCAGGAGGACGTCCTGGCCCTCGGCGAGAAGATCGTCGGCTCCATCTGGCGCGAGGTGCACGGGTACGAGATCCCGAACCCGCTGCCCCGGATGACCTACGCGGACGCCATGGGCCGCTACGGCTCGGACAAGCCGGACGTCCGCTTCGGCCAGGAACTCACCGACCTGACCGAGTACTTCAAGGGCACCGAGTTCCGCGTCTTCCAGGCCCCGTACGTCGGCGCCGTGGTCATGCCCGGCGGCGCCTCGCAGCCGCGCAAGCAGCTGGACGCCTGGCAGGACTGGGCCAAGGCGCGCGGCGCCAAGGGCCTGGCCTACGTGCTCATCGACGCCGAGACCGGCGAGCTGCGCGGCCCGGTCGCCAAGAACCTCTCCGCGGAGCACCTGGCCGGCCTCGCCGCCGCCGCGGGCGCCAAGAACGGCGACGCGGTCTTCTTCGCGGCCGGCAAGGAGCGCGCCTCCCAGGAGCTGCTCGGCGCCGCCCGTCTGGAGATCGGCCGCCGCTGCGAGCTGATCGACGAGTCCCAGTGGGCCTTCCTCTGGGTCGTCGACTTCCCGATGTTCGAGCCGATCGAGGACGACAAGGGCCAGTTCCAGGGCTGGCACGCGGTGCACCACCCGTTCACCGCCCCGACCGCGGAGTCGCTGGCCACCTTCGACACCGACCCGGGCTCGGCGCTCTCCAACGCCTACGACCTGGTCCTCAACGGCTCGGAGCTGGGCGGCGGTTCGATCCGTATCCACCAGCGCGACGTGCAGAAGCGGGCGTTCGACGCGATCGGCCTCTCCGAGGAGGAGGCGGCCTCGCAGTTCGGCTTCCTGCTGGACGCCTTCAACTACGGCCCGCCGCCGCACGGCGGTGTCGCCTTCGGCCTGGACCGAATCGTCACCCTGCTGGGCGGGTACGACACCATCCGGGACGTCATCGCCTTCCCGAAGACGTCCACCGGCGGCGACCCGCTGACCGGCGCCCCGACCCCGATCACCCCGGCGCAGCGCCGCGAGGCCGGCGTGGACGCCAAGCCGAAGGTCCGCGAGGACGCCAAGGGCGAGGCCCAGCCCCAGTCCTGACACCGCGTCATCCGCTAACCTGCAACGGCCCCGGACGGCTCACCCGCCGTCCGGGGCCGGTCCACAACGGTGTGTGACACAGGGAGGGTTGACTCTTGCAGGTGACCACAAGAATCGAATGTCCGGAGGACGCCCCGGCGACCAGACGCGTCCACATGGCCGCGTTCCCCGGCCCGGACGAGGCGGACCTGGTGGACGCGCTGCGCCGCGATCCCGCCTGGCTGCCCGGGCTGTCCGTGGTGGCGGTCGACGGGGCCGGGCTGGTGATCGGCCACGCGCTGCTCACCCGGCTGCTCGTCGGCGACGGCAAGGCGCTGGCGCTCGGGCCGGTCGCGGTGGCGCCCGAGTGGCAGCGCCGGGGCGTCGGCGAGCTGGTCGTCCGGGCCGCGCTGGCGGCGGCCGAGGACGCGGGCGAGAAGCTCGTGGTCGTCCTCGGCGACCCGGAGTACTACGCGCGGTTCGGCTTCGCGCCGGCCGGGCGGCACGAGGTCACCGGCCCGTTCGAGGTGCCGGAGGCGTACTTCCAGGTGCTGCCGCTGCCGTCGTACGACGGCACCCCGCGCGGGCTCTGCCGCTACCCCGAGCCCTTCGTCGCCGTCTGACCTCTCCCGGCACCTCTCCCCAGGGCCGGTCCACGAGACCGGCCCCGGTCGCCACAGCCCCCGCCGACCTGCGGAACCGGCCGTGGGCGCCTACGGTGAGTGCTGATCAGCATTCAGCCGGACGGAGGAACCGAGGGTGGCCGAGCAGCAGCGGACCGGGAAACCGGCGCGACTGGCCAGGAAGCCGTACGAGCGGGAGCTGCTGCGCCTCCAGGAGGAGCTGGTGAAGCTCCAGGAGTGGGTGCGCGTCGAGGGCGCCCGGCTGGTGGTGGTCTTCGAGGGGCGCGACGCCGCGGGCAAGGGCGGGGCGATCAAGCGGGTGACGGAGTACCTCAACCCCCGCATCGCCCGGGTCGCGGCGCTGCCCACACCGACCGAGCGGCAGAAGACCCAGTGGTACTTCCAGCGGTACGTCGAGCACCTGCCGGCCGCCGGGGAGATCGTCCTGTTCGACCGCAGCTGGTACAACCGCGCGGGCGTCGAGCGGGTGATGGGCTTCTGCACCGACGAGGAGTACTGGCAGTTCCTGCACCAGTGCCCGACCTTCGAGCGGATGCTCACCGAGTCGGGCGTCCTGCTGCGCAAGTACTGGTTCTCGGTGAGCGACACCGAGCAGCAGCGGCGCTTCCGGGACCGGCTGGAGGACCCGATGAAGCGCTGGAAGCTCTCCCCGATGGACGTCGAGTCGATCACCCGCTGGGAGGACTACTCGCGGGCCAAGGACGAGATGTTCATCCACACCGACACCCCGGACTCGCCCTGGCACGTGGTGGAGAGCGACGACAAGCGCCGGGCCCGGATCAACATGATCGCCCACCTGCTGTCCACCGTGCCGTACCACGAGATCAGGGAGCCGCGGGTGCAGCTGCCGCCCCGCCCCGCCTCGCGCGGCTACGAGCGGCCGCCGCGGGACCTCCAGAAGTACGTCCCGGACCACGCCGCCGGGCTGGAGTAGGACGGGCCCCGCGCAGCTCTTGGCGGGCTGTCCGAGCCCTCGCATAGGCTTCCGGTGTGGACGAACCGGACCTCTTCACCGCCGCCGCCGAGGAACGCCAGACCAGGGAGCCCGGCCGGGCGCCCCTGGCCGTACGGATGCGTCCGCGCACCCTGGACGAGGTGGCCGGGCAGCGGCAGCTGCTGAAGCCCGGCTCGCCGCTGCGCCGCCTGGTCGGGAGCTCGCGCGGCCCGGCGGCGACCAGCTCGGTGATCCTCTGGGGCCCTCCCGGCACCGGCAAGACCACCCTGGCGCACGTGATCAGCCAGGCGGTCGAGGGCCGCTTCGTGGAGCTGTCCGCGATCACCGCCGGGGTCAAGGAGGTCCGGGCGGTGATCGACGGTGCCCGGCGGGCGGTCGGGATGTCCGGCCGGGAGACGGTGCTCTTCCTGGACGAGATCCACCGCTTCTCCAAGGCCCAGCAGGACTCGCTGCTGCCCGCCGTGGAGAACCGCTGGGTCACCCTGATCGCGGCGACGACCGAGAACCCGTACTTCTCGGTGATCTCCCCGCTGCTGTCCCGCTCGCTGCTGCTCACCCTGGAGTCGCTGACCGACGAGGACATCCGGGCGCTGCTGCGCCGCGCGGTGGCCGACGAGCGCGGGCTGGAGGGCGCGCTGGAGCTGACCGCGGAGGCCGAGGACCACCTGGTGCGCCTGGCCGGCGGGGACGCCCGGCGGGCGCTCACCACGCTGGAGGCGGCGGCCGGGGCGGCGCTGGAGAAGGGCGAGCCGAGCATCACGCTGGCCACCACCGAGACGGCGGTCAACCAGGCGGCGGTGCGCTACGACAAGGACGGCGACCAGCACTACGACGTGGCGAGCGCGCTGATCAAGTCGATCCGCGGCAGCGACGTGGACGCCACCCTGCACTACCTGGCCCGGATGATCGAGGCGGGGGAGGACCCGCGGTTCATCGCCCGCCGGCTGATGATCTCGGCCAGCGAGGACGTCGGCCTGGCCGACCCGACGGCCCTGCAGACGGCGGTGGCGGCGGCCCAGGCGGTGGCCCTGATCGGCTTCCCGGAGGCCCGGATCATCCTCTCCCAGGCGGCCATCGCGCTGGCCCTGGCGCCCAAGTCCAACGCCGCCTACCTGGCGATCGACGCGGCGCTGGCGGACGTCCGGCAGGGCCTGGCGGGCGCCGTCCCGTCCCACCTGCGGGACGCGCACTACGGCGGCGCGGGCAAGCTCGGCCACGGCAAGGGCTACCGCTACCCGCACGACCTGCCGGAGGGCATCGCCGCCCAGCAGTACGCGCCGGACGCGGTGCACGGCCGGGAGTACTACCAGCCGACCAGGCGCGGCGGCGAGGCGCGGTACGCGGAGGTCGTGGAGTGGACGCGCGGGCGGCTGCGCGGGGAGCGCAGGGTGGAGAAGAAGGCCGAGCAGAAGGCGGAGCAGAAGCCCGAGCAGAAGCCGCGGAAGGCGGCCGCGCCGGCCGAGGAGCAGCCCGGGGAAAAGGGCGAGTGATCCACCGGTATACTCGATCGGAGTGCCATGTCCCGGGACGGCGGCGGGGGAGACCCCACCGACCGGCCGCACCAGCGGGACACCGGCCGTAGGCCCCCTCGAGGGGCCCGCACCAGGAGCGTCGCGCACCGTTTCGGTGTCGCGGACGGGCCCGGATTCCGGGCCGGTCCGTGTGACCAGCACTTCCGTGCCCGGCTCCGGAGAGCGGCTGACCGCATCGCCTCGGCGATGGGTTGTCTCCGGGTCGCGAGATGCGACCTCCGTCAACACCTGGTGAAGCCGTATTCGTAAGCAAGGAAGGTTTGGTTCATGGCGAACCAGAAGCGTCCCAAGGTCAAGATCGCGCGTGCGCTCGGCGTGCCGCTGACCCCGAAGTCCGTCAAGTACTTCGAGGCCCGCCCGTACCCGCCCGGCCAGCACGGCCGTGGCCGCAAGCAGAACTCGGACTACAAGGTCCGTCTGCTCGAGAAGCAGCGTCTGCGCGCCCAGTACGACCTGAGCGAGAAGCAGATGGCGCGCGCGTTCGACCGCGCGAAGAAGGCCGAGGGCAAGACCGGTGAGGCGCTCGTCGCCGACCTGGAGACCCGTCTGGACTCCCTGGTCCTGCGTTCGGGCATCGCCCGCACCATCTACCAGGCCCGCCAGATGGTCGTCCACGGCCACATCGAGGTCAACGGCGGCAAGGTCAACAAGCCGTCGTTCCAGATGAAGCCGGGCTTCGTGGTCACCGTCCGCGAGCGCTCCAAGGAGAAGGTCCCCTTCCAGGTCGCCCGTGAGGGTGGCTACGCGGGTGAGGGCCAGACCCCGAAGTACCTCGAGGTCAACCTGAAGGCCCTGGCCTTCCGCCTGGACCGTGCGCCGCAGCGCAAGGAGGTCCCGGTGATCTGTGACGAGCAGCTGGTCGTCGAGTACTACTCGCGCTGACCCGGTTCCGCTCTTCGCGACACCACGAGCGAGCCCCCGCCGCCTTTCGAGGCGACGGGGGCTCGCCCCTTTTCCGCTGTTCCCGCGGTTCCTCCCGCTGCCGTCAGATGCTCTCGCCGGCCATCGCGGCGGCCAGCCGCAGGTGCGGGCGGGCCTCCTCGGCGCGGCCCTGGCGCTCCAGGGTGCGGCCGAGCATCAGCCGGGCGTAGTCCTCGGCCGGGTCGGCCTCCAGGATCCGCAGCAGCTCGGCCTCGGCGCGCCGCAGCTGGGCCGAGTGGAAGTAGCTGCGGGCCAGCAGCATCCGGACCGAGAGGTTGGTCGGCTCCTCGGCCAGGACGCCTTCGAGCATGCGGGTCGCGTCGGTGTACGCCTTGGAATCGAAGTAGAACTTCGCCATGCGGTACTCGTTGGCGGCGTTGTGGACGGCCATGGTGCTCCTTCCGAGCAGTTCCTTGCCTCCTCAAGCAATCGGCAAGTTTCAACTATTCCGCACCGCCGAGGGCGCCGGCGCGGGCGGCACCGCGCGGGGATCCGGCACCGGCTCCGCGCCCTCCGCCGTGCCCCCGCCGCCGAGCGCCCGGGCGACCGCCGCGTCCAGGTCCAGCAGGGTGCCGGCCTCGTAGCACTCCTCGTACTCCTGGGCGCTCAGCCCGGCCAGGGCCCGCTCCGCGCACTCCTGGTGCGGGCCGAAGAAGTTCCGCGAGCCCAGGAACGGGTTGCCGACCGCGCGCCAGATCCGGTGCGCGGCCCCCTGGAGCACCCGCGCCTCGCGCAGGTCGCCCGGCTCGCCCGGGCGGCTCGGCTCGGTCTCCAGCAGCGCCAGCAGGTCGATGCCCAGCACGATGCCGAGCAGGTCGCGGAAGAGGTGGTTCAGCCGCACGCACTCCCGGGCCAGCATCCGGGCGGGCTGGACGGCGCCGTCCAGCCAGTGCGAGTACGCCATCGCGTAGAGCACGTACCCGTAGGCCCACTGCTCGCCGTGCTCCTCGCACAGCTCGCGGGCCTGGCCGAACCAGAGCTCGCCGCTGTCCAGGTCGCCCTGGAACAGGTAGGCCAGGCCCAGCTCCAGCATGGCCATCACCACGTTGCTGTTGAGCTCGCCGATGGTCCGGTAGTGCCAGAGCGCCTCCTCGAACAGCTCGGCGGCCCGGTCGGGGTCGTCGCCGACCAGGGCGACGCAGCCCTGGCGGTGGACGGCGTGGGCCAGGGCCCGGTCGTCGCCGGTGTTCAGGGCCTGGCGGCGGCACTCCTCCAGCGCCGGGCGGGCGAAGCCGAGGTCGCCCTGGAGGGTGGCCGTGTAGCCGGTCACCCAGAGCGCCTTGGCCCGGGCCTCGGTGGGCTCGCGGTCCAGGGCGAGCGCCCGGTCCAGCCAGTGCCGGCCCTCGCCGAGGTGGCCGCAGCCGATCCAGTAGAACCAGAGGGTGCCGGCCAGCAGCAGGGCGATCTGCTCCTCGCCGGGCTCGGCGAGGCAGAACTCCAGCGCCGCGCGGAGGTTGCCGTGGGCCAGCTGGGTGCGCTCGGCGGTCTCCGCCTGCCGGGGGCCGAACCACTCGACCTCGCCCCAGGTGGCGACGCCCAGGTACCAGTCCCGGTGGCGGCGCAGCAGCCGCGGCTCCTCGCCGGCGGCCCGCAGCCACTGGCCGCCGTACTCGCGCAGGGTGTCCAGCAGCCGGAAGCGCACGCCGAAGGCGCTGTCCTCGCGCAGCACCACGGACTTGGCGACCAGCTCGTCGAGCAGGTCGAGCACCTCTTCGGCCTCGATGCCCTCGCCGGCGCAGACGTACTCGGCGGCCTCCAGGTCGAAACCGCCGGCGAAGACCGACAGGCGGGCCCAGAGTAAACGTTCCTGCACGGTGCAGAGCTCATGGCTCCAGCCGATCGTCGTGCGCAGCGCCCGGTGCCGGGGCAGGGCCGTCCGGGAGCCGCCGGTGAGCAGCCGGAAGCGGTCGTCCAGCCGGGCGGTGACCTGCTCCACCGACAGCGCGCGCAGCCGGCCGGCGGCCAGCTCCACGGCCAGCGGGATGCCGTCCAGCCGGCGGCAGAGCAGCGCGACCGCCTCCGCGTTGTCCGCCGTCACCTCGAAGGACGGCAGCACCGCCCGGGCCCGGTCGGCGAACAGCCGCACCGCGTCCGGCAGCGCGCCCGACCGCGCCGGGCCGGCGGGCGCCGGGCCGACCGGCAGCGGAGCGAGGGTCAGCAGGTGCTCGCCCGAGGCCCGCAGCGCGGTGCGGCTGGTGGTCAGCAGCCGCAGCTCGGGCAGCGCCCGCAGCAGCGCGTCGGCCAGTTCGGCGCAGGCCTCCACCAGGTGCTCGCAGCCGTCCAGCACCAGCAGCAGGCGCCGGCCGTCCAGCCGGTCGGTCAGGACGTCCAGCGGCGGACGGGCGCCGCCGTCGGTGAGCCGCAGCGCCTCCAGGACGGCGTGGCCGAGCAGCAACCGGTCCTGTACGGGGGCCACGTCCACCAGCCAGGTGCCGTCCGGGAACGCGTCGGCCGCCCGGGCCGCCGCGCGCAGCGCCAGCCGGCTCTTGCCCACGCCGCCGGGCCCGGTGACCGTCACCAGCCGGGCCGTGGCCAGCAGGCCGGCCAGCTCGGCCAGCTCGCCCCGCCGCCCGACGAAGCCGGTCAGCTCGGCCGGCAGCCGGCCGGGCTCCGGCTCGGGCGGCCCCGCCTCGGGCTCCCCGGGCTCCGCTCTCCAGTCCCCGGCCAAGGGCTGCTCCCCGTGCTCCAGGCCGGACCGTCGCGGTCCGGACGTGCGTCGGGCCGTACGGGCGACGGCCTGCCAGGCAGAACGAGGTGACCGGCCGGTAGGTTACGCGCGCCGATCGCACACCCGACCGGATCGCCGGGGAGAGAACCCGGTCCGGAAACCGGGCGTCGGCGCGATAGGGTTCCCTCTGAAGAGCTGCAAGGCGAGGGAGCGCGCAAAGGTGTCCGTGGGAGAGCTGGCCGGATTGCTCGTCGCCGTCTTCTGGGCGGTCCTGGTCACCCTGCTCGCCGTGGTGCTGGTCCGCCTCTCCCGGGTCCTCAAGGAGGCCGCCGTCCTGGTCTCCGCCGTCACCGAGCAGGCCGTCCCGCTGCTGACCGACGCGGGCGCCGCGGTGCGCAGCGCCAACGAGCAGCTGGAGCGGGTGGACGAGATCACCGCCAACGTGCAGGACGCCGCCGCCAACGCCAACGCGCTCTCCTCCACCGTGGCCGCCACCCTGGGCGGACCGCTGGTGAAGGTCGCGGCGTTCAGCTACGGCGTGCGCAAGGCCGTCGCCCGGCAGCAGGGCGGCGTGCCGCCGGCGCCCTCGCAGGCCGGCGAGCGCGAGGAGCTGGCCCGGCTGATCCGGGCCGAGGTCCGCGCCGCGACGGCGCCCAGGAACGGACTGTTCTCCCGGGTCCGGCGCGCGGTGAGGGGCTGACGGCATGGTGCGACGCATCTTCTGGATGGCGGTCGGCGCCGGCGCCACCGTCTGGGCCATGAACAAGGCCAACGAGGCCGTGCACCGGCTGACCCCGGACAGCCTCTCCGGCACCGCCGCCCGCGGTGCGCTGCACCTGGGCGACCTGGCCAAGCAGTTCGCCCAGGACGTGAAGGCCGGCATGGCCGAGCGCGAGGAGCAGCTGAAGGACGACCTCGGGCTGCACGGCACCGCCGTGGTGGAGCCCCGCGGCGACCGCCGGGTCCTGCGCGGCGAGCCGCAGTACCGAGCTATCTCGGCGGCGCCCGGTAGCCCGGCCGCCGCCCTGCCTCCGTCCCGCAGCGCCCGTACCACCCCCCAGACCACTGAAGAAACGCCCCGCCGCGCCCTGCCGCCGCGGGGCGGCACCCCGAACCGGAAGGACCACTAATGGAGTCGGCTGAGATCCGCCGCCGCTGGCTGCGCTTCTTCGAGGAGCGCGGCCACACCGTCGTTCCGTCGGCGTCCCTGGTCGCCGACGACCCCACCCTGCTGCTCGTCAACGCCGGCATGGTGCCGTTCAAGCCCTACTTCCTGGGCGAGGTCAAGCCGCAGTTCTCGCGCGCCACCAGCGTCCAGAAGTGCGTGCGCACCCTGGACATCGAGGAGGTCGGGAAGACCACCCGGCACGGCTCCTTCTTCCAGATGTGCGGCAACTTCTCCTTCGGCGACTACTTCAAGGAAGGAGCCATCAAGTTCGCCTGGGAGCTGCTCACCACTCCCGTCGCGGACGGTGGCTACGGCCTGGAGAAGGAGAAGCTCTGGATCACCGTCTACAAGGACGACGACGAGGCCGAGCAGATCTGGCGTGACGTCATCGGCGTGCCCTCGGAGCGCATCCAGCGCCTGGGCATGAAGGACAACTTCTGGTCGATGGGCGTCCCCGGCCCGTGCGGCCCGTGCTCGGAGATCAACTACGACCGCGGCCCCGCGTACGGCGAGGAGGGCGGCCCGGCCGTCAACGGCGAGCGCTACCTGGAGATCTGGAACCTGGTCTTCATGCAGTACGAGCGCGGCCACGGCGACGGCAAGGACGGTTTCGAGATCCTCGGCGACCTGCCGAGCCGGAACATCGACACCGGCCTCGGCCTGGAGCGCCTCGCCGCCATCCTGCAGGGCGTCGACAACCTTTTCGAGATCGACACCAGCCGGATGATCCTCGACCGCGCCGCCGAGCTCACCGGCCACACCTACGGCGCCGACCACAAGGCGGACGTCTCGCTGCGCGTGGTCACCGACCACATCCGCACCGCGCTGATGCTGATCGGCGACGGCGTCACCCCCGGCAACGAGGGCCGCGGCTACGTGCTGCGCCGCATCCTGCGCCGCGCCATCCGCAACATGCGCCTGCTGGGCGCCACCGGCGTGGTGGCCAAGGACCTCACCGACATCGCCATCAAGGCGATGGCCCCGCAGTACCCGGAGCTGGAGAGCGACCGCAAGCGCATCGAGACGGTCGTCGTCGGCGAGGAGGCGGCCTTCCTCCAGACCCTGAAGGCCGGCACCAACCTGCTGGACGCCGCGGTCACCGAGACCAAGCAGTCCGGCGGCGCGGTGCTCTCCGGCGACCAGGCGTTCAAGCTGCACGACACCTACGGCTTCCCGATCGACCTGACCCTGGAGATGGCCGAGGAGCAGGGCCTCCAGGTGGACGAGGCCGGCTTCCGCCGCCTGATGCAGGAGCAGCGGGACCGCGCCAAGGCCGACGCCAAGGCCAAGAAGATGGGCCACGCCGACGTCGCCGCGTACCGCGAGGTCGCCGACACGTCCGGCGCCAGCGTCTTCACCGGCTACTCGCTCACCGAGGGCGAGGCCACCGTGGTCGGCCTGCTGGTGGACGGCGTCCCGGCGCCGGCCGCCTCCGAGGGCGACGAGGTCGAGATCATCCTCGACCGCACCCCGTTCTACGCCGAGGGCGGCGGTCAGCTCGCCGACCAGGGCCGGATCCGGCTGGAGTCCGGCGCGGTGGTGGAGATCCGCGACGTGCAGCAGCCCGTCCCGGGCGTCATCGTGCACTCCGGCGGGGTGCTGTTCGGCGAGGTCGTGCTGGGCGCCTCGGCGTACGCCACGATCGACACCGAGCGCCGCCGGGCGATCGCCCGCGCCCACTCGGCCACCCACCTGACCCACCAGGCGCTGCGCGACGCGCTCGGCCCGACGGCCGCCCAGGCCGGCTCCGAGAACGCCCCCGGCCGCTTCCGCTTCGACTTCGGCTCGCCCGCCGCCGTTCCCGGCAGCGTGCTGGTCGACGTCGAGCAGAAGATCAACGACGTGCTGACCCGCGAGCTGGAGGTCACCGCCGAGGTCATGACGATGGACCAGGCCCGCAAGGCCGGCGCCATCGCGATGTTCGGCGAGAAGTACGGCGACGAGGTCCGGGTCGTCACCATCGGCGACTTCTCCAAGGAGCTGTGCGGTGGCACCCACGTCGGCAACACCGCCCAGCTGGGCCTGGTGAAGCTGCTCGGCGAGTCCTCGATCGGCTCCGGCGTGCGCCGCGTCGAGGCGCTGGTCGGCAGCGACGCCTACCGGTTCCTGGCCCGTGAGCACACCGTGGTCGCCCAGCTCACCGAGCTGGTCAAGGGCCGTCCGGAGGAGCTGCCGGAGAAGATCTCGGGCATGCTCGCCAAGCTCAAGGACGCCGAGAAGGAGATCGAGCGCTTCCGCGCCGAGAAGGTGCTGGCCGCCGCGGCGGGCCTGGCCGACTCGGCCGAGGACGTGCACGGCATCGCCGTGGTCGCCGCGCAGGTCGCCGACGGCGTGGGCGCGGACGAGCTGCGCAAGCTGGTCCTGGACGTGCGCGGCCGCCTCGGCTCGCGCCCGGCCGTGGTCGCCGCGTTCACCGTGGCGAACGACCGCCCGCTGACCGTGATCGCCACCAACGAGGACGCCCGCGGCCGCGGCATCAAGGCCGGCGAGCTGGTCCGGACCGCCGCCAAGACCCTCGGCGGCGGCGGTGGCGGCAAGGACGACGTCGCCCAGGGCGGCGGCTCCAACCCGGCCGCGGTCGGCGAGGCCATCGCCGCGGTGCTCGGCCTGGTCGCGGAGCGCGCCAGCTGATGGAGCTCGAGGAGAGGCCCTTCCGACGGGGTCGGCGGATCGCCGTCGACGTCGGGGACGCCCGGATCGGGGTCGCGTCCTGCGACCCCGACGGGGTGCTCGCCACGCCCGTGGAGACCGTCCCGGCCGGGGTGAAGTCGCAGGCCAGGATCGCCGCCATCGTCGAGGAGTACGACGCGATGGAGGTGATCGTCGGGCTGCCGCGTTCGCTCAGCGGCAAGGAGGGCCCGGCGGCGGAGAAGGTCCGGGCGTACGCGACCCGGCTGGCGAACCGGCTCTACCCGGTGCCGGTGCGGCTGGTGGACGAGCGGATGTCGACCGTCACCGCGACCCACGGGCTGCGCGCCTCGGGGGTCAAGGCGAAGAAGGGCCGCTCGGTGGTCGACCAGGCCGCCGCGGTGGTGATCCTGCAGACCGCCCTTGAGTCCGAACGGGTGAGCGGACGCCCGCCCGGTGAGAGCGTCGAGGCGGTCGGCTGACCGGTCTGATCTAACGTCCCGTTGAGGGGTCCGTGCGGACGCGTCCGCACGGACCCCTTTTCGTTCGCTTCCTTGTCTGTTTTGGATCGATTCATGTCGATCCGGATCGATCTGGGACCGCCGAAGGGGGCGCGAGCCATGACCGACCAGGACTTCCACCCGGGTCTCACGCCCGGGCATCTGGGCGCACCGGTGCTGGAACCGGAGGGCCGTCCGCCGGGTGCGCCCCGTCCGCGCTTCGATGCGCCCGATCCGCACCGACGGCGCAACGGGCTGGCCTGCGCGCTCACCGCGCTCGCGCTGATCGCGGTGTTCGGCGGGGTCGGGCTGACCGGGTACACCTGGATCCAGGCGCAGCGCAAACCCCCGGCCGCCGCCGACTTCGCCGGGCAGGGCACCGGCAGCGTGCAGGTCTCGGTGCCGGAGGGCGCCGGCCTCTCCCAGATCGCCTCCGCGCTGGTCCGCAACGGCGTGGTGGCCAGCTCGCTCGCCTTCACCCGGGCCGCGAAGGGCAGTGCGGCGGCGGCCGGGCGGATCCAGCCCGGGACGTACACGCTGAAGCAGCGGATGTCGGCCGCGGCGGCGC
The DNA here is from genome assembly GCF_042896795.1 of Kitasatospora sp. NPDC001261. NCBI lineage: Bacteria > Bacillati > Actinomycetota > Actinomycetes > Kitasatosporales > Streptomycetaceae > Kitasatospora > Kitasatospora sp. NPDC001261. The sequence goes on from NZ_JBIAXP010000004.1 coordinate 72,349, forward strand.
TGGCGGTCCTGATCGACCCGGCCAACGCCAACGGCCTGACCATCCCCGAGGGCTGGCGCGGCTACCAGATCTACGCGGCCATCGACAAGAAGCTGAACCTGCCCGCGGGCACCGCCCAGAAGACCGCCCAGGACCAGGGCGCCGAACTCGGCCTGCCGGACTTCGCCAACGGCAGCCCGGAGGGCTACCTGTTCCCGGCGACGTACAGCGTCACCGAGGGCACCACCGCCTTCGACCTGCTGAAGCAGATGGTGGACCGGGCCGGCCGGGAGTTCGGCCGGGACGACGCCACCGTGGTCGCGCAGAACCTCGGGCAGAGCGTGTACGGGCTGATCACCGTGGCCAGCATGGTCCAGGGCGAGGCAGACAACACCGAGGACATGGGCAAGGTGGCCCGGGTGATCTACAACCGGCTGGCCAAGGGCATGCCCCTGCAGCTGGACTCCACCATCAACTACGCGCTCGGCCGCTCGACCCTGAACACCTCGGTGACCGACACCAGGCTGGACTCCCCGTACAACACCTACCTGCACGCCGGGCTGCCGCCGAGCCCGATCTCCAACCCCGGGCGGCAGGCGATCATGGCCGCGCTGGACCCGACGCCGGGGGACTGGCTGTACTTCGTCACCGTGAAGCCGGGGGACACCCGCTTCACCGACAGCTTCGACGTCCAGCAACGCAACGTGGCGGAGTTCAACGCCAACCGGGCGGCGGCCAAGCCGAGCGGCCCGGCGTCGGGCGCGCCCTCCGACCCGGCGGCGACGGCCCCGGGGGCCTCGGGCGGGGCCGGTGCGCCTTCCGCTCCCGGTGCGGGGACGCCGTAACGGAGTTGTGTGCCGTCGGTGAGATCGCTCACTGACGGTGCGTCCGCCCGGCCGGGGGTAAGGCTGCGGTACGGTAACGTCTCCCTCCAGGCGCTGCGCTAGCACGCCGGTTCGAGAATCAGCCGGGACCGCGTCGTCCCGGACGGCCGGTTTGATCCTCCGGTCGTCACCGTCGGTTAAGGGGATCAATGACCGATCTGGGCGGGGGCTACAACCCCCAGGGCGAGCCGTGGCACCCCGGTGATCCCGGGTACGACGGCCGGCAGCCGGTCCCCGGCCAGCAGGACGGCCAGTGGCAGCAGCAGTACCCGCAGCAGGGCCAGCAGGTCCAGCAGCAGTACGGGGACGTGCAGCAGGGGTACGCGCAGCAGCAGATGGCGCCGCAGATGCAGCAGCAGATGATGGCGCAGCAGGGCTACCAGCAGCAGGCCCCCCAGCAGCAGATGCCGCAGCAGGGCTACCCGGGCGGTCAGCAGGGCTACCAGCAGCAGATGGCGCAGCAGCAGGCGCCGGTGCAGCAGCAGGGCTACCCCCAGCAGGGGTACGTGCCGCAGCAGCCGCAACCGCAGCAGCCGATGCAGCAGGGGTACGCGCAGCAGCAGGCGCCGGTGCAGCAGCAGGGTTACCAGCAGCAGGTCCAGCCCCAGCAGGTCCAGGCGCAGCAGCCGCTTCAGCAGCAGCCCCCGCAGCAGCCGGCCCCCGAGCAGCAGGCTCCGCAGCGGCAGGTGCCGAGACGCCGGGCCAAGCCGCAGCCGGCCCCGGAGCCGGTGCCGGCCTCCGGCCCCGGCCCGGACGGGATCGACTGGGAGGCCGAGGCCGCCGCGCTGGAGGCCGGCGCCGATCCGGTCGGCGCCGCGCGCGAGGGCGGGACGGACGAGTGGGACGGCCACGCGGACGGCGGCCGCCACGAGGACGACGGGTACCCCGACGAGCACGCCGAGGCCGGGGAGGCCGGCTTCCTCGGCGAGCAGGACGACTCCCGCGAGGCCCAGAAGAAGCGCAAGGAGAAGGGCAAGAAGTCGGGCCGCCGCAACGGCGGCGCCTGCCTGCTGGTCGCCGCGGTGCTGCTCGGCGCCGTCGGCGGGGCCGGCTGGTGGGGCTACGGCTTCTACCAGGACCACTTCGGCCCGGCACCGGACTTCACCGGCGAGGGCACCGGCTCCGTCCAGGTCGAGGTCAAGAAGGGCGCGGTCGGCGGGCAGATCGGCCTGGCGCTGAAGAACGCCGGCGTGGTCAAGAGCGTCGACGCGTTCAACACGGCCTGCAAGGCCGAGCCCAAGTGCGGCACCATCCAGTACGGCTTCTACGAGATGAAGAAGGAGATGCCGGCCGCGGCCGCGCTCAAGGAGCTGCTCGCCCAGGCGGGCGGCGCGGCGATCGTCGTACCGGAGGGCAAGAACTCCACCGAGATCTACACCCTCATCGACACCAAGCTGAAGCTGCCGCCGGGCACCACGGCGGGCGTCGCCAAGGCGCAGGTCAACGACCTCGGCCTGCCGGCGTACGCGAACGGCAACATCGAGGGCTTCCTCTGGCCGACCCGCTACAACGTCGCCGACGGCATGAAGCCCGAGGACCTGCTCAAGCAGATGGTGAAGAACGCCACCGAGAAGTACGCCGATCTGGACGCCCAGGCGGCCTCGGTGGGGCTGAAGACCGGCTACGAGGTGCTCATCGAGGCGAGCATCCTCCAGCGCGAGGGCAACAACCCGGAAGACTTCGCCAAGATGGCCAAGACCATCCAGAACCGGCTGGCGGCCGGCGGCGAGATCAACCACCGGCTCGGCATGGACACCACGCTCCAGTACTCGCTGGGCCGCAAGGACCTCGACAAGAAGGACATGGACGACGCGTCCAACAAGTACAACACCTACGTGAACCAGGGCCTGCCGCCCGGTCCGATCTCCAACCCCGGCGACGAGGCGCTCAACGCGACGCTGCACCCGGCGGACGGAAAGTGGCTGTACTTCATCGCGATGTCCCCGACCAAGACCCGGTTCGCCGAGACGAGCAAGGAGCACTACGCCAACGTCAAGGAGTACTGCCAGTCGGCCGGGCAGGGCTTCGACGAGGCGCGCGGCCACTGCACCACCAAGAAGTAGCCGCACCACCAGGAAGCAGCCGCGGCACCAGGAAGCAGCCGCGGCCGGACGACAGTTCGCCAGTTCGCGGAGAGAAGCGTTGACCAGCAAGCACCGGGCGGCCGTTCTCGGCTCGCCGATCGCCCACTCGCTCTCGCCGGACCTGCACCGGGCCGCCTTCGCGGCGCTCGGGCTGGACGGCTGGCGCTACGACGGCTTCGAGGTCGACGAGGCCGGGCTGCCCGGGTTCGTCGCCGCGCTGGACGAGGCCGAGTGGGCCGGGCTGTCGCTCACCATGCCGCTGAAGCGGGCGGTCATCCCGCTGCTCGACGAGGTCAGCGCGACGGCCCGCTCGGTGGACGCGGTGAACACCGTGGTGTTCACCGCCGACGGCCGGCGCACCGGGGACAACACCGACGTCCCCGGGCTGGTCAACGCGCTGCGCGAGCGCGGGATCACCGAGGTGCCCGAGGCGGCCGTCCTGGGCGCCGGGGCCACCGCCTCCTCGGCACTGGCCGCGCTCGCCCAGATCTGCACCGGCGAGGTGAAGGTCTACGTGCGCAGCGCCGAGCGGGCCCGGGAGATGGCCGAGCTGGGCGAACGGCTGGGCGTCGCCGTCCGCACCGCCGACTGGGAGCTCGGGGCGCAGGCGCTGACCCGGCCGCTGACCGTCTCCACCACACCGGTCGGGGCGACCGACGTCTTCGCCGAGGCGCTGCCCGCCGAGCCGGGCGCGCTGTTCGACGTGCTGTACCACCCGTGGCCGACGGCGCTGGCCGCCGCCTGCGCCGGGCGCGGGGCGACCGTCCTGGGTGGGCTGGACCTGCTGGTGCACCAGGCGGTGCTGCAGAACGAGGCCTTCACCGGGCGGACGCCCGGGCCGCTGGCGGCGATGCGCGAGGCGGGGGAGAAGGCGCTCGCCGGGCACTGAGCCCGGCCGCCGTCGGACCTGGACGGGCCCGGTCCCGCAGCCGGGTGCCCGCCCGCCGTCCGGTTTCCCGGGCGGTTCCCGGCCGGATCGTGGCCGGTTGCTGTCCGTCACGCGGACTGTGCCCCCGGGTGCCGCTGGGGCATGAAAGGATTCAGGTACAAAAGGCACGCCCGGGGCGGGCCCCGGCGGTGCCGTGGTCCGGTCCGCTGATGAAGGAGCTCCGTTGGGTACGTTGCGCTGGCTGACGGCGGGGGAGTCGCACGGCCCCGCACTCGTCGCGACGCTGGAAGGCCTGCCCGCCGGTGTACCGGTCACCACCGACGTGGTGGCCGACGCGCTGGCGCGCCGCCGGCTCGGTTACGGCCGCGGGGCGCGGATGAAGTTCGAGCAGGACGAGGTGACCTTCCTCGGCGGCGTCCGGCACGGTCTGACCATGGGCAGCCCGGTCGCGATCATGGTCGGCAACACCGAGTGGCCGAAGTGGGAGCAGGTCATGTCGGCCGACCCGGTCGACCCCGAGGTCCTGGCGGGCCTGGCCCGCAACGAGGCGCTCACCCGCCCCCGGCCCGGCCACGCCGACCTGGCCGGCATGCAGAAGTACTCGATCGACGAGGCCCGGCCGATCCTGGAGCGCGCCAGCGCCCGCGAGACGGCCGCCCGGGTCGCGCTGGGCGCCGTCGCCCGCGCCTACCTCCGCGAGGTGGCCGGGATCGAGATCGTCAGCCACGTGGTCGAGCTGGCCGCCGCCAAGGCGCCGGCCGGCGTGGTGCCGCTGCCCTCGGACGAGGCCAAGCTGGACGCCGACCCGGTGCGCTGCCTGGACGCCGACGCCTCGAAGGCGATGGTCGCCGAGATCGACCAGGCCCACAAGGACGGCGACACCCTCGGCGGCGTGGTCGAGGTGCTGGCGTACGGCGTGCCGGTGGGCCTCGGCTCGCACGTGCACTGGGACCGCCGGCTGGACGCGCGGCTGGCCGCCGCGCTGATGGGCATCCAGGCGATCAAGGGCGTCGAGGTCGGCGACGGCTTCGACCTGGCCCGGGTGCCGGGCTCCCAGGCCCACGACGAGATCGTCCCGACCGCCGAGGGCGTCAAGCGCACCTCCGGCCGCTCCGGCGGCACCGAGGGCGGCCTGTCCACCGGCGAGCTGCTGCGGGTGCGCGCCGCGATGAAGCCGATCGCCACCGTGCCGCGGGCGCTCCAGACCCTGGACGTGCGCACCGGCGAGCCGGCCAAGGCGCACCACCAGCGCTCGGACGTCTGCGCGGTCCCGGCCGCGGGCATCGTCGCCGAGGCGATGGTCGCTCTGGTGCTGGCGGACGCGGTGAACGAGAAGTTCGGCGGCGACAACGTCTCCGAGACCCGCCGCAACGTGCAGGGCTACCTCGACAACCTGATCATCCGATGACGAACCCCGTTGTCGTGCTGGTCGGTCCGCCCGGCAGTGGCAAGTCCACCGTCGGGCGGATGCTGGCCGAGCGCCTGGGCGTCGGCTTCCGGGACACCGACGCCGACGTCGAGGCGACGGCCGGCAAGCCCATCCCGGAGATCTTCATCGACGAGGGCGAGCCGCACTTCCGCGCGCTGGAGGCGGCCGCCGTGCGCGCGGCCGCCGAGGGGCACGACGGGGTCCTGGCGCTCGGCGGCGGCGCGGTGATGGCCGAGGCCACCCGCGCGCTGCTGCACGAGCTGCCGGTGGTCTTCCTGGAGGTCCCGCTCGCCGACGCGGTCAAGCGGGTCGGCCTGGACGCCCCGCGCCCGCTGCTGGCCGTCAACCCGCGGGCCCGCTGGCGCGAGCTGATGGAGGCCCGCCGCCCCCTCTACCTGGAGGTGGCCACCGCCGTGGTCGACACCGCCGGGCGCACCCCGGAACAGGTCGCGGACGCCGTACTGGAAGCACTGGAGCTGAAGACCCCCCATGACTGACACCACCGTCAGGATCCACGTCGGCGGCAGCGCCGGCCACGACCCGTACGACGTGCTGATCGGGCACCAGCTGCTCGGTGAGCTGTCTCCGCTGATCGGGACCCGCGCCAAGCGGGTGGCGCTCATCCACCCGGAGGCGCTCGCCGCCACCGCCGACGCGATCCGCGAGGACCTGCTCGGCGAGGGCTACGAGGCCATCGTGCTCCAGGTGCCCAACGCCGAGGACGCCAAGAGCGTCGAGGTCGCCGCGTACTGCTGGTCGGTGCTCGGGCAGACCGGCTTCACCCGCAGCGACGTCATCGTCGGCCTCGGCGGCGGCGCCACCACCGACCTGGCCGGCTTCGTCGCCGCGACCTGGCTGCGCGGGGTGCGCTGGATCTCCATGCCCACCACGCTGCTCGGCATGGTCGACGCGGCCGTCGGCGGCAAGACCGGCATCAACATCGCCGAGGGCAAGAACATGGTCGGCGCCTTCCACCCGCCGGTGGGCGTGCTGGCCGACCTCGACACCCTGGAGACGGTGCCCAGGCACGACTACGTCTCCGGCCTGGCCGAGGTCATCAAGTGCGGCTTCATCGCCGACCCGGCCATCCTCGACCTGATCGAGGCCGACCCCGAGGGCGCCAAGACCCCGTCCGGCCCGCACACCGTCGAGCTGATCCGCCGCGCCATCCAGGTCAAGGCCGACGTGGTCTCCGGGGACCTCAAGGAGTCCGGCCGCCGCGAGATCCTCAACTACGGCCACACCCTCGGCCACGCCATCGAGCGCAACGAGCGGTACAAGTGGCGGCACGGCGCCGCGATCTCCATCGGCATGGTCTTCGCCGCCGAACTCGGCCGCCTGGCCGGGCGGTTGGACGACGAGACGGCCGACCGGCACCGCACCGTGCTGGCCTCGGTCGGCCTGCCGCTGAGCTACCGGGCGGACGCCTGGCCGAAGCTGCTGGACGCGATGAAGATCGACAAGAAGTCGCGCGGCGACCTGATCCGCTTCATCGTGCTGGACGGCCTCGGCAAGACCTCCGTACTGGAGGGCCCCGACCCGTCGCTGCTGGTCGCCGCGTACGCGGAGGTCTCGGCGTGACCAGGGTGATGGTGCTCAACGGCCCCAACCTGGGCCGGCTGGGCAGCCGCGAGCCGGACGTCTACGGCGCCACCTCGTACGCCGGGCTGGTCGAGCGCTGCACCGCGCTGGGCAAGGAGTTCGGCTTCGAGGTCGAGGTGCACGAGACCAACTCCGAGCAGCAGATGGTGGAGTGGCTGCACGAGGCGGCCGACGGGCAGGTGCCGGTGGTGATCAACCCCGGTGCGTTCACCCACTACTCGTACGCGATGCGGGACGCCGCGGCCCAGCGCACCGCGCCGCTGATCGAGGTGCACATCTCCAACCCGTACGCCCGGGAGACCTTCCGGCACACCTCGGTGATCGCCGCGGTGGCCTCCGGCACCATCGCCGGTTTCGGGCTCGGCTCCTACGAGCTGGCGCTGCGCGCGCTGGCCGAGCGGCTCACCACCCGCTGAGGGTACGGGCGGTGGCCCGGCGGCGGACTGTGCCCGCTGCCGGGCCGCCGTGTAGTGTCCCCGCTGAGAAGTGTCGGGAGGTGCCGTGACGCAGTACACCGGAGGCGGGCAGGTCCCGCCGCGTCCCGTCGCCCCGCCGGTGGCGCCGGGGGGCGGAACGCGGGGGACGTCGTCGGGGGCGCAGCCGCCCTCCCCGCAGCCTCCGCCGTCCCCGCCGCCGGGCCGGCCGGCGCCGGCGGCGCCCGTCACTCCCGGGCCGACCGGCCCCGGGCCCGCCGCCCACCCCGTTCCCGCCCACCCGGCTCCGGCCCCCGCGGCCGTACCCGTGCCGAGCGCGCCGCCCGTACCCGCCGGGGGCACCGGGCACTTCGTGCTGCCGTCCGGCGCACCCGTCCAACTGCCCGCCCACCCACCGCGGCAGCACGCGGCCACCGGGCCGATAGCCGTCCTACTGATCGGACCGGCCGGGGCCGGCAAGACCACCGTCGCCCGCCACTGGGCCGAGCGGCGGCCCACCCCGACCGCGCACATCAGCCTGGACGACGTCCGCGAGTGGGTGCAGGCGGGCTTCGCCAACCCGCAGTCCGGCTGGAACAACGCCTCCGAGGCGCAGTACCGGCTGGCCCGCCGCACCTGCGGCTTCGCCTGCCGCAACTACCTGGCCAACGGCATCTCCTGCATCATCGACGACGCCGTCTTCCCGGACCGCCCGGCGATCGGCCTCGGCGGCTGGAAGCGGCACATCGGCCCCGGCATGATCCCGGTCGTGCTGCTGCCCAGCCTGGACTCGGTGCTGCACCGCAACGCCCGGCGCAGCGGCAACCGCCGGCTCGGGGACGAGGAGGTGGCCCGCATCCACGGGCGGATGGCCGGCTGGTACAACTCCGGGCTGCCGATCATCGACAACTCCGCCCTGGACGTCGCCGGGACGGCTGCCGAGCTGGACCGCGTCATCCTGGCCCGGCTGATGGGCGTCCCGGTCCGCTGACCCGCGGCGGCACGGGGCTGTCGGTGCCGGCTGCGATGATGGACGGGTCCAGTCGCCGAGCCCGGAGGAGCCGACGCCCGTGCCCGAAGGCCACATCATCCACCGCCTCGCCACCGAGAACCGCGAGGCCTTCGGCGGCCGCCCGGTGCGGGTCTCCAGCCCGCAGGGCCGGTTCGCCGACGAGGCCAAGGTGATCGACGGGCAGCTGCTCACCGGCGCGGAGGCCACCGGCAAGCACCTCTTCCTCGGCTTCGAGGAGGGCGCCTGGGTGCACGTCCACCTCGGCCTCTACGGCGGCTTCACCTTCGGCACCGGCCCGGCGCCCGCGCCGGTCGGGCTGGTCCGGCTGCGGCTGGAGAACGAGGACGGCTACGCCGACCTGCGCGGGCCCAACACCTGCGCGCTCGTCACGGACGACCAGAAGGCCGCCGTCGCCGCCCGGCTCGGCCCCGACCCGCTGCGCGCCGACGCCGACCCGGAGGCCGCCTGGCGCCGGATATCGGGCAGCCGGACGACCGTCGCGGCGCTGCTGATGGACCAGAAGGTGCTGGCCGGGGTGGGCAACGTCTACCGGGCCGAGGTGCTGTTCCGCCACGGCATCGACCCGCACCGGGCCGGGCGCGACCTCACCCGCCGGGAGTGGGACGCGATCTGGGCCGACCTGGTCGCCCTGATGCGCGAGGGCGTCACCGCGGGCCGGATCGACACCGTCCGCCCCGAGCACACCCCCGAGGCGATGGGCCGCCCGCCCCGGGTGGACGACCACGGCGGCGAGGTGTACGTCTACCGGCGGGCCGCCATGCCCTGCCTGGTCTGCGGCACCGACGTGCGGACGGAGGAGCACGCCGCCCGCAACCTCTTCTGGTGCCCCGCCTGCCAGGCGGCGTGACCGGCCCCGGCCGGGACGCGCGACGCCCCCGTCTCGTGGAGGGCCCTTCTGACCTGCGACGATGGACGGGTGCCCGCCGAGCGGCGGGCACCTGTCCGCACGGCCACGTGTGAACGTGGAAGGGAAGGAAGTCCCATGATCTTCATTACGGTCAAGTTCGCGGTCCGCCCCGAGCGCGCCGACGAGTGGCTCGACCTGGTCGACGGTTTCACCCAGGCCACCCGCAGCGAGCCCGGCAACCTCTTCTTCGAGTGGTCCCGCAGCGTCGACAACGCCAACGAGTTCGTCCTGGTCGAGGCGTTCCGCGACGGCGACGCCGGCAAGGAGCACGTGGAGTCCGCACACTTCACCAAGGCCATGGACGAGATGTCGTACGCCGTGGCCGCCAAGCCGCAGATCGTCTCGATCGAGATCCCCGGCATGGACGGCTGGGGCGAGATGGGCGAGATCACCCCCCGGTGACACCCGAGCGCCCCTCCGGCCGGGTGCCCAGCCCGTAGGCTGGGGCCCGGGCGGCCGGAGGGAGCAGGCGGATGGAGCGGCACGAGGTGGCCAACACCGTGTCAGGCGCCACGGTGGGCGGCCATGTGGTGCAGGCCGGGAGCATCGGGTCGGTGCACCTCCACCAGCCGCCGACGGTGCCGACGCCCCGTCAGGTACGCGCGCCGCACGGCCCGTTCGTCAACCGTGAACCGGAGTTCGCCGCACTGGCCGGCGCGCTGGACCGGGTCGAGGAGGGCGGACTCGGGGTCGTGGTGTTCACCGGCCTCGGCGGGGTCGGGAAGACCGAGCTGATCGCCAAGTTCACCGAGCGCCACCGGGAGCGCTTCCCCGGCGGGGACCTCTACGCCGACCTGAAGGCCTACCGGCACCAGGGCGGGGTGGACCTCCCCGGGCTGCTGGCCGGCTTCCTGCGCGCCCTGGGCGCCGAGCCCCCGGCCGTGGAGGCCGAGCGGTTCACGGCCTTCCGCACCGCCACCGCCGGGCGCCGGTGCCTGTTCTTCCTGGACAACGTCGAGCACGCCGCGGAGGTCCGGGCGCTGCTCCCCGCCTGCGGGCTGGTGGTGGTCGCGAGCCGGCGGCGGCTGCCCGCGCTGCGGATGGACGGCGCCGAGGTGCGCCGACTCGGGCCGCTGAGCGCGGCGGCGGGCGCCGAACTGGTGCGGGGCTGGGTGGGCTCCGGGCGGGGAACCGACGGGGAACTGGCCGAACTGGTCGAGCTGTGCGGCGGGTTGCCGCTCGCGCTGAACGCGGTCGGGAGCCAGCTGCTGGACCGGGACAGCCTGCCGGTCGGCCGGGTGGTGGCCGAACTGCACGACCGGGAGGGCAGGTTGGCGATGCTGGAGGACGAGGAGAGCGATGTCGGCGCGACGTACGACCTGGTCCACGAGCGGCTGTCGGCGCCGGGCCGGGCGCTCTACCAGCTGATCGGCGTGCACCCCGGCCCCTTCGTGTCCGCCGAACTGGCGCGGGCGGTCGGCGTCGAGCGCGCCGAGCAGGCGGTCAGGGAGCTGCGTGGCGTCCACGTGCTCGACGAGGTGGTGGACGACGACGGCGAGGACCGATTCCGGGCCCACGACGTGGTGCGGCTGCACGCCTACGGCCGGACGCGGGAACTGCCCGACCGCGCCGGGCTCCTCGCCGGCGTCGTGGCGTACTTCCGGGGCCGTGCCTCGCTCGCCGACCGGACGATGGGCAGGGACCGGCTCCGGCTGCAGGACCCGAGCGGCGACGACCTGCCCGGCTTCGCCTCCGACGCCGCGGCCCTGGAGTGGCTGTACGCCGAACGCGCCGACTTCCGCGCGGTGGTGGAGGAGGCGGCCGCGCAGGGGTGGCACGGCGAGGTGTGGCGGCTCTGCGAGTCGCTCTGGCCGCTGTACCACGGCCGCAAGCTCTACGACGACTGGATCGCCACCCACCGGCTCGGCATCGAGTCGGCCCAGTGGGACAACCAGCCGGCCGCCGTGGTCAAGATGCGCAACCAGCTCGCCCGCGCCCACCAGGAGCGCGAGGAGTACCGGCTCGCCGCCGAGCAGCTGGCGCTCGCCACGGAGCTGGTCCCGCTGGTGACGAACCGCCGGGTGGTCGGGGTGCTCTACGAGACCGACGGCCTGCTCTGCCTGGCCGACGGCCGCCCGGGCGACGCGGTGGAGCGCTTCACCCTGGCCCTGGCGGAGAACCGGGGCGACGACCACGGCGAGATCGTCCAGAGCTACAACCTGGCGCAGGCGCTGATCGCCGACGGCCGTCCGGAGGAGGCGCTGACCCTGCTGGCCGAGGCCACCGCCCGGGCCGGGCGGACGCGGGACAACGACATGCTGATGAAGCTGCCGCTGGTCCGGGCCCGGGCCCACCGGGCCCTCGGGCAGCTGGACCTCGCCGTCGCCCACGCGGACGACTGCGCCCGGCAGGCCAAGGAGCGGAACCAGTACGCGAAGGAGGCGCAGGCCCACACCCTGCTCGTCACCCTCGCCGAGGAGCTGGACGACGCGGAGCTGGCGGAGCGCAGTCGCGAGCGGCTGCGGCAGCTGGCGGGCTGAGGGGCGGTCCGGGCTGAGGGGCGGTCCGGGCCGAGGGGCGGTCCGTAGCGGGCGGGCGGGGTCAGGGCCCGGTACGGAAGGACACCCGGGTGCGGTCCCCGCCGGTGCGGACGGTGAGTCCGTGCTCGGGGAGGCCGGCCGGGTCGCCGCCGTCGGCGAGCCAGCAGGCCACGGCGGAGCCGAGCAGCAGCGGGTCGACGGCGGGGTCGGGGCGGCCCCAGTCCGGTTCGGCGTGGGCCTCCAGCAGCCGGCCGCCGTGCAGCCGGAGCAGGTGGCGGGCCGGGCCGAGGGCGGCCACCGCGACGGCGAGGCCGGGCAGTTCGGCGGCGGTGTCGGCGAGCCAGCGGGTGGCGGGGCGTTCGGCGTGGGCCTCGGTGCGGGCGATCACCTCGGCCGTGTAGCGCAGGGCGTCGCCCGGGTGCTCGTCGGTGAGGGCGTGGAAGCCGCGCGGGGTGTGGTCGTCCGGGTGGAAGGGGTAGCGCCGCAGGCTCACCTCGGTCCCCTCGGTGCTGCCCTCGACGTCGTACGCGGTGGGCCACTCGGCGGCCCCGGGGCAGGGGACGGGCCTGGGGTAGGGCGGCAGGGCCGGTTCGTCCCCGGGCTCGTCCAGGCCGTCCAGGAAGGAGTAGAGCAGCGGGCGCAGCAGCCGGGCGGATTCGCCGCGGTGGGCGAGCGAGCGGTCGGTGATCTCGCGCAGGCCGGCCGGGGCCTCGGCGAGGGCCTGTTCGAGCTGGGCGGCGAGGTCCCCGTCCGGGTCGAGGACGGGGGCGGCCTGGCCGAAGGCGTAGCTGGGGGAGCGCGGGTCGAGTTCGGCGGCGCCGGTGGCGACGAGCATGGTGCGGTGTTCCAGGGCGGCGCCGTAGACGGTGACCGAGCCGTGGTCGCCGATCACGCAGTCGGCGGCGACGAGCGCGGCCTGCCAGCCCTGGTGGGGCGGGATCAGGCGCAGGCCCATCCGGCGGGCGTCGTCGAGCAGCGCCCCGGGGGCGTGGCGGCTCCACACGTTGGGGTGCAGCACGACGGCCACCGTGTACTCGTCGGCGGGCAGTTGGCGGACGAGCCGCCGGGGCAGGTCGGGGTGGCGGCCGAATAACGAGTGCTCGCTCCAGGTGGAGCTGACGACGACGAGCCGTCGGCCGCCGACGGCGCCGAGCGCGGCGCGGTAGCCGTCCCGGGAGCGCCGGCTGGCGAGCATCCGGTCGAAGCACGGGTCGCCGACCACCCGGGCGACGTCCAGGGCCTCGGGGCAGGAGGTCCGCAGCCGGTCCAGCTGTTCGGGGTGGGAGAGCCCGAGGACGTCCACGAACACCCGCCCGCGGTGGGTGAGTTCGTTGCGGGACAGGCCGGCGGCGCTGACCGTGTCGCCGGTGGACTCGGTGACCAGGCGGTTGTAGCCGGCGCCGTGCGGCAGGACGACGAGGCGGGCGTCCAGGCGGTGCATGGAGGAGTGGACGGCGCAGGCGACGGCCAGGTCGAAGCGGTGGCGGACGGCGTCGTCCCAGTCCAGCACGGTGAAGCCGGACAGGCCGTGCAGGTACTCGTCCAGGGCGCGGTCGGCGAAGACGGAACCGGGGTTGACGGTGAAGTACCACTCGATGCCGTGCGGGCTCAGCAGGGAGAGGACGTCCAGCACCCGGGTGGCCGAGGTGAGGGTGCGGGCGACCGCCAGCACGCGGGCCTTGACCGGGTCGGTGTTCCAGCGGTCGGCGGGCCAGGCATGGGGGTGGGACGGCACATCATGATCGTACTGGCCGGGGCCGTTCACGGCGCGCCTTCCCGAGCGGGAGTCAGCAGCCCGGGCGGGAGTCGGCGGACCGAGCATGAGTCAGCAGGTCGGGCAGGCGTCGGCGGGAGGGGTCAGCCCACTGCCGCGCTGGGCTCGTGGTGCTCGGCGGCGGCGCACTCGTCGAGGAGGGGGCGCATGGCCTCGTCCACGAGCCGGTAGCGCACCACTCGTCCGTCCCGGTCGCCGGTGACCACGCCGGCCGTGCGGAGCAGCCGCAGGGCCTGGGAGACGGCGGGGTCGCGCATGCCGGTGGCCACCGCGAGGTCGCTGACGGCGAGCGGGCCGGCCCGGTGGAGGGCGAGCAGCAGGGCGAGCCGTCCGGGGTCGGCGAGCAGGGAGAACCGCTCGGCCCAGGACCGGACGTGCGCGGGGTCGCCGATCGCGGCGATGGCCTCGCAGACCCGGTGCCCGTCGATGGTGCGGTGGCCCGCGCGGTCGGCCGGTACGAGATGCATGCGGACATTCTTGCAGGCGGCCGCCTGTGATCCTGGACACCTGCGCAGGTGCGCAGCCTTGCACGGGTCGGGGCGCGGCCCCTACGGTGTTCCCCGCCGTGGTGCTCGGGAAGACCGGTGACGGACCCTCAGGGGTCCCAGCCCGGAGCGGCCCTCGCCACTGTGATCGGGTCGTTCCTCCGCCTGCGGAGGAACGTCGTCCGTGCCCACGGAGCCACTGGGTGCCTCGCGCACCTGGGAAGGCGGGCACGGGTATCCCGTCAGCCAGGAGACCGGCCACGGCATCTCACGAGGTTTTCCACGAGGTGCTGGAGCGTGATCCGCAGATGACCCTGCCCGAAACCGTTGCCGCCGGCGCGAAGCCGGCCCCTTCCGTGCTGCCCAGCTTCAGATGGCGGCGCGAGGACACCGTCCGTACGGCCGGGCTGATGGCGGTGATCGTGGCCATGCACGTGGTGGCCTTCGGCACGCTGATCTTCCTGGTCGCGCCCGAGCGGTACGCGGTCGGTACCCAGGTCTTCGGGGTGGGCCTCGGCATCACCGCGTACACCCTCGGCATGCGGCACGCCTTCGACGCCGACCACATCGCGGTGATCGACAACACCACCCGCAAGCTGATGGCGGACGGCAAGCGGCCGGTCTCGGTGGGCTTCTGGTTCGCCCTCGGGCACTCCTCGATGGTGGTGCTGATGGCCGCCCTGGTGGCGGGCGGCGCGCAGCTGGCGAACACGCTGATGGACGACGAGTCGGCCACCCACAAGTGGCTGGGCGTGATCGGGACGACCACCTCCGGCGTGTTCCTCTACCTGATCGGCGCGCTCAACCTGGCGGCGCTGCTCGGCATCCTCAGGGTGTTCCGCTCGATGCGGGCCGGGAAGTTCGACGAGAAGGAGCTGGAGGCGCACCTCGACTCGCGCGGCTTCATGGCCCGGGTGCTGAACCGGGCGACCCGTTCGATCACCCGGCCGGGGCAGATGTTCCCGGTGGGCATGGTGCTGGGCCTGGGCTTCGACACCGCGACCGAGGTCACCCTGATGGTGATGGCCGGCTCGGGCGCGGCCTCCGGGCTGCCCTGGTACGCGATCGTCTGCCTGCCGCTGCTGTTCGCGGCGGGGATGAGCCTGTTCGACACCCTGGACGGGACGTTCATGAACTTCGCGTACCAGTGGGCCTTCGCCAACCCGGTCCGGAAGGTGTACTACAACCTGACCATCACTGGTCTGTCGATCGCGGTGGCCTTCATCATCGGCACCATCGAGCTGGTCGGGGTGCTGCACGAGAAGCTCGACCTGACCGATCCGGTCACCGGGTTCGTCGCGGACATCTCGCTGGACAACGTGGGCTACGCCATCGCCGGGCTGTTCGTGGTGGTCTGGGCGATCGCGATCGGGTACTGGAAGCTCGCCCGGGTCGAGCAGCGCTGGACGCCCGAGGGCTCCTGAGCCGAGCGGCCAGGCCGCGAACGGCGCCTCCCCGAGTCCGGGGAGGCGCCGTTCGCGCGTCCGGGGTCAGCGCTCCTCGCGGAAGTCGACGTGCCGGCCCGCGGCCGGGTCGTACTTGCGCAGGACCATCCGGTCCGGGTCGTTGCGGCGGTTCTTGCGGGTCACGTACGTGAAGCCGGTGCCGGCGGTGGAGCGGAGCCTGATCACCGGGCGCAGTTCGCTGCGGGCCATGGGACGTCCTCCTGGGGTCTGGGGGTCGGGGTCTCGGGGTCCGGTCCGAGGGGTTGGCTCGAACCGTACATCGAAATGGAAGTCATTTTCATCTGGTGTAACGTGAGCCCGGTCCTGCCCATTCCCGGACGCCAGGGAGCACCCATGTCCGCCCGCTGCCAACTCACCGGCCGCCGGCCCGGCTTCGGCAACGCGATCTCGCACTCGCACCGCCGCACCGGCCGCCGCTTCGACCCCAACATCCAGCGCAAGCGCTACTGGCTGCCCGGCGAGGGCCGGTACGTCCGGCTGGCGCTGAGCGCCAAGGGCATCCGCACCGTCGACGCGATCGGCATCGAGGCCGCCGTCGCCCGCATCCGCGCCCGGGGGGAGAAGGTCTGATGGCCAAGCAGAGCAAGATCGCCAAGAACGAGCGGCGGCGCGCCGTCGTCGCCCGCCACGCCGAGCGCCGGGCCGAGCTCAAGCGGACCATCGCCCACCCCGGCACCGGCCCCGCCGAGCGCGCCGCCGCCCAGGCCGAGCTCGCCCGCCAGCCGCGCGACGCCAGCGCCACCCGGGTCCGCAACCGGGACGCCGTGGACGGCCGGCCCCGCGGCTACCTGCGGGCCTTCGGCCTCTCCCGGGTCAACCTGCGCGCCCACGCCCACGCCGGGCACCTGCCCGGCGTCCGCAAGGCGAGCTGGTGAGCGCCGTGGACGGGACCAGGCTGCCGGTGGTGGTCGTCGCCGGCCTGCACGCGGAGCAGCGCCGGGCCGCCGTCGAGGAACTGGCGGCGGCCGCGGTGGACGCCGTGGTCCTGCACCACGACCTGCGGGACGCCGCGCTCGGCACCGTCCGCCGCGAGCTGCGCGACGCCGCCGGGGCCTTCGACGCGGCCGACGTCCCGCTGGCGAACGACTGCCCGTGCTGCGCCCTGCGCGAGGACCTGCTGCCCCGGCTGCTGGAGATCGCCGACGGCGGCCGGTACGGACTGGCGATCGTCGAACTGTGGGGCGGCAGCGACCCGCACCCCGCGGTCGAGGTGATCGCCGGGGGAGAGGTGGACGGGCGGCCGCTCGACGACGCCGTCGAACTGGCGGGCGTGGTCACCGCCGTCGACCCGGACCGGCTGGTCGGCGAGCTCTCCGTCCCGGACGACCTGGCGGAGCACGGCGAGCAGACCGCCTCGCGCGACGACCGGACCCGCGCCGAGGCGCTCGCCCACCAGATCGAGTACGCCGGCACGCTCGCCGTGCCGCGCGCCGCGGCGCACGCGCCGGGGCTCGCCCTCCTGCGCCAGCTGCACGCCACCGCCCGGACCGTCCGGCTCGGCACCGGCGCGCTCACCCGGGCCGCGCTCGGCGGCTTCGACGTGGCCGCCGCCCGCGACCGGGTCAACCCGGCGCTCGCGCTGCTGCCGCAGGAGCGGGACGAGGCGGGCGTCGCCACCCTGCTGTGGGAGCGCCGCCGACCGCTCCACCCCGAGCGGCTGCACCGGGCGCTGGAACTGCTCGTCCCGGCGGCGCAGCGCAGCCGCGGCCGGTTCTGGCTGGCCAACCGGCCCGATCTGATACTCGCCTGGGACGCCGCCGGGGCGAACCTCGCGGTCGAGGAGTGCGGGCCCTGGCTCACCTCCCTGCCCGACGCGGCCTGGGAGCTCTACCCGCCCGCGCGCCGGGCCGCCGCCGCCCTCGACTGGCACCCCCGGCACGGCGACCGGGTGCAGCAGCTCAGCTTCACCGCCGAGGGGCTGGACGTCGACGGCATCACCGACCTGCTCGACTCCTGCCTGCTCACCGACGCCGAACTCGCCGCCGGCGAACCCGGCTGGAAGGCCCTGCCGGACGCCTTCCAGGACCTGCTCGACCCCGTCCACTGAAGGAGCGCCCTCCCGTGCGCAAACGATCCGCCCCGCCGAAGCCCCGGCCCAACCCGCTGCTCGCGGCGGGCATCGAGTACATCGACTACAAGGACACCGACCTGCTGCGCCGCTTCGTCTCCGACCGCGGCAAGATCCGCGGCCGCCGGGTCACCCGGCTCACCGCCGAGCAGCAGCGGGCGGTGGCCCGGGCGATCAAGAACGCCCGGGAGACGGCCCTCCTGCCGTACGCCTCGGGCGCCACCCGCTAGCGCCGCCCGACGACGCGTTCGACCACACCACCCGAGAAGGAGCCCGCGATGGCCGTACCCAAGCGCAAGACCTCCCGCAGCAACACCCGGCACCGCCGGGCCCAGTGGCGGGCGACGCCCCCGAAGCTGGTCGCGATCACCCTGAACGGCCGGGAGATGCTCGTCCCGCAGAACCTCGTCCCGGCGTACCGGCGGGGTCTGCTCGACCCGGACGGGCAGTAGGCGCGACGGGAGGAAGCCGCCGCCGAGGGGATGTGGGCCCCTCGGCGGCGGCGCGCGTCCGAGCGGCAGGTGGGGGAGCGGCGGGTGGGGGCGGGGGCCCCGGCGCGGGCCGGAGGGCGACGGCGCGGTCGCGCGGGGGGCGCGCAAGGGGCACCGGGGGTTCTGGCGGGGGTGCTCGGCGGGCGCTTCGGGCCGGGGGTTCGTAGGCTCGACGCATGGCGGATGCGTACGCGGGGCGGCGGGAGCGGGTGAGGGAGCACTGCAGCGCGGCCGGGGCCGATGCGGCGCTGATCACCCGTGCGGCGAACGTGCGGTACCTGACGGGCTGCGCGCCCTGCGGGGCGAGCCTGTTGCTGACCAGGGAGCGGGCGCTGCTGGCGCTGCCGGACGACCTGCCGCCGGACGACACCGGGGAGCACCTGATCGCCCCGGACGTCACCCGGCTGCCGGTGGCGGCCGGCTCGGACACCGCGCTGGCCGCCGCGGCCGCGGCCACCCGCTCCGGGGTGTCGGGCCTGGCGGTGGAGGAGCACGACCTGACCGTCAGCCGGCACCGGGCGGTGGGCGACCTGATAGCGGGGACCCGGCTGGTGGACCTCGGCCGGACGGTCGAGCGGCTGCGGGTGGTCAAGGACGAGCACGAGATCGCGGACCTGCGGATCGCCGCCGAGATCGCCGACCAGGCGCTGGGCGAGCTGCTGGAGTCGATCCTGGTCGGCCGCACCGAGCGGCACCTGGCGATGGAGCTGGAGCGCCGGATGATCGACCACGGCGCCGACCGGGCGGCCTTCCCGGTCTCGGTCGGCACCGGCAGCCACTCCGGCCAGGCCGCCCACCAGCCGACCGACCGCCGGGTGGAGGAGGGCGACTTCCTGACCGTGGTGATGGGCGCCCAGTACCGCGGCTACGGCGTCTCCACCGCCCGCACCTTCGTGATCGGCGCCGCCCCCGCGCCCTGGCAGGTGGAGCTGCACCGGCTGGTCTTCCGGGCCCAGCGGGCCGGGCGGGAGGCGCTCGGACCAGGCGTGGAGCAGTGCGTACCCGACCGGGCCGCCCGGCAGGTCCTGGAGGCGGCCGGCCACACCGAGCCCTCCCCGCACCCGGTGGGCCACGGCATCGGGCTGGAGATCCGGGAGGCGCCGCGCCTCGGTCCGGCGGACATGGGTAAACTGGACAGCCGCGTGCCGGTCACCGTCGGTCCGGGGGTTCACCTCCCGGGCAGGGGCGGCGTCCGGATCGAGGACACGCTCGTCGTGCGCCCCCTTGAGGAGGGCGGGCCCGAGCTGCTCACCATCACCACCAAGGAGCTCCTCGCCCTGTGACCGCGGCCCCCGGGGCCGTGGGCGGCAGGACGCAATCCCTTGGTTCCTTGACAGCTATACAGGAGTAAGTGCGCCCGTGGCTTCCACGAACGATCTCAAGAACGGCATGGTCCTCAAGCTGGAGGGCGGCAAGCTCTGGTCCGTCGTCGAGTTCCAGCACGTCAAGCCCGGCAAGGGCCCGGCCTTCGTGCGTACCAAGCTCAAGGAGGTCCTGACCGGCAAGGTCGTCGACAAGACCTTCAACGCGGGCACCAAGGTCGAGACCGCCAACGTCGACAAGCGCGGCATGCAGTTCTCGTACAAGGACGGCGAGAACTTCGTGTTCATGGACATGGACACCTACGACCAGCTGACCATCGAGCCGTCGGTCGTCGGCGACGCCGCCAAGTACCTGCTGGAGGGCTTCGAGGCCCTCGTCGCGCAGAACGAGGGCTCGGTCCTCTACATCGAGCTCCCGGCCGCGGTCGAGCTGACCATCGCCGAGACCGAGCCGGGCGTCCAGGGCGACCGCTCGACCGGTGGCACCAAGCCGGCCACCCTGGAGACGGGCGCCGAGATCCAGGTGCCGCTCTTCGTCACCACCGGTGAGAAGGTCAAGGTCGACACCCGCGACGGCAGCTACCTCGGCCGGGTGAAGTAAGTCCGTGTCGGCCGCACGCAGCAAGGCCCGCACGCGGGCCTTCCAGATCCTCTTCGAGGCCGACCACCGTGGGGTAGACCCGCAGCAGGTCCTCGCCGACTGGGTGGCCCGCGCCCGCGAGCCCAAGCCCGACGAGGGCACCCCGCAGGTCGGTGAGTACACCATGGAGCTCATCGAGGGGTACGTCCAGCACGCTCGTCGCATCGACGACCTGATCGAGCAGTACGCCGTGGGCTGGACGCTCGACCGGATGCCGATCGTGGACCGCAACGTCCTGCGGCTCGGTGCGTACGAGCTGATCTGGGAGGACGGCGTCCCGGACGCCGTCGTCCTGGACGAGGCCGTCGAGATCGCCAAGGAGTTCTCCACGGACGACTCCCCGGCCTTCGTCAACGGCCTGCTCGCCCGCTTCCTCGAGCTGAAGCCGAGCATCCGCCGCTGAGTGGTCGAATCCCGCGAACGGCCGTCGGACCCGAACAGGTGTCCGGCGGCCGTTCCGCGTTTCATCCGGGCGGCGTAGGGTGAGGGCCTACTTGTCAGTAACTTGACGTCCGGAAGCACGCGTGAAGGGCAGGTCCCCCCACATGACCACGGCGATCCGCAGCGAGTTCGACCAGGGCATCGCCCTGACCAGGCACCCCGAGGAGGCCGGCCGGTACGAGGCCGAGCTCGGCGCCGGCTGGCAGATCGGCGGCGGGGTGAACGGCGGACTGCTGCTCGCGGTGGCCGGACACGCGCTGTCGCTGGAGCACGGCACCCACCCGGACCCGGTGTCGATCAGCGGTTACTACCTGTCCGCCTCCACGCCCGGCCCGGCCACCGTCCGCACCGAGGTGCTGCGCACCGGCCGCGGCCTGTCCACCGGCACCGCCTCGCTCAGCCAGGACGGCGTCGAGCGGCTGCGCGTGGTGGCCAGCCACGGCGACCTCGCCACCGCCGACGGCGAGGTGCGCACCAGCGCGCTGCCGCCGCAGCTGCCGCCGCCGGACCAGTGCATCGGCGTCGAGCACGCGCCCAAGGAGCTGATCGCCCAGGCCGCCCTGCTGGAGCGGTTCGACCTGCGGCTGGACCCGGCCACCATCGGCTGGGCGCTCGGACAGCCCTCCGGCAACGGGCGGATCCAGGGCTGGTTCCGGCTCGCCGACGGCCGCGAGCCCGACCCGCTGCTGCTCCTGCTGGTCGCCGACGCGCTGCCGCCGGTCACCTTCGACCTCGGCCTGCCGGGCTGGGCCCCCACCGTCGAGCTGACCGTCCACCTGCGCGCCAGGCCGGTGCCCGGCTGGCTGCGGGTCACCCACGCGACCCGCAACCTGGCCGGCGGCTACTTCGAGGAGGACGCGGAGGTCTGGGACGAGTCCGGCCGCCTGGTCGCGCAGTCCCGCCAGCTGGCCCGCGCGCCCCGCTCCGCCTGACGCCCGCGCGCCCCGCATTACCGGTGGTTACATTCCTGTGACACGCCGTACGTGTGCGACGCGCGCGGATGGGGAGGAAGACGGTCAGCGGCACGCCTGCCGCCGACCGTCCTCCCCTGAAGCCAGGAGCCACCGATGAGTCATTTGGGGCGCGCCCGCCGTAACTCCGACTGCACCGCCGGCGGCTCGCGGCCCGTGGTGCGGTCGCACCGGCCGCGGCGGGTCGAGGGCGCCGAGCAGGCGTTCGTCATCGGAGTGCTCACCAATGCCGCGGACTTCGCCCGGGCCCGCGCCTGGGGGATCTCCGACGCCCCCGACCACGAGCGCTACCTGGCCGACACCGCCGACCTGCTGGCCGAGGCGCTGGAGCGGTTCGACACCGTCCGGGCCCGGACGTTCCACCCGCAGGACTTCGAGGAGTTCTGCCTGCTGAACGGGCTGGACCCGGCCGAGCCCGCGGCCCGCGACCGCTACCTGGTCAACCCGGCCCTGCAGACCCAGCTGCTGGCCTATCAGGGCGAGGAGCTGGCCGGGGACTTCGTGCCGCGCCTGGTGCGCGCCCGGGAGAACGGGCTGACGCTCTGCCACGCCGACCTGCTGCTCGACGGGGGCCTGTACGGGGGCGCGGGCGCGTCCGACGAGGAGCACGCCGCCTGGGTGCGCGCCGCCTACGAGCGCGGGGGCGAGGTGTTCCGGCGGATGCTGGTCGGCGCGGGCGCCGGCGTGTACGAGCTGCGCCTGCGGGTGGACGCGCCCGGCGGCGGGCTGACCGCCGCGGCCCGGGTGCTCCAGTGGGAGGACGGCGTGGTCCGGATCAACGACGAGGACCTGGAGCTGGTCTGCGCGGTGCTCTGCACCGGGCTGGCCCTGGAGCTGCCGGGCGTCGCGGTGCTGCACGGCTCGCAGGGCTCGGCGGCCTCCTGCGGGGAGTACCTGTCGGCCTCCTGGGCCTGGTCGAGCGGCGGGCAGGAGTGGGCCCCGGCCGACCGGCCGGTCCGGCTGGACGGCGTGGCGGCGCAGCCCGGCTACAGCCTGGGGACGGTCTGCTGACGCCTCTGCCGCCCCGGGGTGGTGTGGCTACACCGCGGCGCGGCCCCCGGTCTGGGGAGCCGCGCCGTGACGTTTCTGCTTGCCAGCACTAGTGGCGCGAGTGCTGGGTTGTGCCTGGATCCGCTGGCGGGAGCCGGTGCGGTGAGCCTCAGCTCGCATCCTCCTCGCGCACCGCACGGCGCGCGTCGGGGTTCAGCACGCCCCAGGAGATCAGCTGCTCGGTGAGGATCGACGGGGACTGGTCGTAGATCACGGCCAGGGTGCGCAGGTCGTCCTGGCGGATCGACAGCACCTTGCCGTTGTAGTCGCCGCGCTGGCTCTGGATGGTCGCCGCGTAGCGCTGCAGCGGGCCGGCCTTCTCGGAGGGGACCTGGGTCAGTCTCTCCAGGTCGAGGACCAGGCGCGGCGGCGGCTCGGCCGCGCCGCCGGGCGTACCGCCGGGCAGCAGCTCCTGGACCGGGACGCCGTAGAACTCCGCCAGTTCGGCCAGTCGCTGCACGGTGACCGCACGGTCACCACGCTCGTACGAACCGACGACGACTGCCTTCCAGCGCCCCTGGGACTTCTCCTCGACACCGTGCAGGGAGAGACCCTGCTGAGTGCGGATCGCTCGGAGCTTGCCTCCGAGTTGCTTCGCGTAGTCGCTGGACATTGATCTCCCCGGACGAGATTGCTTCGCGTTCAGTGGTGGGTCACGGGCGATTGCCGACGCCGTTACCGGTGGGTCCGACGTCCGTCTCGTAACTCACTGTGAGGTTACGTAGAGTAAGGTAGTTGCGTCAAGCCGAATGGGGCAGTCGTGCGAATGGCCCGCATCGGCGGCGCGTCCGGAGTGTTAACCCGGGGAAGCGGAATGGTGGACGTCTGTTTGCCGTCCGGCGCGCTGGTAGGATGACCGAAGCCCGCGCCCGGTCGGCGGGGGCCATCCCAGACATCCTTTAAGGCCCGTCCAGTGAGGCGGGGAAGGAGGTCCGCTTCGGCATGACCACACACCACGAACCCACGCCGCGGCCGCCGCACCAGGTGCTCGACGGCACGGACATCGCCCGGGTCGTCACCCGGATAGCGCACGAGATCGTCGAGCGCGCCAAGGGCGCGGAGGACGTCGTGCTGCTCGGCATCCACACCAGGGGCGTCCACCTCGCCCGCCGCCTGCACGACCGGCTGGCCCAGATCACCGGGCGCGAGATCCCGCTGGGCTCCCTGGACATCACCATGTACCGGGACGACCTGCGGCTGAAGCCCGCCCGGGCCCTGGAGCACACCGAGATCCCGCCCGGCGGCATCGACGGCAAGCTCGTCATCCTGGTCGACGACGTGCTCTTCTCCGGCCGCACCATCCGCGCCGCGCTCGACGCGCTGAGCGACATCGGCCGCCCGCGCGCCGTCCAGCTCGCCGTCCTGGTCGACCGCGGCCACCGCGAGCTGCCGATCCGCGCCGACTACGTGGGCAAGAACCTCCCCACCTCGCTGCGCGAGGCCGTGCAGGTGCGCCTCGCCGACCGCGACGGCGTGGACGCCGTCCTGGTCGGCGACCGCGACTTCGCCCAGCGCTCCTCGCAGGCCCTGGCCCCCCAGTCTTCCGAACCGCACCTCCCGGAGTAGCCCGCGTGAAGCGCCACCTCGTCTCCGCCGCCGATCTCAGCCGCGACGACGCGCTGCTGATCCTGGACACCGCCGAGGAGCTCGCCCAGCTCTCCGGCCGGGCCGTCAAGAAGCTGCCCACGCTGCGCGGCCGCACCGTCGTCAACCTCTTCTTCGAGGACTCCACCCGGACGAAGACCTCCTTCGAGGTCGCCGAGAAGCGGCTCTCGGCCGACGTCATCAACTTCTCCGCCAAGGGCTCCTCGGTCTCCAAGGGCGAGAGCCTCAAGGACACCGCGCTGACCCTCCAGGCGATGGGCGCCGACGCGGTGGTCATCCGCCACCACGCCTCCGGCGCCCCGGCCCGGCTGGCCCAGTCCGACTGGCTGCACGGCAGTGTGATCAACGCCGGTGACGGCACCCACGAGCACCCCACCCAGGCGCTGCTCGACGCCTTCACCATGCGCCGCCACCTCAACCCGGGCGCCGGCCAGGACCTCGCGGGCCGCCGGGTGACCATCGTCGGCGACGTCCTGCACAGCCGGGTCGCCCGCTCCAACGTCCACCTGCTGAACACCCTCGGCGCGCAGGTGACCTTCGTCGCCCCGCCGACCCTGCTGCCGATCGGGATCGAGAACTGGCCCTGCGAGGTCAGCTACGACCTGGACAGCGTGCTGCCCAAGACGGACTCGCTGATGATGCTGCGGGTGCAGCGCGAGCGGATGAACGCCGCGTTCTTCCCGACCGAGCGCGAGTACAGCCGCCGCTACGGCATGAACGGCCGCCGGATGGCCCAGCTGCCGGACCACGCGATCGTGATGCACCCCGGTCCGATGGTCCGCGGCATGGAGATCACCGCCGAGGTCGCCGACTCGCCGCGCTGCACCGCGATCGAGCAGGTCGCCAACGGCGTCTCCGTCCGGATGGCCGTCCTCTACCTGCTGCTCGGCGGCGCCGTCTTCGCCGACGCGCCCACCGACACCCCCCGTACCGACTCCGTGGAGACCGCCCAGTGACCAGCTACCTGATCCGCAACGCCAAGATCCTGGGCGGCGCCCCGCAGGACCTCCACCTCGCCGACGGCGTCGTCCAGGCGATCGGCACCGGCCTGACGGTCGAGGCGGACATCGAGATCGACGCCACCGGGCTGATCGCCCTGCCCGGCCTGGTCGACCTGCACACCCACCTGCGCGAGCCCGGCCGCGAGGACGCCGAGACCGTGCTCACCGGCACCCGGGCCGCCGCGATGGGCGGCTTCACCGCCGTGCACGCGATGGCCAACACCACCCCGGTGGCCGACACCGCCGGCGTGGTCGAGCAGGTCTGGCGGCTCGGCCAGGAGGCCGGCTACTGCGACGTGCAGCCGGTCGGCGCCGTCACCGTCGGCCTGGAGGGCAAGCAGCTCGCCGAGCTCGGCGCGATGCACGAGTCCGCCGCCGACGTCCGGGTCTTCTCCGACGACGGCAAGTGCGTGGACGACGCGGTGCTGATGCGCCGCGCCCTGGAGTACGTCAAGGCCTTCGACGGCGTCGTCGCCCAGCACGCCCAGGAGCCGCGGCTGACCGAGGGCGCCCAGATGAACGAGGGCCAGGTCTCCGGCGAGCTCGGGCTCGGCGGCTGGCCGGCCGTCGCCGAGGAGTCGATCATCGCCCGCGACGTGCTGCTCGCCGCGCACGTCGGCTCCCGGCTGCACGTCTGCCACCTCTCCACGGCCGGCTCGGTCGAGATCGTCCGCTGGGCCAAGTCCAAGGGCTGGGACGTCACCGCCGAGGTGACCCCGCACCACCTGCTGCTCACCGACGAGCTGGTCCGCACCTACGACCCGGTCTACAAGGTGAACCCGCCGCTGCGCACCGCCGAGGACGTCCGGGCACTGCGCGAGGCGCTCGCCGACGGCACCATCGACGCCGTCGCCACCGACCACGCGCCGCACCCGGCCGAGGACAAGGACTGCGAGTGGGCCGTGGCCGCGATGGGCATGGTCGGCCTGGAGACCGCGCTGTCGGTCGTGCAGCAGACCATGGTCGACACCGGCCTGCTGAACTGGGAGGGCGTCGCGGACCGGATGTCGCACCGCCCGGCCCGGATCGGCCGTCTCACCGGCCACGGCCGGCCGATCTCGGTGGGTGAGCCCGCCAACCTGGTGCTGTTCGATCCCGCGTACCGTGGTGCCGTGAACCCGGACAGCTTCGCCACCCGCAGCCGCAACACCCCCTACAAGGGCCTGGACCTGCCCGGACGGGTGCACGCCACCTTCCTGCGCGGGCGCGCCACCGTGCTGGCCGGCGAGCTCGCCGAGCGGGGCGAGGCGTGATGGACCGCGCCACGCTCGCCCAGGAGCAGGCGAAGGTCACCGACTGGCCCGGGTACATCGGCTGGTCCATCGGCCTGCTGATCGTGATCGGCCTCGTCTACTGGCTGATGCGCCAGGGCTGGAACTGGCGGCGCACCCTGCAGTCCGGGATCCCGCCGCTGCCGGCCGTGCCGGCCCGCGCCGGGCGCACCATCCTGGAGACCAGCGGCCGGTACCACGGCACGACCACCGCCGGGAACTGGCTGGACCGGGTCGTCGCCCACGGCCTGGGCACCCGCAGCCGCGCCGACCTCACCCTCGGCGAGGACGGCCTGCTGGTGCAGCGCCCGGGCGACGTCGACTTCTGGATCCCGGCCGAGCACCTGACCGGTGCCCGTACGGACTCCGGGATCGCCGGCAAGGTCGTCCCCTCCGGGCTGCTCGTCGTCACCTGGACGCACGAGGGCGCCGAGCTGGACTCCGGTTTCCGGGCCGACCACCCCGATGAGCACGCCGCCTGGGTCGAGGCGGTCGCCCAACTCGCAACACGTACGAAGACGAAGACGGAAGAGGCCGCGCAATGACCGCACCTGCCCCCACCACGCAGCGCCAACGGCGGGAACGAGTGCCTGCCGTGCTCGTCCTGGAGGACGGCCGGACGTTCCGCGGACAGGCCTACGGCGCCATCGGCGAGACCTTCGGCGAGGCGGTCTTCAACACCGGCATGTCCGGCTACCAGGAGACCCTCACCGACCCGTCGTACCACCGCCAGGTGGTCGTGATGACCGCCCCGCAGATCGGCAACACCGGCTGGAACGACGAGGACGACGAGTCCAAGCAGATCTGGGTCGCCGGCTACGTGGTGCGCGACCCCGCCCGGGTCGCCTCCAACTGGCGCTCCCGCCGCTCGCTCGACGAGGAACTGGTCGACCAGGGCGTCGTCGGCATCAGCGGCATCGACACCCGCGCGCTGACCCGCCACCTGCGCGAGCGCGGCGCGATGCGCTGCGGCATCTTCTCCGGCGAGGCGCTGGCCGACCAGGCCGCCCTGCTGGCCCGGGTGCAGCAGTCGCCCGAGATGAAGGGCGCCGACCTGTGCGCCGAGGTCGCCACCACCGAGGCGTACGTGGTGCCCGCGATCGGTGAGAAGAAGTTCACCGTCGCCGCGCTGGACCTCGGCATCAAGGCGATGACCCCGCAGCGGATGGCCGAGCGCGGCATCGAGGTGCACGTGCTGCCGGCGAACTCCACCCTGGAGGACCTCTACGCCGTCAACCCGGACGGCGTGTTCTTCTCCAACGGCCCGGGCGACCCGGCCACCGCCGACCACCAGGTCGCCGTGGCGCAGGGCGTGCTGGAGCGCAAGACCCCGTTCTTCGGGATCTGCTTCGGCAACCAGATCCTCGGCCGCGCCCTGGGCTTCGGCACCTACAAGCTCAAGTACGGCCACCGCGGCATCAACCAGCCGGTGCAGGACCGCACCACCGGCACGGTCGAGGTGACCGCCCACAACCACGGCTTCGCCGTGAACGCCCCGCTGGACAAGGTGAGCGACACCCCCTACGGGCGGGTCGAGGTCTCCCACGTCTGCCTCAACGACGACGTGGTCGAGGGCCTCCAGGCACTCGACGTCCCCGCCTTCAGCGTGCAGTACCACCCCGAAGCGGCCGCCGGTCCGCACGACGCCGCCTACCTGTTCGACCGCTTCGTGAAGCTCATGGAGGGCCAGCGTGCCTAAGCGCTCTGACATCAAGTCCGTCCTGGTGATCGGCTCCGGTCCGATCGTGATCGGCCAGGCCGCCGAGTTCGACTACTCGGGTACGCAGGCCTGCCGGGTCCTCAAGGCCGAGGGCCTGCGGGTCGTGCTGGTCAACTCCAACCCGGCCACGATCATGACCGACCCGGAGATCGCCGACGCCACCTACGTCGAGCCGATCACCCCGGAGTTCGTCGAGAAGATCATCGCCAAGGAGCGCCCCGACGCGCTGCTGCCGACCCTGGGCGGCCAGACCGCGCTCAACACCGCGATCTCGCTGCACGCGGCGGGCACGCTGGAGAAGTACGGCGTCGAGCTGATCGGCGCCGACGTCGAGGCGATCAACAAGGGCGAGGACCGCGAGCTCTTCAAGGGCGTCGTCGAGGCCGTCAACGCCAAGATCGGCCACGGCGAGTCCGCCCGCTCGGTCATCTGCCACACCATGGACGAGGTGCTGGCCGGCGTCGACACGCTCGGCGGCTACCCGGTCGTCGTCCGCCCCTCCTTCACCATGGGCGGCGCCGGCTCCGGCTTCGCCCACAACGAGGAGGACCTGCGCCGCATCGCCGGCCAGGGCCTGACCCTCTCGCCGACCACCGAGGTGCTCCTGGAGGAGTCCATCCTCGGCTGGAAGGAGTACGAGCTGGAGCTGATGCGCGACAAGAACGACAACGTCGTGGTCGTCTGCTCCATCGAGAACTTCGACCCGATGGGCGTCCACACCGGTGACTCGATCACCGTCGCCCCGGCGATGACGCTCACCGACCGCGAGTACCAGATCCTGCGCGACATCGGCATCGCCGTCATCCGCGAGGTCGGCGTGGACACCGGCGGCTGCAACATCCAGTTCGCCGTCAACCCCGAGGACGGCCGGGTCATCGTCATCGAGATGAACCCGCGCGTCTCCCGCTCCTCGGCGCTCGCCTCCAAGGCCACCGGCTTCCCGATCGCCAAGATCGCCGCCAAGCTGGCCGTCGGCTACACCCTGGACGAGATCCCCAACGACATCACCGAGCAGACCCCGGCCTCCTTCGAGCCGACCCTCGACTACGTCGTCGTCAAGGTGCCGCGGTTCGCGTTCGAGAAGTTCCCGAGCGCCGACGCCACGCTGACCACCACCATGAAGTCGGTCGGCGAGGCGATGGCCATGGGCCGCAACTTCCCCGAGGCCCTGCAGAAGGCGCTGCGCTCGCTGGAGAAGAAGGGCTCCCAGTTCAACTGGACCGGCCCGCTCGGGGAGAAGACCGAGCTGCTGGTCAAGGCCACCGTGCCGACCGACGGCCGGATCAACACCGTGATGGACGCCATCCGGGCCGGCGCCACCCCGGAGGAGGTCTTCGAGTACACGAAGATCGACCCGTGGTTCGTCGACCAGCTCTTCCTGCTGGACGAGATCGCCGGCGAGCTGGCCGAGGCCGAGGAGCTCACCCCCGAGCTGCTGCGCCACGCCAAGCGGCACGGCTTCTCCGACCAGCAGATCGGCGAGATCCGCGGCCTGAAGCCGGACGTCGTCCGCGAGGTGCGGCACGCCCTCGGCATCCGCCCGGTGTTCAAGACCGTCGACACCTGCGCCGCCGAGTTCGCCGCCAAGACCCCGTACTTCTACTCGTCCTACGACGAGGAGAACGAGGTCGCCCCGCGCACCAAGCCCGCCGTGATCATCCTGGGCTCCGGCCCGAACCGCATCGGCCAGGGCATCGAGTTCGACTACTCCTGCGTGCACGCCTCCTTCGCGCTCGCCGACGCCGGGTACGAGACCGTCATGGTCAACTGCAACCCGGAGACCGTCTCCACCGACTACGACACCTCCGACCGGCTCTACTTCGAGCCGCTCACCCTGGAGGACGTGCTGGAGATCGTCCACGCCGAGCAGCAGGCCGGCCCGCTCGCCGGCGTGATCGTCCAGCTCGGCGGCCAGACCCCGCTCGGCCTGGCCCAGGCGCTCAAGGACAACGGCGTGCCGATCGCCGGCACCCAGCCCGAGGCGATCGACCTCGCCGAGGAGCGCGGCGCCTTCGGCCGCGTCCTGCGCGACGCCGGCCTGCCGGCCCCCAAGCACGGCACCGCCTTCTCCTTCGAGGAGGCCAAGGCGATCGCCGACGAGATCGGCTACCCCGTGCTCGCCCGCCCGTCCTACGTGCTCGGCGGCCGCGGCATGGAGATCGTCTACGACGAGGCCTCGCTCGCCTCCTACCTGGAGCGCCACGCGGGCCTGATCTCCGAGCACCCGGTGCTCATCGACCGCTTCCTCGACGACGCGGTGGAGATCGACGTCGACGCCCTCTACGACGGCACCGAGCTCTACCTCGGCGGCGTCATGGAGCACATCGAGGAGGCCGGCATCCACTCCGGCGACTCCGCCTGCGCGCTGCCCCCGATCACCCTCGGCGGCTACGACATCAAGCGCCTGCGCACCTCCACCGAGGCCATCGCGCGCGGTGTCGGCGTCCGCGGCCTGATCAACATCCAGTTCGCCATGGCCGGGGACATCCTCTACGTGCTGGAGGCCAACCCGCGCGCCTCCCGGACCGTCCCGTTCACCTCCAAGGCGACCGCCGTGCCGCTGGCCAAGGCCGCCGCCCGGATCTCGCTCGGCGCCACCATCGCCGAGCTGCGCGCCGAGGGCCTGCTCCCGGCCGAGGGCGACGGCGGCACGCTGCCCGCCGACGCGCCGATCGCGGTCAAGGAGGCCGTGATGCCGTGGAGCCGCTTCCGCGACATCCACGGCCGCGGCGTGGACACCGTGCTCGGCCCGGAGATGCGCTCGACCGGTGAGGTCATGGGCATCGACAAGGTGTTCGGCACCGCCTACGCGAAGGCGCAGTCCGGCGCGTACGGCGCGCTGCCGACCAAGGGCAAGGTCTTCGTCTCGGTGGCCAACCGGGACAAGCGCAACCTGGTCTTCCCGGCCCGGGCGCTGGTCAACCTCGGCTTCGAGGTGCTCGCCACCGCCGGCACCGCCGAGGTGCTCCACCGCGGCGGCATCCCGTCCACGCTGGTGCGCAAGCACAGCGAGGGCGAGGGCCCGAACGGCGAGCGGACCATCGTCCAGCTGATCCACGACGGTGAGGTCGACCTCATCATCAACACGCCGTACGGCACCGGCGGCCGCCTCGACGGCTACGAGATCCGCACCGCGGCCGTGGCCCGCGCGGTGCCCTGCCTGACCACCGTCCAGGCGATGGGCGCGGCCGTGCAGGGCATGGACGCGCTGCTGCGCGACGAGGTCGGGGTGATGTCGCTCCAGGAGCACGCCGAGCTGATCAACGCCGGCCGCAAGTAGCACCACCGCAGTGGGGGGCACCGGAGCCAGCCGGGTGCCCCCCACTTCCATGAGCAAGCCCGTTATCCGCTCCGGGAGTTGAACCACCCTTGTACAAGCTTCTGTTCGACCTGCTCTTCAAGAGGATGGACCCCGAGAAGGCCCACCACCTCGCCTTCTTCTGGATCCGCCTCGCCTCCTCGGTGCCCGGCCTGCGCACCCTGGTGCGGCTGGTGCTCGCCCCGCGCGACCGGGCCCTGCGCACCCGCGCCCTCGGCCTCGACCTGCCCGGCCCGTTCGGCCTGGCGGCCGGCTTCGACAAGAACGGCGTCGGCATCGACGGCCTGTCGATGCTCGGCTTCGACTACGTCGAGATCGGCACCGTCACCGGCGAGGCCCAGCCCGGCAACCCGGCGCCCCGGCTGTTCCGCCTGGTCGAGGACCGCGCGCTGATCAACCGGATGGGCTTCAACAACCAGGGCTCGGCCCGGGTCGCCGCCCGGCTGGCCGCCCGCCCGCACACCAGCTCCACCCCGGTGCTCGGCGTCAACATCGGCAAGACCAAGGTGGTCGAGGAGGCCGACGCCGTCGCCGACTACGTGAAGTCCACCGAGCGGCTCGCCCAGTACGCCGACTACCTGGTGGTCAACGTCAGTTCGCCGAACACCCCCGGGCTGCGCAACCTCCAGGCCGTGGACCACCTGCGGCCGCTGCTCTCCGCCGTCCGCGAGGCCGCCGACCGCACCACCGCGCACCACGTGCCGCTGCTGGTCAAGATCGCCCCCGACCTGGCCGACGAGGACGTCGACGCGGTCGCCGACCTCGCCCTGGAGCTGGGCCTGGACGGCATCATCGCCACCAACACCACGATCGGCCGCGAGGGCCTGCGCGCCGACGCCGCGCGGGTCGAGGAGATCGGCATGGGCGGCCTGTCCGGCGCCCCGCTCAAGGCCCGCGCCCTGGAGGTCCTCCAGCGGCTGCGCGCCCGCACCGGGGGCCGGCTGACCCTCGTCTCGGTCGGCGGCATCGAGACCGCCGAGGACGCCTGGCAGCGGATCGTCCACGGCGCCGACCTGGTCCAGGGCTACAGCGCCTTCATCTACGAGGGCCCGTTCTGGTGCCGGCGGATCCACAAGGGCCTGTCCGCCAAGGTCCGCGCGGGCGGCTTCCGCAGCCTGGCCGACGCCGTCGGCAGCGCCGTCCGCGGCTCGTGAACACCCCCATCGGTTCTGGACCCACCGGTCCTGGAAAGGACGACATGACCCTCGCCCCGTTCGGCGCCCGGCTGCGCCAGGCCCTCGACACCCGCGGCCAGCTCTGCGTCGGCATCGACCCGCACGCCTCCCTGCTCGCCGCCTGGGGGCTCGGCGACGACCTCGCCGGGCTGGAGTCCTTCAGCCGCACCGTGGTCGAGGCGCTGGCCGACCGGGTGGCCGTGCTGAAGCCGCAGGCCGCCTTCTTCGAGCGCTTCGGCAGCAAGGGCGTCGCGGTGCTGGAGCGCACCGTCGAGGAGGCCCGGGCGGCCGGCGCGCTGGTCCTGATGGACGCCAAGCGCGGCGACATCGGCTCCACCATGGCCGCGTACGCCGAGGCCTTCCTGTCGCCGGGCAGCCCGCTGTTCTCGGACGCGGTGACGGTCAGCCCGTACCTGGGCTTCGGCTCGCTGCGCCCGGCCCTGGACCTGGCCCGGGAGCAGGGCTGCGGCGTGTTCGCGCTGGCGCTCACCTCCAACCCCGAGGGCGCCGAGGTGCAGCGCGCGGTGGGCGCGGACGGCGAGCCGGTCGCGGCCTCGGTGCTGCGGCAGCTGGCGGCCGAGAACGAGGGCGCCGCGCCGCTCGGCTCCTTCGGCGCGGTGGTCGGCGCGACGCTGGCCGACGCGGGCGTGGACCTGGCCATCAACGGCCCGCTGCTGGCCCCCGGGATCGGCGCCCAGGGCGCGACCATGGCGGACCTGCCGCGGGTCTTCGGCGCCTCGGTGATGAACGTGGTGCCGAGCGTCAGCCGCGACGTGCTCAAGCACGGTCCCTCGGTGCCGGCGCTGCGCGCGGCGGCGGAGCGCTTCGTCGGGGAGTTCGCGGGGGCCGTCAAGTAGCGGAACCCGTCCTTCAGGTAGCGGGGTGGTGACCCTGCGGAGTGTCCGCAGGACCGCGCGGTGGCCGCCGAGTTGACGTGAGCGCCGTCACATCGGCCCCGCCAAAGTCTCGCAATCGCGGTCATTTTGCCCTGGAAAGTCCTGGTCGGCCTTGGCTGACCAGGACTTTTCGTGTTCTTTTCCTGACGTGGCGCCGCAATCCGGGTAGTGTCCGGCGATAGGTCATCGGCGAGCCGCGATTTCCGTGGCTCCCGCAGGTCAGGGCCTTGTGGTTCCCCTTGCGGACGGTGTCCTCGGTACCGAACCAGTCCTAGCTCAATCCATCCATCCACACCCTGAGGTGAACGGCGTGGCCCTTCCGCCCCTTACCCCTGAACAGCGCACCGCCGCGCTCGCCAAGGCCGCCGAGGCTCGCCGGGAGCGCGCCGAGGTCAAGAACCGGCTCAAGCACTCCGGCGCCTCCCTGCACGAGGTGATCAAGGCCGGCAAGGCCGACAACGACGTGATCGGCAAGATGAAGGTCTCGGCTCTGCTCGAGTCCCTTCCCGGCGTCGGCAAGGTCCGCGCCAAGCAGATCATGGAGCGCCTCGGCATCAGTGAGAGCCGGCGTGTCCGCGG
The DNA here is from genome assembly GCF_042896795.1 of Kitasatospora sp. NPDC001261. Classification (NCBI taxonomy): domain Bacteria; kingdom Bacillati; phylum Actinomycetota; class Actinomycetes; order Kitasatosporales; family Streptomycetaceae; genus Kitasatospora; species Kitasatospora sp. NPDC001261. Next base: position 106,323 of record NZ_JBIAXP010000004.1, read on the forward strand.
CCTCGGTACGAACCAGATCGCTTCCCTGGAGCGGGAGTTCGGCGGTGGCGCCGCCTGACCGTGCCCCCGTGGTCCCAGGATCCCCCGCGATCCGGGATAATCGGTGCATGAGTGAGCGTCCGCGGCTGACCGTGCTCTCCGGCCCTTCGGGGGTCGGCAAGAGCACGGTCGTCGCTCATATGAGGAAGATGCACCCCGAGGTCTGGCTCTCGGTGTCGGCGACGACCCGGCACCCGAGGCCCGGCGAGAAGAACGGGGTCCAGTACCACTTCGTCGACAACGACGAGTTCGACAAGCTGGTCGCCAACGGCGAGCTGCTGGAGTGGGCCGAGTTCGCCGGGAACCGTTACGGGACCCCGCGTGCGGCCGTGCAGGAGAAGCTGGAGCGCGGCGAGCCGGTGCTGCTGGAGATCGACCTCCAGGGCGCCCGGCAGGTGCGCGAGTCGATGCCCGAGGCGCAGCTGGTCTTCCTGGCCCCGCCGAGCTGGGACGAGCTGGTCCGCCGGCTGACCGGCCGGGGCACCGAGTCGCAGGACGTGATCGAGAAGCGGTTGGCGGCGGCCAAGATCGAGCTCGCGGCCGAGCCCGAGTTCGACACGACCCTTGTCAACACCTCGGTCGAGCAGGTAGCGGCCGAACTGCTAGCCTTGCTCGGTGTAGCCTGACCTGTCTGTCTTTTCCACCCTTTCGGAAGGTTTTAGCGTGTCCTCTTCCATGACCGCGCCCGAGGGCATCATCAACCCGCCGATCGACGAGCTGCTCGAGGCCACCGACTCCAAGTACAGCCTCGTGATCTACGCCGCCAAGCGCGCGCGCCAGATCAACGCTTACTACTCCCAGCTCGGCGAGGGCCTGCTGGAGTACGTCGGCCCGCTGGTCGACACCCACGTGCACGAGAAGCCGCTGTCGATCGCGCTGCGCGAGATCAACGCGGGCATGCTGACCGCCGAGGCGGTCGAGGCTGCCTGAGGCGGTCGCTGAATTTCCGGGAGGGCCCGGCGGAATCGTTTCCGCCGGGCCCTCCGGCGTTCCCGGCGCCGGAGCGCGGTGCGGAGCGCCGTACGGGGTCGGGCCGGGGCGCTGTGCGGGGCGGGGCCGGGGGGCCGTAGGGTGGGCGCGTTCCCGATGCGGAGCCCGATGCGGAGAAAGGCCGGTAGATGACTCTGAGTGCGGACGCCCCCCGCGTGGTCCTCGGCGTGAGCGGCGGGATCGCCGCGTACAAGGCGTGCGAGCTGCTGCGCCGCTTCACCGAGTCCGGCCACCAGGTCACCGTGGTGCCGACCGCGGCCGCGCTGCACTTCGTCGGCGAGGCGACCTGGGCCGCGCTGTCCGGCCGCCCGGCCGCCACCGAGACCTGGGAGCGCGTGCACGAGGTGCCGCACGTGCGGATCGGGCAGCAGGCCGACCTGGTCGTGGTCACCCCGGCCACCGCCGACCTGATCGCCAAGGCCGCCCACGGCCTCGCCGACGACCTGCTGACCAACACCCTGCTCACCGCCCGCTGCCCGGTGGTGCTGGCGCCCGCCATGCACACCGAGATGTGGGAGCACCCGGCCACCCGGGACAACGTCGCCACGCTGCGCCGCCGGGGCGTGATCGTGCTGGAGCCGGCCGTCGGGCGGCTGACCGGCAAGGACACCGGCAAGGGCCGGCTGCCCGAGCCCTCCGCGATCTTCGAGGCGTGCAAGGCCGTGCTGCGCCGCGGCGGGCCGGTGCCGACCGACCTGGCCGGCCGACACGTGGTGGTCTCGGCCGGCGGCACCCGGGAGCCGCTGGACCCGGTGCGCTACCTCGGCAACCGCTCCTCCGGCAAGCAGGGCTACGCGCTCGCCGTGACGGCCGCGGCGCGCGGGGCCCGGGTGACGCTGCTCTCGGCCAACGCCGAGCTGCCGGACCCGGCCGGGGTGGACGTGGTGCACGTCTCGACCGCGCTGGAGCTGCGCGAGGCGGCGCTGGAGGCGGTCAAGGACGCGGATGCCGTGGTGATGGCCGCGGCGGTGGCGGACTTCCGGCCCGCCGAGTACGCCACCGGCAAGATCAAGAAGGTCGAGGGGGTCGAACCGGCCGCGGTCGCGCTGGTCCGCAATCCGGACATCCTGGCCGAGCTCTCGGCCCACCGGGCCCGTTCGGGCCAACTCGTGGTGGGTTTCGCGGCGGAGACGGACGACGTGCTCGCCAACGGCCGCGCCAAGCTCGCGCGCAAGGGCTGTGACCTGCTGGTCGTGAACGAGGTCGGCAACGGCAAGGCCTTCGGCACGGACGTCAACGAGGCCGTGGTGCTGGGCTCGGACGGCAGCGAGACGGCCGTTCCGGTGGGCCCGAAGGAGGCGCTCGCGGACGTGGTCTGGGACCTGGTCGCAAAGCGGCTGGAAACAGGCGGCAACTGATCGGATTCGCTCGCGCGGCGGTCGAGAAATCCTGAAGCGGGTGACGTTCGGCGGAACCAGACCGTTAGACTCCAGGAATCAAGTCTTTCCGGAGTTCCCCGGTACGAGCCGGGGAACTTCAGTCAGCAGCCGCTGCAACCCCAGGGAGCGCTGTGTCTCGCCGCCTGTTCACCTCGGAGTCCGTGACCGAGGGACACCCCGACAAGATCGCTGACCAGATCAGCGACACCATCCTTGACGCTCTCCTGCGGGAGGACCCGACGTCCCGGGTCGCCGTGGAGACGCTCATCACCACCGGCCAGGTGCACGTGGCCGGCGAGGTGACCACCAAGGCGTACGCGCCGATCGCCCAGCTCGTCCGGGACAAGATCCTGGAGATCGGCTACGACAGCTCCAAGAAGGGCTTCGACGGCGCCTCCTGCGGCGTGTCGGTGTCCATCGGTGCCCAGTCGCCCGACATCGCGCAGGGCGTCGACACCGCGTACGAGGCACGGGTCGAGGGTTCCACCCAGGGGGACGGCGCTGACGACCTGGACAAGCAGGGCGCCGGTGACCAGGGCCTGATGTTCGGCTACGCGTCCGACGAGACGCCCGAGCTCATGCCGCTGCCGATCACCCTGGCGCACCGCCTCTCCCGCCGCCTGACCGAGGTGCGCAAGAACGGGACCATCCCCTACCTGCGCCCCGACGGCAAGACCCAGGTCACCATCGAGTACGACGGCGACAAGGCCGTCCGCCTCGACACCGTGGTCGTCTCCACCCAGCACGCCAGTGACATCGACCTGGAGTCGCTGCTCACCCCGGACATCCGCGAGTTCGTCGTCGAGCCGGAGCTGAAGGCGCTGGCCGAGCAGGGCATCAAGCTGACCACCGAGGGCTACCGCCTGCTGGTCAACCCGACCGGCCGCTTCGAGATCGGCGGCCCGATGGGCGACGCCGGCCTCACCGGCCGCAAGATCATCATCGACACCTACGGCGGCATGGCCCGCCACGGTGGCGGCGCCTTCTCCGGCAAGGACCCGTCCAAGGTGGACCGCTCGGCCGCGTACGCGATGCGCTGGGTGGCGAAGAACATCGTCGCCGCCGGCCTCGCCCGCCGCGCCGAGGTGCAGGTCGCGTACGCGATCGGCAAGGCCGAGCCGGTCGGCCTGTTCGTGGAGACCTTCGGCACCGAGTCGGTGCCGGTCCTCGCGATCCAGAAGGCCGTCTCCGAGGTCTTCGACCTCCGCCCGGCCGCGATCATCCGCGACCTGGACCTGCTGCGCCCGATCTACTCCCAGACCGCCGCGTACGGGCACTTCGGCCGTGAGCTGCCGGACTTCACCTGGGAGCGCACCGACCGCGTGGAGCAGCTGAAGGCCGCCGTCCAGGACTGACGTCCTGAGCCCGGTGCCCGAGCGCCGGCCCGTAGCGTTCTGACGCTCGGCCCGTAGCGCCCGGAAGCGGCGCCCGTCCCCGTTCGGGGGTGGGCGCCGCTTCGTGCATTGTCGGTGTGACCTGGTAGTACTTGGTGGCGATGAGCAGCACAGGGGAGAACGGGGCCGCCGAGCCGGAGCAGCTGGCGTTCATCCGGGAGACGGTCAAGCGGGCCAAGCCGCGTACCTGGCACGGGGCCAAGCGGGCCGAGCACCTGCCGGTGGCCCGGGTCGTGGTGGACAAGGGCGTGCTCACCATCGACAAGTTCTTCGACTACGCGGTGCCGGCCGCCATGGCCGAGGAGGCCCAGCCCGGGGTGCGGGTGCGGGTGCGGTTCGGGGCGCGGGTGGTGAAGGGCCAGCGCGAGGGCGGGGAACTGCACGACGGGTTCATCGTCGCCCGGCTGGAGAAGAGCGACTTCGCCGGCCCGCTCGCCCCGCTGGCCCAGGTGCTCTCGCCCGAGCCGGTGCTCACCCCGCAGCTGCTGCGGCTGTGCCGGACCGTCGCCGACCGGTACGCCGGGACACTGGCCGACGTGCTCCAGCTGGCCGTCCCGCCCCGGCACGCCAAGGCCGAGGCCGAACCCTCGCCGCCGCCGCTGCCGCGCCCGGCCGCCCCGGCCCCCGGCGGCTGGCAGCGCTACCCCGCGGGGCCCGACTTCCTCGCCTCGCTCACCGCCGGCGGCTCGCCGCGCGCGGTCTGGGCGGCGCTGCCCGGGCCCGGCTGGCCGTACGAGATCGCGCGCGCCGTGGCCGCGACCCTGGCGGGCGGGCGCGGGGCGCTGGTCGTGCTCCCGGAGGGGCGCTCGGTGGCCCGGGTCGACCAGGCGCTGACCGAACTGCTCGGCCCCGGGGCGCACGTGGCGCTGGAGGCCGACCTCGGCCCGCGCGAGCGGTACAAGCGCTGGCTCGCGGTGAGCCGGGGCTCGGTGCGGGCCGTGATCGGGACCAGGGCCACCATGTTCGCGCCGGTCCGGGACCTCGGGCTGGTCGTCGTCTGGTCGGACGGCGACGGCAGCCACAGCGACCCGCGCGCCCCGCACCCGCACGTGCGCGAGGTGGCGCTGCTGCGGGCCGCCGACGAGGGCGCCGCGGTGCTGCTCGGCGGGCACGCGGTGACGGTGGAGGGCGCGCAGCTGGTCAGCACCGGCTGGGCGCGCCCGCTGGTCGCGGACCGCGAGACGGTGCGGCAGGCCGCGCCCCGGGTGCGGACCGTCACCGACCAGGACCAGCACCGGGACGCCGCCGCCCAGGCCGCCCGGCTGCCCTCGGTGGCCTGGGAGGCCGCCCGGGAGTCGCTGGCCGCCGGGCACCCGGTGCTCATCCAGGTGCCCCGGCGCGGCTACGTGCCCCGGCTGGCCTGCGGGCGCTGCCGGACCCCCGCCCGCTGCCGGCGCTGCGAGGGGCCGCTGGAGGCGCCCTCGGCGGACGCCACGCTGTGCTGCGCCTGGTGCGGGGAGCCGGAGAACGACTGGCACTGCCCCGAGTGCGGGTCCTTCCGGCTGCGGGCCCAGGTGGTCGGGGCCCGGCGGACGGCGGAGGAGCTGGGCAAGGCGTTCCCGCGCATCCCGGTGCGGACCTCGGGCCGGGAGGCGGTGCTGGCCACCGTGCCGGACGAACCCTCCCTGGTGATCTCCACGCCCGGCGCGGAACCGGTGGTCGAGGGCGGCGGCGGGTACGGGGCCGTACTGCTGCTGGACGGCTGGGCGCTGCTCGGCCGGCCGGACCTGCGGGCGGGGGAGGAGACGCTGCGGCTCTGGCTCACGGCGGCCGCGCTGGCGCGGCCCTCGACGGAGGGCGGGACGGTGGTCGTGGTCGCCGAGCCCTCGGCCCGCCCGGTGCAGGCACTGGTCCGGTGGGACCCGCTGGGGCACGCCGGGCTGGAACGGGACGAACGGGCGCAGCTGCACTTCCCGCCGGTGTCCCGGATGGCCTCGGTGAGCGGCAGCCCCTCGGCGGTCGCGGACCTGCTGAACCTGATCCGGCTGCCGGAGGAGGCGGACGTGCTCGGGCCGGTGCCCTCGCCGGCGCTGCGGGGGGAGGAGCAGGAGCGGGCGCTGCTGCGGGTGCCGCCCGGGCAGGGGGCCGCGCTGGCGGCGGCGCTCAAGGCGGCGCAGATCGCGCGGATCGCGCTGCGGACGGCGGAGCCGGTGCGGGTGCGGGTGGATCCGACGGACATCGGCTGAGACGGACATCGGCTGAGGGGCGGGGGTCGGGGGCTTCGGGGGCTCGCGGGTGCGTGCGTCGCGTTCGGGGGCTTCGGGACCGGCGGCCCGGCGGGGCGGGGTGAGTGGGCCACCCCGCCCCGGACGGCCCGGGTGCGTGGCTCGGTCAGCCGCGCAGCGGGATGCCGGGTCGGTCCGCCTGGGGGCGGTCGACGGGGGTGCTGCGGTCGGTCGTGGCGCGGTCGACGGGGGTGCGGTCGATCGTGGTGCGGTCGATGCCGGGGCGGTCCAGCGGGCCCCGGTCCAGTGCGCCCCGGTCGATGCCGGCGCGGTCGATGCCGGTTCGGTCGATGGGCGTGCGGTCGATCGTGGTGCGGTCCATCGGCGTGCGGTCGATGCCGGTGCGGTCGATCGTGGCGCGCTCCAGGGCGCGACCGTCCAGTCCGCCCTGGCGGGCCGCCGGGACGGTCGTGGCCAGTCCGGTGCGCTCGGTGCCCGTGGGCAGCTCCTCGGAGCGGTCCGGACGGGCCTGGCCCGGGACGGTGCCGCTCGCGGCGAGGAGTTCGCTGGTCGGCCGGCGCATCCCGTAGCGCCGGTGCACCGCCTGCTTGGTGACCCCGAGGGCAGAGCCCACCGAGTCCCAGGAGAACCCCAGCGCCCGGTCGAACTCGACCGCCGCCGCCACCAGGGTCTCCACGCTCTCCCGCAGCTCCTGTGCCAGGCGCACGGTCGGCGCCGGCGCCCGCCCGTACACCACGAAGCCGGCCGAGGTGCTCGGTCGGCGCGGACGGTAGACGTTGCCCAGTTGAGCGGTGAGCGTCCGCAGCGCGTCGACCTGCCGCCTCACCCGCTCGATGTCCCGCACCAGCAGGTGCAGGCTCGCCCGCGCCCGGGCGTCGTGGTTGATCTGCTCGGCCATGGCCTACGTGCCACCTTCCGTACGGTTCAGCTCGGCCGGGACGCGGTGTCCCGTTGCGCCCGGCCCCGGTCAATCTCTCTTGACCAACGCCGAAGCGGGGGCCGGGGTAACGCGGCTCGGCACAGTCGGGGCGTGCCGGGCGGCGATCCGGTGCTGATCCGGCGCCGGTCCGGGCCCTGAGGCGGTGCCGGTCCGGTGCCGGTCCGGGCTCCGGGGAAGCCCTCGGCGGGCGGCCGCGCGGGTTGCATAGACTGGCGGGTGAACCAGCCGCCGACCGCAGCCCGCGCCCCTACGGACAGGAGCCCGTACCCCGTGGCGATCCAGCCGATCCGTCTCTTCGGAGACCCCGTCCTGCGGTCCACCGCCCAGCCGGTGACCACCTTCGACAAGGAACTGCGCAAGCTGGTCGGCGACCTCACCGACACCATGCTGGACGCCCCCGGCGCCGGCCTCGCCGCGCCGCAACTCGGCGTCTCGCTGCGGGTGTTCACGTACCACGTGGACGGCGTCACCGGGCACCTGATCAACCCGGACCTGTCGCTGAGCGAGGAGGAGCAGGACGGCCCCGAGGGCTGCCTGTCGCTGCCGGGCCTGCGCTACGACACCACGCGCGCGTACGGCGTGGTGGCCAAGGGCTTCAACATGTACGGCGATCCGGTGACGGTGGAGGGCACGCAGTTGCTCGCCCGGTGCATCCAGCACGAGACCGACCACCTGGACGGCATCATCTTCATCGACCGACTGGACCGCGAGCAGCGCAAGGCCGCGCTGAAGGCGATCCGGGAGGCGGACTGGGGCGCCGGGCCGGCCCCGGTGGTCAAGGTCTCGCCGCACAGCACCTTCGGCTCCGCTCGCTGAGTTCGGCCGGTTCCTTCGGTCCCGGCGCTGCCGGCGGTCCTGGTGGCCCCGGTGGTCTTCCCCGGTCGTTGTCGGTCTTCGTTGGTTTCTTGAACTTCCGTTTGCAGAAAGGCACTTGATGCGTCTCGTCTTCGCCGGCACCCCCGAGGTCGCCGTTCCCGCCCTGGACGCCCTGCTCGCCTCGGACCGGCACGAGGTCGTCGCCGTGGTCACCCGCCCCGACGCCCCGGCCGGGCGCGGGCGCAAGCTGGTCGCCAGCCCCGTCGCCCAGCGCGCCGAGGAGGCCGGGATCGAGGTCCTCAAGCCGGCGAAGCCCAGCGACCCGGACTTCGTCGCCCGGCTCACCGAACTCGCCCCCGACTGCTGCCCGGTGGTCGCCTACGGCGCGCTGCTGCGCCCCGGCACCCTGGAGATCCCCAAGCACGGCTGGGTCAACCTGCACTTCTCGCTGCTGCCCGCCTGGCGTGGCGCGGCCCCGGTCCAGCACGCGGTGCTGGCCGGCGACGAGGTCACCGGCGCGTCCACCTTCCTGATCGAGCAGGGCCTGGACTCCGGCCCGGTCTACGGCGTGATCACCGAGGAGATCCGCCCGACCGACACCAGCGGCGAGCTGCTCACCCGGCTCTCCCTCTCCGGTGCGCGGCTGCTCGCGGCCACCATGGACGGCATCGAGGACGGCTCCCTGCACGCCGTGCCGCAGCCCGCCGAGGGCGTCACGCTCGCGCCGAAGATCAGCGTCGAGGACGCGCGGATCGACTGGAGTCACCCCGCGCTGCGGATCGACCGGGTGGTGCGCGGCTGCGCGCCGGCGCCGGGGGCCTGGACGGAGTTCCGGGGTGAGCGGCTGAAGGTCACCGGGCCGGTCAGGCTGCTGCCGGACTCCACCGAGCTGGCGCCGGGCGAGGTCGCGATGGCGGGCAAGAACAGTGTCCGGGTCGGGACCGGCAGCCACGACATCGAGCTCGGGGAGGTGCGTCCGCAGGGGAAGAAGGAGATGCGGGCCGCCGACTGGGCCCGGGGCGCGCGCCTGGAGGCGGGGGAGCGCTTCGGGGGCTGACGCTCCGGTTTGGCGCTACTGTTCGTTTGAGATCGTCCGTGTTCGTTCGACTTCGTTGTCGTCCGATTGTGTTGTCGTCCGAGTTCGTTGCTAACCACCGTTCGTTGATAACCACCGCAGCACCTTGAGGCACCTGTGACCACCCCCAGCGCCAAGCGCGCCCCCCGCCCGCACCGCCGCCCGAAGAAGGACCCGGCCCGGATCGTCGCGTTCCGCGCGCTGCGTGCCGTCGACGAGCGCGACGCGTACGCCAACCTGATCCTGCCCTCGCTGCTCCGCGAGGCCGAGCAGAAGGGCATGGACCGGCGCGACGCCGCCCTCGCCACCGAGCTGGTCTACGGCACCCTGCGCCTGCAGGGCACCTACGACGCGGTCATCGCCGCCTGCATCGACCGGCCGCTCGGCAAGGTCGACCCGCCGGTGCTGGACGTGCTCTCGCTCGGCGCCCACCAGCTGCTCACCACCCGCATCCCCAGCCACGCGGCCGTCTCGGCGACCGTCGAGCTGGCCCGGGTGGTGCTCGGCGACGGCAAGGCCAAGTTCGTCAACGCCGTGCTGCGCCGGATCAGCGCCCACGACCTGGACGCCTGGATCGAGAAGGTCGCCCCGCCGTACGACAAGGACGCCGAGGACCACCTGGCGGTCGTGCACTCGCACCCGCGCTGGGTGGTCTCCGCGCTCTGGGACTCGCTCGGCCGCTGGCAGCCGGACGCCTCCGGGCGCGCCGCGATGGAGGAGCTGCTGCGGGCCGACAACGAGCGGCCCGAGGTCACCCTGGTCGCCCGACCCGGCCGGGCCACCGTCGACGAGCTGGCCGACGCGCTGCCCGAGGCCGAACCGGGCCGCTGGTCCCCGTTCGCCCTGCGGCTCGCCGAGGGCGGCGACCCGGGCGCGGTCGCGGCGGTCCAGGAGAACCGGGCGGGCGTGCAGGACGAGGGCAGCCAGCTGGTCGCGCTGGCACTGGCCGCGGCGCCGCTGGACGGGCCGGACCGGCTCTGGCTGGACGGCTGCGCGGGCCCCGGCGGCAAGGCCGCGCTGCTCGGCGCGCTGGCCGCCGAGCGGGGCGCGGCGCTGGTCGCGAGCGAGAAGCAGCCGCACCGGGCCCGGCTGGTGGCACGGGCGCTGGCGGGCAACCCCGGCCCGTACACCGTGATCGCGGCCGACGGGACGCGCCCGGCCTGGCGGTCCGAAGGCTTCGACCGGGTGCTGGTCGACGTGCCGTGCTCCGGCCTCGGCGCGCTGCGCCGCCGCCCGGAGGCGCGCTGGCGGCGCCGGCCGGCGGACATCGCGGCCTTCGGCCCGCTCCAGCGGGACCTGCTGCGTTCGGCCATCGAGGCCACCCGGGTCGGTGGCGTGGTCGGCTACGCGACCTGCTCGCCGCACCTCGCGGAGACCCGGGCGGTCGTGGACGACGTGCTGCGGGCCGAGGGCGGCCGGGTCGAGTGGATCGACGCGCGCCCGCTGCTGCCCGGCGTCCCGGCGCTCGGCGACGGGCCGGACGTGCAGCTGTGGCCGCACCTGCACGGGACGGACGCGATGTACCTGGCGCTGCTGCGGCGTACCGCCTGACGGCGGGGTGCCGATGCCGCCTCCCCGGCCGGGGTTGACGCGGCGTCGGATGTCGGCTTCCATGGCTGCTGTGTAGCCGCTCGGCTGCATGATCTTTGGGGGGCAGGCTTCGTCGCGTCGAGCGGCGGAAGCCGGGGAAGCAACCCCACAAGACATGCGGCGCGATGCGGCTGTTTCGTTGTGTGGAGTCGGATCCTCGGCGCTGCCCTCCCCGGCCGTGGGAGGCGGCAGTGTCATCGGAGATTCGACGTTCGACGGGGGAGCCTGCCGGTTCGCGGGGTGACGGTGGTGCCGGGACGGACGGCCGCGCGCTCGATCTGATCGCCCTGATGTCGATCCTGGCGGTGTGCACCCTGATCTGCCTGCTGGCCGGTACGGGGGCGCTCCAGGCGGTCATCGGCGCGGCGGGCATCCTGTTCGCCGCCTGGCGGACACCGCGGCGCTCCGGGCGGGAGGAGGGGCGTCGGCGCGGGCCCCGTGGGTGAGACGGGGGCGGCCGCGGCCGTGGGCGGCTTGCATCTCCCGTAGGGGGAGGTAGCAGGGTGGTGGCCATGAACGGCGACGCGCTCTGGACGATCGGTGAGCTGGCCCGGCGCACGGGGCTGACGGTCAAGACCGTCCGCTTCTACTCGGACCAGGGGATCGTGTCGCCGGCCGACCGCAACCCGGCCGGCCACCGGCGGTACGGCCCCGAGGCCGTCGCGCGCCTCGAACTGGTCCGCACCCTGCGGGAACTCGGGCTCGGACTGCCCGCGATCCGACGGGTGGTGGAGCGTGAACTGACGCCGGCCGACGTCGCCGCCGCGCAGGCGGAGGCGATCGACCTCCAGATCCGGGTGCTGCGGCTGCGGCGGGCGGTGCTCGGGGCGGTGGCCCGGCTCGGTTCCACACCTGAGGAGTTGACGCTCGTGCACCGGTTGGCCCGGCTCACGGAGGATGAACGGGGACGCCTGATCGGGGAGTTCCTGACAGTGGTGTTCGGCGGGATCGGGGACGGCGGGATCGAAGACGGCGGGGTCGGGGCCGGCGGGGCCGGGGGCGGCGGGCGGTTCGCCGCGGTGGCGCGCTCGTTGACGCCGGAGCTGCCGGAGGAACCGTCGGTCGAACAGGTCGAGGCCTGGGTGGAGTTGGCGCAGCTGGCGGGGGACGCCGGGTTCCGGGCGCTGCTGCGCGGGCTCGCCGAGGCGGAGGCCGCGGAGGCGGCCGGAACGGGGCTGCCGAGGCCCGGACTGGCGGTGGCGGTGCGGGAGTTGGCCGGGCCGGCGGTCGCGGCCGGGGTGGAGCCCGGGTCGGCGGAGGCGGCGGCGGTCGTCGCGGTGCTGGTGGAGCGGTACGGGCGGTGCTGCGCGGGGGCGGTGCCGGGGGAAGCCGGGGCGGTGCGCGACCGGTTGGCGGAGCGGCTGGGGGCGATGGCCGATCCGCGGCGGGAGCGGTACCTGGAGCTGCTGGCGGTGGTCAACGGTTGGGCCGCGCCGGAGAGTTGGGCGGCCGAGGTGGACTGGGCGGTGCGCGCGGTGGCGTGAGTCGGGGCTGCTCGGCGGCGAGGTGGCGAGGTGGCGAGGTGGTGGGGCCGTGGGGCCGTGGGGTGGTGGGTCTGTACGGCTACCGGCGGGTGGGGCCGGAGAAGGTGGTGAGGAAGGCGTGGGCCTGGGCACGGAGGTGGTCGACCGGCGGGTCCTCGCAGATCACCTCCAGGCCGAGTCCGGTCGCCCGGCCCAGGTCGTAGTAGGACTGGTAGGCGAGGTACGGGCGGTGGTCGTCGGTGGGGTCGAGGCCGACGGCGAAGGTCGCGAAGTGGGGCTGCGGCCCACCCGGGGCGGGGGCCGGCCCGCTGCGGGAGAGCTGCCACTCGAACTCGTACGGCTCGGGTTCGGCGGGCAGGTCCAGCAGGGCCTGGGCGAGCCGGCGGACCTCGTCCGGGTTCGCGAAGGGGATCGACTCCGACGAGGAGGGGGCCGAGGCGAGCAGTTCCCAGGCGTCGCCGTTGTGGCCGACGGTCAGGGCCCACTCGCCGCTCGGGTCCTGCCAGCGGCAGCTGATGATCGGGTCCACGGCGGTCAACCTCCCTGTGGCGCTGGATCGTTCGTACCTCATCATGGTGGCACACCGGTCGCTGCGGGGGCCTCGGCCGCGAGCCGTCCTCGGGCCCGTTGCCAGGCTTCCTGGAGCGTGCGGCAGCCGTGGCCCGCTCCGGGTGCGCCCTGCGGGGCGGGTCGGTCAGCCGGTCAGTCGGTGACGGGTGCCGGGTGCCAGGGGCGGTCGGGGCGCGTCTGGACCGGGGCGGAGGTGAGGCGCAGCGCGTACACCTCGCGGTCGGTGGCCTCGTACGGGACCTGGCCGAGGTACTCGTGGCCGGTCAGGTGGCACCAGGCGGGGAGGTCGAGCGGGGCGGCGGGGTCGGTGGTGTGGATGTGGACCACCGCGCCGGCGGGGAGGTGCGCGATCCGGGCGCGCAGCCGGAGCAGGAGCTGGACGCAGAGCAAGCCGGTGCCGTCGATGGTGAGGTCGGGGGCGTTCGGGGCGTTCGGGGCGTCGGGGGCGGCGGTTTCGGGGGCGGTCATCGGGGCGTCTCCTGGGTGATGCGCCAGAGGCGGCGGGGCAGTTCGCCCTCCTCGAAGGGGTGGACGTCGGTCAGGTGCCAGCCTTCGGCGAGCCTGTCCACCAGCTCGCGGGGGAAGAAGTGGACGGCGAAGCCGCCGTGCTCCCAGATGTCGTCCCCGTGGCCGGTGCCGGCGCCGTAGTGGGCGTCGCCGGTGTGGCGGACGGTGTGGACGAGGGTGCCGCCCGGGCGCAGGACCCGGCGGACCTCGGCGACGAGCGCCTCGATCTCCCCGGTGGAGAGCGCCATGCAGAGCAGCATGTGGGCGAAGACCGCGTCGACGGAGGCGTCGGGGAGGGGCAGCGGGTCGCGGACGTCGTGGGCGAGGACCGAGAGCCGGTCGGCCAGGCCCTGGTCCGCCGCGGTGGCGCGCAGCTGCTCCAGGCCGGTCGGGCTGAAGTCGGCGGCCAGCACGCGGAAACCCGCCCGGGCGAAGTGCAGCGCGTCGCGTCCGTGGCCGGCGCCGAGTTCCAGCACCTCCCGGGCCCCGGCGGCGGCGAACACTCCGGCGGCGTACTCGGCGGGGGCGGAGGGCCGCTCGCCGTACATCCCCGGGTTGGCGGTGTAGGTCTGCTGCCAGTGCGCGCGTTGGGCGTCCGCGAGGGCGCGCTCTGGGCCGGGCCCGGTGTCGGGGGTGTCGGTCATGGTGCGGCCCTTCGCGGGGGTGGGGTGGTGCGGGTGGTGCCAGTGGTGCCAGATGGCACGGAGGTGCCCGTGGTGCGGGGCCAGCCTAGGACGTGGGCTCGGGTGGAGGGTGTGGCGGGGCGCGGAAGGGCGTGCGCGGGGGCGGTGAGGCGGGCGGATCAGCCGAGGTGCCGGCCCGGGGCGGTGCCGCCGAGGCGGGTGAGCAGGGTGGACAGCCGGCCGAGGTCCTCGGCGCTCCACTGCTCCGCCGCGAAGTGCTCGGCGGCGACCTTGCGGGCGGTGTACAGCATCTCGGCGAGCCGCTCGCGGCCGGTCGGGGTGAGGGCGGCGTAGGTGACCCGGGCGTCGCGGGCGGCGGCCTCGCGGGCGACCAGGCCGATCCGCTCCAGCGGTGCGAGGCCGCGGGTCACGCCGGAGGCTGTGAGCCCGAGGGCCTCGGCGAGGTCGACCCGGCGCATCCGGCCGCCGGGGGCCTGGGAGAGGTGGAGCAGCATGGTGAAGTCGGCCAGGCTGACGCCGTGCAGGCGGCTGAGGCCCGCGTCGAAGCGCTTGACCACGGCCGTCTGGGCGCGGACCAGCCGCAGGGCGGTGTCCAGGGGGTCGGGGTTCGGGCCCGTTGCGGCCGGTGCGGTCGCGGCCCGGTCCACCTGGTCCGGCTGCTGCTGGTCTGAACGCTGATGGTCTGGACGCTCTGTCATTGCCACCTCCTTGACTGCTCAAGTATAGCGCTAGGGCGAGCCGTCAAGGAGGTGGCGGAGGGGGAGGGGTGGGTCAGTGCGCGGTGTTGGCGGCGCGGCGCTGACGCTTGCCGAGCGGGGCCTGGGAGAGGTCCTCGGCCTGGGAGCGGAGGTTCTTGTAGCCGTAGCCGCGTTCGGTGAGCCAGTCCCGCGCCGACTGCTCGGCCCGCTCGGTGGCCTCCAGGATGTCCTCCTTGGCCTCGCCCTCGTCGAGGAAGCGGAAGGTGAAGGCGGCCCGGGCGGAGAGGTCGTAGCTGAGGTGGCCCTCGCGGGTGAAGGCGGCGCGCAGCACGTCGTGCTCGGGGGCGGCGGCGAGCAGTTCGGCACGCTGGTCGGCGGTGAGGCCGTCGAAGACGCCGCGCACCATGATGCGGAAGGTTCGAGTGGTCATCCCCCGACCATAGGCAGTGCGGGCCGCCGACCGCCAACGTGATTCCTGGGCCGGGCGCTTCTCGGTGACGGTCGGTGGTCGCGGGCCTCCTTGGGTGCCCGTAGGTGGTCGTCGGGTGGTCGCCGGTGGTGGTGGGCGCCGGTCAGGCGGGGGTGAGTACTTCGGCGAGCTCGTCCGCGTACCGGGTGAGCCGGTCGAGCCCGGGGCCTCCTCGGGCGCGCCGGAAGCCGCGCCGCCGACCGTGGAAGGCGGCCTGGACGGCGTGGAGTTGGGTCCAGCGGCGGAGGCGTTCGCGGTCCAGCTCGGCGGCCTCGGCGAAGACGTCGAGCGCGCGGAGGAGGGCGCGCTGCCGGTCCGGCGCGTCGAGCAGCGTCAGGGCATGGACCTTGAGCAGGGTACCGCCGTCGTAGGCGCGGTCTCCCACGTACCCCTTGGGGTCCACGGCCAGCCAGGGTTCGCGCTCCGCCCGCAGGATGTTGCGGGGGTGGAGGTCCCCGTGGACGAGCACGTCCGGCTGGGTGCGGGCGAGTTCGCGGACGGTCGCGAGGGCGGCGCCGACCGTGCGGGCCGGCAGGGGGTGGGAGAGGGAGGCCGCGTCGGCGCGCAGGCCGGCCTCCCATTCCGCGGCCTGCTCGCTCAGCCGGGGCAGGCCCGGGGGCGCCGGGACGGCGAGCCGCCGGCTGAGCCGCCCGGCGACCGTCGGCACCTCGTCGGTGTCCCGGGCCTCCGCGAGCGTGGTCGGGCTCGCCCGTTCGAGCAGCATCGCGAAGCGCTCGTCGTCCCGTGCGTAGAGCCGGACGGCGCCCCGGCCCGCCCACACCGCGAAGGCGTCCGGCTCGTGGACGTTGCCCGGGTGGGGGAACGAGACCTTCAGTACGGCCACGCGCTCGGTCGCCTGCCGGACCGGGAGGATCAGGCCGACCCCGCCGTGGGTGGCGGCGCCGTCCGGCACGCAGCCCCAGCGTTCCAGCAGCTCGGCGGCGAGGCCGGGGAGTTCGGCGATCCAGGCCGCGCCGGGGGCTCCCTCACGGTCGATGGTGGTGCGGGCGAGCCCGCCGGGGATGCTGATCATCTGCTTCCTTTCGACGGTGGGGGGAGGGCGCTGGTGTGGCTTGCCGGTTCGGTCCGGTTCGGTCCGGTCCGGTCGGGCTCAGGGGGCGAAGGGACCGAAGGTCGTGACGGCGAGGCGGAGCACCGGTGCCGGGGTGCCGCTCCCGGCGCCGACGGAGTAGACCAGCCGCCTGCGCAGGTCCGAGGTGGTGAAGAAGCCGTCGGAGTACCCGAGGTCGTGCCCGGTCTTGCCCCAGAGCACCGTGCCGTCCCGCAGCGGGACGGCCATCAGTCCGGCGCTGTAGCAGGCCCGACCCTTGTCCGGACCGAACGGGCACTCGCCCGCTCCGCGTACGGGCACCAGCCGCCCGGAGGCGTCGCGCGGCAGGGTGAGGAGGTCGTGCAGCTGCTGCGGAGGCAGGAGTTCGCCGTCGAGCAGGGCGCGCAGGAACCTGTCCAGGTCGGCCGGGGTGGACACCATCGACTCCGGGTTGCCGCCCTGCTCGGAGACGTCCGTCGGGGTGTCGGCGCTGTCGGGGACGTAGCCGGCCAGGTGGGGCTCGGGCATCGCGGGCCTGCCCTCCGTCACCTCGGTGTGCCGCAGGCCGAGCGGCTTCAGGATGCGGGCCGTCACCTCCTCCCTGATCGTGTGCCCCGTCACCTGCTCGATGATCCGGCCCGCCACCCGGTAGTTGAAGTTGTTGTACTCCTGCTCGCTGCCCGGATCGAAGGCCGGGCCGGCCTCGGGCAGGCCGCGCTCCGGGTGGGGCCGAAGCGTCCGCTGGACGACCAGGTCGAGCGTCTCGATCGCGAAGCGGTTGGCGATCAGGCCGTCGCGCTTCTCCAGCTCGGTGCCCTCGAGTTCCGGGCCCTCGACGGCCTGCGGAAGTCCGCTGGTGTGGTCGAGGAGTTGACGGACGGTGATCGGCAGCGTGAAGCTCGCGGGCAGCGTGCCGGGCAGGTACTGCTGGACGGTGCCGTCCAGGGAGATCCGCTGCTCGGCGGCGAGTTGGAGCAGCACCGCGGCGACGAAGGTCTTGTTGATGCTGCCGATCCGGAACGCCGCGTCCGGCGCCACCGGCCGCCCGCTCACCGGATCGTCGGCGCTGCCGCGCCAGACCAGGCCGTCGGCCGTCACCCGGGCGACCGCGCCCGCCACCGGGTCGCCCGGCCGGGCGGCGATCGCGGCGTCGAGGGCGGCCGGATCGAGGACAGCCGGACCGAGAGCGGCCGGAGCAGGCGTGGCGGCGAAGGCGGGTGCGGTGGATGCGGACGCCGCCGCGAGGAGCAGGGCGGCGAGGCCCCGCGCGAGGGTGGCGGGTTTGCTGACGGCCATGTGCCCTCCGAAGCGGGTGGGACGGCTGTGGGGCGGAGCGATCCGCCCTGGAGAACACGCGGCTGACGGTCATTCAGTTGCACACGACCGGTGCGAAGGCGGAGAGCGCGGGCACGGAACACGGTGGGGACTCCCTTCCACGGTGGCCCGGGTGGCCACCGTCGCGATGCCCCCAAGAGTGATCGCCGGAAGCCCCTTCGCGCATGTGCCGTTCGGTAGGAATCCGGCGGGAAAGCGACCGGGCCTCCCCTGCCGATCGGCAGGGGAGGCCCGGGGTGCGGACGCGGACCACACGGGAGGCGGGACGCGACAGCGGTTGGGGGAGCGCCGGCTACACCCGCGCCGGCAGCCGGGTGCAGACCGCCCCCGCCACCAGCGGAGCGGGCTCGGCGCCCAGGACGCCGAGGGTGAAGGCGGTGGTCAGCGCGCTGATGTCGCGGGACTCGCGGAGCAGCAGGTGGTTGGCGCCCGGGGCCTCGTACCGCGCGAGGTCCGGGACGACCCGCCGGGCGCGCAGCGCGTACTCCAGGGACTGGGTGGCGCTGGCCGAGCTGTGGTCCCCGGTGCCGTGGACGATCAGCACCCGCCGCCCGGCCAGCTGGTCGACCGGGTCGCCGCTGGGCAGCCACGGCGCGATCCCGGCCACGCCGACCACCGAGGGGTGCCCGGCGCACCAGAAGGCGGCGCGCCCGCCCAGCGAGTTGCCGATCAGCACGACGGGTGCGCCCGGGTAGAGCCGGGCCAGCTCGTCGAGCGCCCAGCGGGTGTCGACGGCGGTGTCGGCGTCCGCGTCGTTCCAGCCGCCGTGGCGGTAGCGCAGCAGGTGCACCGCGAGGCCGTGCGGCCGGCCGCGGTCGGTGAGTTCGGTGGCCAGGTCCCGCAGGCCCAGCTCGGCGACCCGCATCGGTGCGCGCCGACTGCGGAGGAACCCGCCCGGCAGCAGCAGGGCGACGCCGGTGACCGGCTCCTCGCCCCGTCGTGGGGTCAGCTCTGCGGTGCGCGGACGCTGCGCTCGGAACACGCGAATTCCCTCCTGATGTGTACAGGCGGATTCTACGGTTCCGAGGAGGGGTCGCGGTGCGCGAGCAGGGACCACAGGACCCAGCCGGAGACCCGGGTGCGCTCCACCATGACCTTCGCCCAGCGGGCGCCGAGCGGTGAGGTCCAGGTGTCCACGACCTCGACCCGGTCACCCGAACGGGCGAGTCCGATGACGGTCTCCTCGCCGAAGTGGTCGACCCGGACGTTGGCGGCGTTGGCCGACACCTCCCACCAGCCCGCACCGGGCTCGGGCGGCAGGTCGGTGCCCGCCGTGACGGCCGTCGGGATCAGCAGGATGCCCAGCGCGACCACGGTGGCCGCCGCACGGCCGATCACGGCCACGGGGACCTCCGTACGGTGGTCCGCGCGGTGCCGCGTACGGGCAGCGGTGAGGGCATCGGGATCAGGGGAGGCATATACAGCAGAACGAGCCGACCGGGCGTGCGCGTACAGTCCGGCGCCGAGGTTGACCCGGTCGGCGCAGCACGACGTGCGGACCCGGTGTCGCCGGTGCCCCGGCGGATGTCAACTGTCCGGCCGTAGCGCGGGGTTGGCGCGCCCTGGCGGACGGCCGTCGAGTCGGCCGGCCGCGGCTCGGGGTGCGGTCAGGGCCGGTAACACGGCCCGGTCACAAGGGGCGGTCACTCCGGGCGCTGCTCCGCCAGGAGCTTCGCCCGGGTCTCCCGGACGAACGCCGCGACGACGTCCGCGTCGGTGAGCACACGGGTGACGACCCGTCCGCCCCGGCCCGGTCCGGTGCGCTCCGTGATCCGCAGCTCGCGCGTGTCCTCGGCGCTGATGTCCTGGAGGTCGCTCCACGGCAGCGGGGCCGTGGGGTGGTCGTCGTCGGGGTCGAGGAGAAGACCCGCGGGCAGCACGGCGAGCACCGTCCCGAACAGGACGTGTCCCTCCTCCTCGAACCGCTCGTGCAGCGGCGCGGTGTAGCGCGGCAGCAGGCCCGCGCGGATGGCCTCGGCCAGCCCCGGTTCGTAGCGGCCCGCCAGTTTCGAGACCACGAAGGGGGTTTCGCGGCCGCGCGCCAGGATGAGGACGCGGCCGAAGTGCTCGACGCTCAGGTTGCCGCGGAACTCCATCCGGGAGGGTATGTACTCGTAGCTCTCGATGGCGTCCCAGGGCAGGGCGCGGAAGTCGCCGCCGGCGTGGTGGAGGACGAGGCCGCCCTGGTAGCGCGCCACGGCGACCAGCCCGGAGCGCGGCGGGACCTTCTGGTAGGCCACGGCGGCCGCTGCCACGGCGGCGACCGCGAGGGCAGCACCCCACCAGGTCCAGCCGGAGGCGGCGAGGACGAGGATGCCGGGCAGCCCCAGGCCCCACTTGCCCACGCCGTCGCCGATCCGGCGGCTCGTCCGGTACAGCCGCCGCCGTTCGCCCAGGCCCGCCTCGGCCGCGACCTCGTCGCAGCGGGTGGCACCACTCATCGCTGACTCCCCTCGGCTGTGGAGCGCGCCAGTCTAGTCAGGGTGGTCGGACAGCCGGTCGGGGCGGCCGGGTGGTCGGGCCGGGTGGGTGGTGAAATCCCTTGCCCGCAAAGGCTGGTAACACTGTTTCTGATCGGTTACGTTGTTACCCATGAGCACGCCCTACCAGGACGCGCAGCGGGTCGGCCAGGATGCCGTACGCGCCGTGATCCTCGACCGCGCCATCTCCCTCCTCGTCGCCGAAGGCCCCGCCGCGCTGACCGTGCGCCGGATCGCCGCCGAGATCGGCTCCTCGACCAAGGTGCTGTACACGATGTTCGGCGGGAAGGAGGGGCTGCTCGACGCGCTGTACCGGGAGGGCTTCGCACGGTTGCGCCGGGCGCAGGAGCAAGTCCCGCGCGGGAGCGACCCGTTGGAGTACCTGACCGAGCTCGGCCGCGCCTACCGGGAGCGGGCCGTCGCCGAACCCGCCTACTACCGCGTGATGTTCGAGCAGCCGGTGCCCGGATTCCGGCCCAGTGCCGAGGCGTTGGCCCTGGCCGACGGCGCGTTCGGCGCCTCGGTGGCCGCCGTCGAGGCCTGCATGGCGGCCGGGGTCTTCCGGCCCGGCGACGCCCTGGAGGTCTCCAACCTCTTCTGGGCGGCCACCCACGGCGCGGTGAGCCTGGAGCTCGCCGGCCACTTCGCGTCGGCCGAGGCCGGGGCGCGCTACGAGGCGCTGATGGCCGCACTGGGGCGGGCGTTCGGCGCCGGTTCGTGAACGAGTCCGGACACCCCATCACCTGACGAGAGGCCGAGACGATGAGCCCAGGCGACCCGATCCGCAACAGCACGATCGGCAAGAGCAACGGCAACGGCGCGATCAGCAACAGCAACAGCAACAGCAACGGCAACAGCAACAACGGTACGAGGCGCAGCCGCTACGTCTCCGGGAATTTCGCCCCGGTGACCGAGGAGGTCACCGCCTACGACCTGCCCGTCACCGGCCGGATCCCCGCCCACCTCGACGGCCGCTACCTGCGCAACGGCCCCAACCCGCTGGGCATCGACGACCCGGGCGCACACCTGTGGACCCTCGGCGCGGGCATGGTGCACGGCGTGCGGATCCGGGACGGGCGCGCCGAGTGGTACCGCAACCGCTGGGTCCGCTCCGGCGCGGTCGCCGACCGGCTCGGTGAGCCCCGGCGCGGCACGCCCGTCGACGAGCGGATGGACATCTCCCCCAACGTGCAGGTCGCGGGCCTCGCCGGGCGCACCTACGCGCTGCTCGAAGGCGGCATCCGCCCGTACGAACTCACCTACGAGCTGGACACGGTGGGGCCGTGCGGGCTGGGCGCCACGCCGGAGGGGTACAGCGCCAACGCCCACTCGGTCGTCGACCCGCACACCGGGGAACTGCACTCGCTGGCCTTCCGGTACGGCTCCGAGCAGGTGCAGCACATCGTGATGGACGCGGCCGGCACCGTCCGGCGCAGCACGCTGATCGAGGTGCCCGGGAACCCGTACATGCACGACTTCGCGCTCACCGAGCGGTTCGTGCTGCTGTACGACACCCAGGTGGTGTTCAGCCCGGCGCACCTGGCCGCCGGGGTGCCCTTCACCTGGGACGAGCGGCGCGCCGCCCGGGTCGGGGTGATGCCGCGCGAGGGCGGCGCGGTGCGGTGGTTCGAGCTCGCGCCGCACCTGGTCGGGCACACCCTCAACGCGTACGAGCGGACGGCGGACGAGCTGGTGGTCGACGTCGTGCGGCACCCGCCGGGCATGGACCTGCGGAACATCGGCGCGAGCCGCCCCACGCTCGACCGCTGGACGGTCGACCTGGCGGCGGGGACGGTCCGGGAAGAGCGGCTGGACGACCGGGTGCAGGAGTTCCCGCGCCTCAACCCGCGGCACACCGGCCGCCCCTACCGCTACGGCTACGCGGCCGCCGTCGAGCTCTACGCGCCGCCGACCGGCCCCGGGGACGACCGCCCGGACGAGGGCTTCAGCAACGCCCTGCTCAAGCACGACCTGAGCCGGGGGACCGTCGAGGCCCACGAGTTCGGGCGCGACGGGGCGGTGGGCGAGGCGGTGTTCGTCGCCGCCGAGTCGCCGACGGCGGAGGACGACGGGTACCTGATGGCGTACGTCCACGACCCGGACCGGGGAGCGGCGGACCTGGTGGTCCTCGCCGCCCAGGACTTCACCGGCGAGCCCCTGGCCCGTATCCACCTGCCGGTGCGGGTGCCCCTGGGCCTGCACGGCAACTGGGTGCCGGGCGGGGACAGGGTGCCTGGCGGGGACCGGACCGCGGGCAGGGGCGGGGACACGGGCTGGAGCTGAGGGGCCAAAATGTGCCCGCTGCGAGCACGGGCGGGATCGCGCCCGGCGGCACCGCGGGGGAGGGCGTCGGCGTAGGGGACGGGGGTCTCGACGGCGGCGAGGGTGGGGAGGGCGGCGAGGGCGGCGAGGGGGAGGCCCTGGGAGCCGGGGCGGAGCCGCCCCGGCGGGGTCATCGGGGCCGGGTGGCGCGGAGGGAGTAGGTCTGCGGGGCGGGGGCGCCGGCGGGGACGCGGAAGTGGGCGTGGGCGTGCTCGTGGAGGAAGTCCAGGCGCAGGCCCGCGTCGGCCAGGGCGGTGACGACCTCGCCGAGGCCGTGCTGCCACTGGACGGTGACGGTGGAGTCGAGCCGGGCGTCCGGGTCGGCGTACGTGCCGGGGTAGTCGACGACGATCGGGGTGCGCTCGAAGTAGTCCTCCGCGAAGCCGCGCCCGTCGTCGGCGAGGACGTCGGCCACCGGGTGGTACTCGGCGAGGTAGAGGAAGCCGCCGGGGGTGATGAGCGAGGCGACCGTCCGGGCCCAGCGGGTGAGGTCGGGGAGCCAGCAGAGCGCGCCGAAGCCGGTGTAGACGATGTCGTACGTCCGGCCGTCGAGCGCCTCGGCGGCGGCGTAGACGTCGGAGGTGACGAAGCGGGCGTCGGCGGCGCCGATCCGGGCGGCGAGGTCGGTGGCGGCCGCGACGGCCGGGGCGGAGAAGTCGAGCCCGGTGACGACGGCGCCGCGGCGGGCCCAGGAGAGGGTGTCGAGCCCGAGGTGGCACTGGAGGTGGAGCAGGGTGCGGCCGGTGACGTCGCCGACCTCGGCGGGCTCGTAGTCCTGGAGGGTGTCACGGCCCGCGACGAAGCCGGGCAGGTCGTAGAAGGGGCCGGCGGCGTGGACGGGGACGCGCTCGTCCCAGTTCGCGCGGTTGGCGGTGCGCCAGTCGGGGGTGGTGGATGGCGTGGTCATGCCGGGCAACGCTAGTCAGCGGCCCAGGGGCGGGCAATCGATTTCCGCGCCCGGCGCGCGCCGTGGACAGCAGGTGCCACCGGCGCCCCGGGCCCGGTATGTGCGGGTCATGGCCGGGGTTTTCCCTGCTCTTTGTTCCGGATCATGGCGCGCTCTGCGACGATCCGATGATCGTCGCCCCGACGCGGTGGGCGGCGCGTCGCAGGGGAGAGACCGGCATGGCCGTTCGGCCCGAGGACAGTGTCGTCCGGGCGAAGTGGGGAGTGTGGTCCGCCTGGGACCGGGAGACCTGGATGGTGGTCTCCGGCGGGGTGCTGGGGGCGCTGTTCGCGAGCATGGGGCTGGCGGTGCTGTTCGGCCCGGCGAACGGGTTCGGCGGCGACAGCCTCGCGTACATGGGGATCGTCAGCATCCTGGGGCTGATGCCCTGCGGTGCGGGCTTCGTCTGGGCGCTGATCCACCCGAGGGCCGGGTTCCCGTCGGCCGCCGTCGGGGCGGTACTGGGGCTCGGGATCTTCGTCGGCTTCGCCGGGGACGGCCTCAACGACTCCTGGAAGGCGCCGCTGGACCGGCCGTCGACGATCCGCGCGGTGGGCAGCTGGACCAGCGGGGACCTGGTGGTCCGGGCCCGGCCGGACCTGGTGGTGGCGTACCGCCGGACGAGCGGGGCCGTCGCCTGGCACTGGGCCCCGCCCGGGGAGGACACGGTGTGCGCGATGAGCCGGACGACCGGGCCTGACGGCACGGGCCGCGGCGGCGCCCTCGGCCTGATCGGCCACGCGCCGCACGACAAGCCGTGCTCCGCCGTCACCGCGCTCGACCTCTCCGACGGCAGGGAGGGCTGGACCGCCGCCGTGGACGCGCCCGCCCGGGACGGGGACGACGCGACTCCGGACGTGGTCGCGGTGGCCGGGCAGCAGGCCCTCCTCCAGGAGAAGGCCGGCTGGCGCGCCGTACGGCTGGCCGACGGCCGGGACGTCTGGCGCGGCGCGGCCGACCCGGGCTGCACCCCGCTGCAGGTCGCGGGCGGGCCCGGGGACGCCGTCACGGTCGCGCAGTGCGGCGCCGCGCCGCCCGTGCTGCGCTCGCTGGCCCCGGCGGACGGCCGGGAGCAGCAGCGGATCGCGCTGCCCGCGGCGGGCGGGCTGAAGAACCTCGCGGTGGTCTCGGTCGACCCGCTCGCGGTGTGGGTGGACGCCCAGGCCGAGCGCGGCACCCACGCGGTGCTCAGCTACGACCGGACCGGCCGGCAGCGGGCGGTGATACCGGTCGCCGGGGACGAGTACGACCTGGACGTGATGCTGGGCGGGCTGCACGCCTTCGACGAGTTCAGCGCCCGGCCGCTGTTCGGCGGGGTGGTGGTCGGGGACCTGTTCGTCGTACCGGGGGAGAAGCCCGGCGACATCGGCATCAGCGGCGGCAAGCACCCGAGCCGCACCGCCACCGGCCGGCTGCTGGCGTACTCGCTGACGGACGGCGGCAAGCGGTGGACGGCGGGGCTGGACGACCAGGTGACCGGCCTGGTGGTGGACGGCGGCTCGGTGTGGGCGATGACCCGGGGCCGGGTGACCAGGGTGGAGGCGGCGACCGGGCGGCAGAGCGCCGTGCTGGACGTCAACGACACCGCGTCGCTCTATCCGGTGGACCTGTCGGTGTCGGACGCGGAGCGGTTCACGGTGGTCGCGGAGGACGGGACGCGGGACGAGCCGCCGGTGCGGGCGATGAGCTGACGGGGTCCGCCGCCGACGGACCTGACCCTTTCGGGTGGTTGTGTCAGTCTGGTGGGGGAGCACCGCCGAGACCGGGAGACTCGTGATGGCCGAGATCAGGGTGAACGGGGTGGCGCTGCACTACGAGGCCCGTGGCGAGGGCCCCGGCGTCGTCCTGGTGCACGGTTCCTGGAGCGACGCGGACTCCTGGGCGCGGGTGCTGCCCGGCCTGGCGGAGTCCACCACCGCGGTCGCCTACGACCGCCGGGGGCACAGCCGCAGCGAGGACCCGCTCACCCAGGGTTCGGTGCACGAGGACGCGGCCGACCTGGCCGGGCTGATCCATGAGCTGGGCCTCGCGCCCGCCTTCGCCTACGGCGACTCCTACGGCGCCCTGGTCGTCCTCCGGCTCGCCGCCGCCCGGCCCGACCTGCTGCGCGGGATCGCCGTGCACGAGCCGCCGGGCACCGGCATCCTGCTCGCCGACCCGGACCTGCGACCGCTCGGCACCGGCTTCGCCGACCGGATCGCCGCCGTCCGGGAGCTGCTGGAGCAGGCCGAGTCGGCGGCCGCCGCCGAACTGTACGTGGACAGCCTCGCCTTCGGCCCCGGCGCCTGGGAGCAGTTGCCCGCGCCGGTCCGGCACAGCTACATCCGCAACGCGCCCACCTACCTGGACGAGCTGCGCGACCCGGCCGCGCTCGACCTCGACCTCATCGGGCTCGCCCGCTTCGGCGAGCCCGCGCTGCTCACCCAGAGCGACGAGAGCGCGCCGATGTTCGGCGAGGTGCTGGACCTCATCGACCTCACCCTGCCCAAGGCGGAACGCCACCTGTACGGCGGCGCCGGGCATGCCCCGCACCTGTCGCAGCCGGAGGAGTGGGTGCGGGTGGTGCTGCCGCGGGCGCTGCTCTGAGACTGCCGCGGCTTCCGCGATTGATGTGACGGTGCGTCACCGTCGCTGGCTCCGTCGGGGATTCGCCCCTGGTCGAATCCCCGGATAACCGCTCGCCTTCGCCGTCGTCCCGGGCGCAGGCTACTTCCGTGCCCGCGTCAGTACGGACGCGGTGCGAGCGGAAGGACTCACATGACGAGCACGCGCGGCCGCATCGCCGCCCTGCTGGGCGCCGTCGCGGTGGTCGCCGGCACCACGCTGGCCACTCCCGCGGCCGCCACGGCCGACACACTCGCCACGGCCAGGCCAGGCGGCGGGATCGCCGGGCAGGCGCCCTGCCCGGACGCGCCCGAGTTCACCTGCGGGACCCTCACCGTCCCGCTCGACCACAGCGGCGCCGTCCCCGGCACCCTCGACCTCGCGGTGGCCGTCGCCGGGAACACCGCGGCCCCCAAGGGCGACCTGCTGTTCCTCACCGGCGGCCCCGGCCAGCCCGGCGTCCCGCTGATGAAGCGGATCGCCGGCAAGATGGCGCCCGTCCTCAAGGACTACCGCCTGGTGATGTACGACCAGCGCGGCACCGGCGCCCGTGCGCTCCAGTGCCCGGGCCTCCAGGAGGACATGGGTTCCTCCGACCTCGCTGTGCCGCGCAAGCAGTCGATCGCCGACTGCGCCGCCACCCTCGGACCGAACGCCCGCTTCTACAGCACCGCGGACACCGTCGCCGACATCGACCGGCTGCGCGGGGCCCTCGGCGACCGGCGGCTGACCCTCGACGGCGTCTCGTACGGCACCCTCGTCGCCGAGCGGTACGCGCTCGCCCACCCGGCGCACGTGGCCCGGCTGGTGCTCGACTCGGTGGTGCCGCAGCAGGGCTACGACCCGCTCGACCTGGCCGCCCTGCCCGCCAGCGCCCGGGTGCTGCGGGCCGCCTGCCAGGCCACCGGCTGCACCACCGACCCGGCCGCCGACCTCGCCGCCACCGTCCGGCGGTACGGCAACGGGGCGCAGGTCCTGGACGCCCTCACCAGCTACGAGTTCACCGACCCGAACTACGGCGAGGTCCCGGAGGCGCTGCACGAGGCCGCCGCCGGGCAGCCGGAGAAGCTCCAGGCCTTCATCGAGACCGTCCACCGGGACGACGCGGCCCCGGCCGAGGCGCTCAGCCAAGGCCTGCACGCCGCCACCGTCTGCGCGGACTCGCGCTTCCCGTGGGGCAGCACCGACACCCCGGTCGCGGGCCGGGCGGCCGCGCTGGAGCGCACCCGGCAGCGGCTCACCGCCGAGCAGACCTGGCCGTACGACGCGGCGACCGCGACCGGGCTCGGCAGCCAACTGGTCTGCCTGGACTGGCCGCGCGAGCAGGTGCCGCCGATCCCGTCGGCGCACCGCAGGCTGCCGAACGTGCCGGTGCTGCTGCTCGGCGGCGACCGGGACCTGTCCACGCCGAACGAGTGGCTGTACCAGCAGGCGGAGCTGGCGCACGACCCGCAGGTCGTGATCGTCCCGGGTGCGGCGCACTCGGTGCAGACCCGGGCGGCCGACCCGGCCGGGCGGCAGGCGGTGTACGACTTCCTGCTCAAGTAGCGGGGGCCGTCGGCGGGTTGCGTCCGACGGTGGACCGCCGCCGGCGGTGGGCCGTTCCGAGCAGGGGACGGAACGGCTCGCCGCCGCGCTACGGCCCGGCCGCGCCCCAGCCGTCGTCGGGCAGGGAGCGGTCGGGCTCGGGGCAGTCGAGGTGTTCGTAGCCCCACAGCAACGCCTTGTGCAGCGCCCACGCCTCCAGCGGCGGCCCGTCCTGGGACGCCCGGTTCGTCAGGACCAGCTCCACCCGGACCTCCTCGGCCGGCGAGAACAGCAGGTTCCGCTGGTCCGGGAGGTTCTCGTACGTCACCGTCTGCCAACTGTGGCCGGTGGCGGTCAGCGCCGCCATCAGGTCGGCCTCGGAGACGTGGGTGTCGAGCGTCGCCGAACCGCCGCCCGGCTGCGGGAGGTCGAGCTCGCCCTGCCAGACCGGCAGGGAGAGCGAGTGGAGCCGGCGGCAGCGGCAGAACACCGTCCGCACGTCGCCCCAGCAGAAGGCGTGCGGCCACCGGTCGCCCCGGTGGATGCCGCCGCCGTCCCACGGATCGCCGTAGTGGACGGCGAGTTCGGGCAGCGAGGCGCCGTAGCGCAGCTCGCCGAGGCCGCCGGTGGTGGCCAGGACGGTGACGAGCGGGAGGAAGCCGGTCAGCCCAGGCACTCGCGCACCGCCTCGATCAGGCGGTTCGCCCGGGCGTCGCCGTGGCCGATCATCCGGTTGGCGACATAGGCGAAGCCGACGCCGAACTCGTCGTCCCCGAAGGCGAACTGGCCGCCGGCGCCGTCGTTGCCGAAGCTGCGCGCGCCGAGCAGCGGGCGGAAGGCCGGGGAGTCGAGCAGCAGCCCGGAGCCCCAGCGGGCGCCCATGTCGAAGCCCAGGAAGCCCGCCCCGGAGGAGACTTCGCGCACCGCGCCGGTCACCGTGTCGGGCGAGAGCAGGCGGGGCGCGCCGTCCAGTCCGGTGGCCGCCGCCGCGTAGAGGCCCGCCAGGCCGGTGGCGGAGGCGACGGCGCCCGCGCCGGGCAGCTCGATCGCGTGCAGCGCCGGGTCGTTCCAGCCGTGCGGCACGTCCAGGCCGGGGAAGACCAGGGCGCCGTTCATGGTGACGATCCGGGTCAGCAGGTGCTCCGGGCCGGGCATCGGACGGCGACCCTCGGCCTCCACCAGCCGGGCCAGGCGGGGGAGTTCGCTCTCCGGCAGGCCGATCCAGACCGGCAGGCCGAGCGGCTCGGCGATCTCCTTGCGCAGGAACGCGCCCGGGGTCAGCCCGGTGATCCGGCGGATCACCTCGCCGACCGCGAAGCCGAGCACATGGCCGTGGTACTCGTACGCGGTGCCCGGCTCCCAGAGCGGCTGCTGCGCCTCGATCGCCCGGACCACCGGATCCCAGGCGGCGACCTCCTCGAAGGAGAGCACCGCGTCCAGGGCGGGGATGCCGGCCCGGTGGCCGAGGATCATCCGGGTGGTGATGTCCTGCTTGCCGTTGCGGGCGAACTCCGGCCAGTAGCGGGCGACCGGCGCGTCCAGGTCGAGCCGGCCCCGCTCGGCGAGCAGGTGGGCGCTGATGCTCACCGGGCCCTTGGCACAGGAGAAGACGGGCACGAGGGTGTCCTGCGTCCAGGCCCGCCCGGTGCGCTCGTCGGCCGTGCCGCCCCACAGCTCGACCACCTTCCGGCCCCCGACGAACACCGTGACGGCGGCGCCCAGCTCGGGGAACCCGGCGAAGTTGGCGGCGAAGACGTCCGCGACGGCGCCGAAGCGCTCGTCGGCCCAGCCCTGGTGCTGCTGCATGATGTGGTGCCCCGTTCTGCCCAGTTCCGCCCTCAAGATCGACCGAACCACGCTACGGGAGCCCGGCGCCCCTGACGAGGGGATTTCACCAGGCCGGGACGGGTGGGACGGATGTGGCAGACTCGCCGGCCCCGGCCTGCGGCGGCTGTACCACCCGTACGACGGCGGGGCGGACGTCTACCTGGCGTCGACGGAGGAGCGGGACCGGCTGAAGGGGCGGTACGCCGGGTGGCTGTCGGGGCACCCGAACGGCCTGTGAGCGGCCGCGCCGGGCGGACGGCTTGCCCTCACCGCCGTCCGCCGCGCACAGTGTCCGGAGCGCGTTGACGATCACGCGCCCCGGCAGCCCGGCTGCCGCAGTGAGCGAGGGAGCGACACATGGCCGTCAGTCTGAGCAAGGTCGAGCAGAGCGCGCCCGCGCTGGTGAGCCTCTACAAGACGGCCGGCGCCTCTGTGGAGCGGCGTGGGCTGAACGGCCAGCGGGTGGCGGTGTACCTGGTGGTCGACTACTCCGGCTCGATGCGGCCCTACTACAAGGACGGCAGCGTCCAGGCGTTCGCGGACCGGGTCCTGGGGCTGTCGGCCCACCTGGACGACGACGGGACCGTGCCGGTCGTCTTCTTCTCCACCGAGGTCGACGCCCAGGCCGAGATCGCCCTGGAGGACCACGCGGGTTGGATCGACCGGATCGTCGCGGGCCTCGGCCACATGGGCAGGACCAGCTACCACCTGGCGATGGACGCGGTCATCCGGCACTACCGGGAGAGCGGAGCAACGGACCCGGCCTTTGTGCTGTTCCAGACGGACGGCGGCCCGATCAGCAAGCCCGCGGCGGAGAAGAAGCTCTGCGAGGCGGCGACGCTGCCGATCTTCTGGCAGTTCATCGGCTTCGGCGACCCGGACAGCCGGCAGTTCGACTTCCTGCGGAAGCTGGACGAACTGCCCGTCCCGGAGAAGCGGCCGATCGACAACGCGGGCTTCGTCCACCTGGGGCGCGACCCCCGGACGGTCTCCGACGACGAGCTGTACGACCTGCTGCTCACCGAGCTGCCGAGCTGGCTGGTGGCCGCCCGGGCCCAGGGCATCGTCCCGGACGGCCCGGCGCTGCGGGCGCCGGTCGATGCCGCGGCCGAGAAGCAGCCGCAGCGCCGGGGCTTCTGGGCCACGCTGACCGAGGGACTGGGGAAGCGGGGCCGCCGCGGTCGGTAACCCGACGGCGTCGGGACCAGGCGCTCTCTTCCGGATCACGCCGCGCGCCCGGCATGATCCGAAAGAGAGGGCCTAGACCGCGGGGACCATCCCGAGCAGCTCGCTCAGGCGGCGGACCGTGGCGGGCGACTCGCGGTGCAGGCCGGCGATGTCGAGGCCCTCGTCTCCCAGAATCATCAGCAGCGCCTGCTCCCCGATCGCCAGCACCACGACGTAGCCGCTGGTGCAGCGGGTGACCACGTCGCGCAGGCCGCCCACGCCGACCTCGGCCGCGGTGCGCCGGCCGAGGCCGAGCATGGCGGCGGACAGGGCGGCGGCCGACTCGGGGTGGACGGCGGCCGTGTCGGCGGCCACCAACAGGCCGTCGGTGGTGGAGATGACACTCTCCGAGATGCCCATGACCCGGTCGCGGAGGGACTTCAACTCGTCGACCAGCACGGCGGTCGGTGTCTGGCTGCTCATGGTGCGCTCTTCTCGCTCTGCTCGGTCGTCTCGGTACGCGCGGTGTGCTCGGCGCGGTGTGCGTTCGGTGGACCGTCGGAAGCGGCCGCCGCTCCCTCGGATCGGGCGGGCAGGCCGCCGGGGCCGCCCGGACCACCCGCGCCGCGTCCGCTGCGGACGCGGCGCGGCAGCGGCCCGGTGTCGGCCGGCGGCGGTTCGCTCGTCGGCGTGCGCGGGGCCACGCTCGGTGCCAGGGGCGCCGGGTGAGCCGGTTCCCGGTGGAGCAGGTGCCGGGCGTCCATCCGTACGACGTCGAGGAGCACGGCGAACACACCGCGTCCCAGGGCGAAGCCGAGGTCGCGCGCGGTGCGGCGGCCGGTGGCGGCGGCCAGGATCTCCCGGTAGCGGACCGGGATCCGCAGCGCGCCGGACTCGGCCCGGGCGGCAGGACGGATCCGGATGCGGGCCAGTTCGCCGGGCGGTCCCCAGAGGCGGGTCAGCAGGGCCGTCCGCCGGGCGGTCTCCTCGAAGAGCCGCTCCGGCTCGATGCCCGGGCGCAGCGCGATCCTGGCAGGCGGCGCCGCCTCGGCCGTCTCCCAACTGCCGGGCGGGCTCAGCACCAGGGCGAAGGCCCCGTCGAAGGCGGCGGCGGCGCAGACGGCTTCGAGCTCGGCGGCGCCGATCGACCCCTGAGCCACCAGGGCCGCGCCGAGGTCGCCGCCCCAGGTCGGGGGAGCGTCGGTCGGTCGGCCGATGGACGCGGCCGTCTCGGCGGACGCCCACTCCTCCTCGCCGACGCGCCGGGACTTCAGCAGCAGGGTCGCGGCGGTCGGGGCCCCGGGGGTCTCGATCGCCACGACCAGACCCTGCTCCAGGTGGATCGTGCCGCCCGGTGCGCTGGAGACGGTGACCGAGCCGGTGAACTCCGTCCGGCGCAGCGCGAGCAGCAGCGCGGGCACGTTGCGCGCGGTGGGTGGAGCCGGCGTCGTGGGAGTCGCGGGCACGGCGGGCGGCGCCGTGCCGTGGGACGGGTCGGTCATGCCAGCAAGTCCTGCGCGCGGTCGGCGGTCTGGCGGAGGGCCAGTGCCAGGTTGGTCCGTTCCCGGTCCAGCACGGTGGCCAGCAGCAGGGGGTCGCCCTTCCGGGACACCACCTGGACGACCTGGTGATGGCGGGTGCTGGTGACCACCAGGCTCTCCAACTCGCTCTCCGCCCCTGCCTCGTACAGCCGCTCGCCGATCAGGTTGGTCAGCTCGGCGAGTTCGGCCCCGGTCCCGAGCAGTCGGTGGTCCCCGGCGGACTGGTAGCTGAGACCCGTGACGGCGTCGACGAGCGCGGCACCGACCACTCCGGGGGAGCCGAGCACATCGGAGAGGGAAGCGTCGAGTGCGCGCACCAGTACCCCTTCACGTTCTGAACCCCGGTAGCGTACTTTATTCCATCATTTTCACGAGGCGACCACAACCGGCGGCTTCTTGCTATTTTGTTCCCGCACACGGGAGTTCTGCCCGGAAGTCACGCAAAGGACGAACAGCGCATGAACATTGACGAGGCACTCAAGGACGCGATGGCCATCGAGGGGGCCATCGGAGTGGCCGTGGCCGACCACGAGAGCGGTATGTCACTCGGGTTCCTCGGCGGGGGGCAGCAGCTCGACCTGGAGATTGCGGCCGCCGCCAACACCGAGGTCGTTCGTGCGAAGATACGCGCCCTGGCCGCGCTGTCGATCGATGATGTCATCGAGGACGTCCTGATCACCCTCGGCACCCAGTACCACCTGATCCGCCCGCTGACCCGCGGTCACGGCTCGCTCTTCCTCTACCTGGCGCTGGACCGCTCGCGGGCCAACCTCGCGCTCGCCCGGCACGGTCTCAAGCGCATCGAGGCCGCTCTCGACATCTAGCGGGGCCGGGCCGGCCGCCCGGGTGTCCGCGCCCCGTCCGGACGCCCTGCCCGGACGCCCTGCCCGAAGGCCCGCGCGGGCCGCGTTTCGCGCGCGGAATTCCGGACGGAGCGAATGCGCGGCGTGACGAAGCGGCTACGGAGATCCGTCCGCGGGAATCGGGCCGCGAATATCGCGGGTGTGCGCCCGGCACGGAAATGCGTGACTTTCCGATGACTGGGCGTCATATTCGCCCCGGCTGTTCCGGCCGGCGGCGGAGCGCCGGAATACCGTGGTCGAACCGCCGGAGCGCCGGTGTTTCGGCGGCGCCGCGGACCGGGCAACTCCCGGTGATCCCGACGGTTCTGATGCCCTGCTATGGTCCGGACCCGTGACGGACGGGGTGCGGAACCAGTACGAGGCGATGCGCGGGCACTTCCACCGGGCCGCGGGGCAGCAGGGATTCACGCTCGACCCCGCCCAGGAGCTCCCGGTCGAACGACTCAGTCGGCTGGCCGGCGAGCTGGCCCACCCGGCCTGGCGGCTGCGCCGCAGTCCGCGGCACCTCTACCTCTGGGGCCCGGTCGGCCGCGGCAAGAGCTGGCTGGTGGACACCTTCCTCGAGGGGCTGCCGACCCCGCGCAAGCGGCGGCTGCACTTCCACGACTTCTTCCGCCGACTGCACGAGGGTGTCGCCCACCACTCCGAGAGCCGGAGCGCGGACGGCGCGGCGGTGGACCGGGCCGTGGACGAGCTGCTCGGCAACTGCCGGATCCTCGTCTTCGACGAGTTCCACGCCCACGACGCGGGTGACGCGATGCTGGTCGCCCGTCTCCTCCGCACCCTGCTGGACCGGCGGATCACCCTTGTCACCACGTCCAACTACCCGCCCGCCGGGCTGATGCCCGACCCGCTGTACCACCACCTCTTCGAGCCGACGATCAGGCTGATCGAGGAGCGGATGGACGTGCTCGACGTCTCCGGGCCGGTCGACTTCCGGCGGCAGCCCCGGTCGGAGCGCGCTCACGGGTTCGACCTCGGCGCCCGTCTCCGCCCCGGCGACGAGCCCTCGGCCGGTCTCACCCCGCCCCGGCCCGAGGAAGCGGGTCCGGTGGCCGCCCACCGCCGTGAGCTGTCGGCCCGGGCGGTCCGCGAGGACCACGTGTGGTTCGGCTTCCAGGAGCTGTGCGAGGGCCTCACCTCCGTCGCGGACTACCTCGCACTCGTCGACCGCTTCCCCACCGTCGTCCTCGACGGTGTCCCACCGCTCGCCGAGGCGTCCCCCGACGGCCGTCGGCGCTTCGCCAACCTGGTCGACGTCTGCTGCGACCGCGACGTCCGCCTGGTCCTGATCGGCGCCGATCCGCTCGCCGGCCTCGCCACCGGCTCCACCCTCATGCGCGACCTCGACCGCACCGCCAGTCGCCTCGCCCTCCTCCGCCCGCCGGTTCGGGAGGCCGCCGGCTGAGCGCCCGCCGGGCGACCGGCGGGAACGGAGAAGTCCCTGCCGAAGTGCCAGGACTTGCCCGGTCGATCGCGCCGGCCCTGGAGGGGGGTTGCTCGCCCGGCGCCTTGGCGAACCGGCGTGCCAGGCCGGGTCGGAGTCCGGTAGCGTGCGCGAAGGAGTGCCGGGAAGCCTGGTCGGCGATCGAGGGACAGCTGTGTCCGCGAGCCGGTCCGGGGGTGGTGTGCGTGGCGCTCGACGCGAGGTCCGCCGCCGCGCCGCCGCCCCCCGCGCGGACCCGCTCAGGCCGTACGCAGCGCTCACGGGGCTTCGGCGAGCTCCGGACAGACTCCGAGACCGCGACACCGTCCGGCGTTCCGGCCGCCCGGTACCGTCCGACCCCGGAAGGGGCGGGGCGGCACGCCCCGGCGACGGCGACCCGGGGGTTCCGGCCGCGCACCGGACCGGGGGGAGAACCGTCATGACCCACCGTCCCTCACCATGGACCCGCACCGGCGGCGCGCTGCTCGCCGTCGCGGCGCTGGCCCCGGCGGCGGCCGCCTGGTACGTGTTCACCGTCGTGCTGCCGGACGACGCCGAGCGGTACCGCTCGTACACGGCCGCCGTGACCTGCCCGGCCGGGAGCCCGGGCGCGGGGGTCGAGGAGTGCGTGCGCACCGTGCCGTTCACCGTCAGCGGCACGGTCGTCCGCAACGCGGGCAAGAGCTCCGAGTTCCGGGCGACGCTGGACGGGGCGCCGTTCTGGACCGGCGAGGTGGGGTTCGCGGACGGCGGGCCGCTGCTGGACGCACTGAAGCCCGGAGACCGGGTGGACGGCACGGTGTGGCGCGGCCGGGTGATGCGCCTGGAACGGGCCGGTGTCGCGCAGGCCTCGTACGACGAGCCCCGCGACGAGGGGCAGTTCACCGCCGGGGTGGGCGCGTTCGCCGCGCTGCTGGCGGTGCTCGCCGCCGTCCTGGGCGCGCTGCGGTTCACCGGCCGCCCCGGCGACGTCACCCTCGACCTCGCCCGGTCGCTCGTCCTGTGGACGCTGCTCGCCTGCGGAGTGCCCGCGGTGCTCGCGTCCGTGACCGGCCTGCCGTGGTGGACGGTGCCGGCCGCGGCCGTCCCGGCGGCGCTGCTCGCGGCGGAGGCGGTGCGGCGCCGGAACCGGGGGAGGACCCCGGGGGGACCCCGCCGGCTGCCCGCTTGATCGACGACCGTCCCCGTTTGCGCCCGACCGTCCCCGCGTGCGCTCGCCCGTCCCCGCGTGCGCTCGCCCGTCCCTGCTCGCACCGGCCCGTACCCGATCCCGGCCGTCGGACAATGTTTCGGCCGGATGAGGAACGGTGTCGCTACCGTCTACCGAGCCCGTGGCCTGGGCAGGCTCGGGCTGACAGTGCTAGCGAAAGGGGCCGACGATGGCCGCAGTTCACGAATCCGTCCTCGACGCGATCGGCGGGACGCCGCTGATCCGCCTGGCCCGGCTCGGCGCCGGGATCGCCGCGCCGATCTACGCCAAGGCCGAGTTCCTCAACATCGGCGGCAGCGTCAAGGACCGCGCCGCGCTCTCGATGGTGCTGGCCGCCGAGCGGGACGGCCTGCTGAAGCCGGGCGGGACGATCATCGAGGCGACCTCCGGGAACACCGGCATCGGCCTGGCGATCGTCGGGCGGCAGCGCGGGTACCGGGTGATCGCCGGGGTGGCCGACAAGTCGTCGGCCGAGAAGTCGGACATCCTGCGGGCGTACGGGGCGGAGGTCGTCCTCGCGCCGACCGCCGTGCCCGCCGAGGACCCGAGGCACCTGTTCAACGTCGTGCAGCGGCTGGCCGAGGAGATCCCCGGTGCCTGGCTCGCCAACCAGTACGACAACCTGGCCAATCCGGACGCCCACATCCGGACCACCGGCCCCGAGATCTGGGAGCAGACCGGCGGCCGGGTGACCCACTTCGTCGCCGGCGTCGGCACCGGCGGCACCATCACCGGCACCGGCGGCTTCCTCAAGGAGACCTCCGGCGGCGCCGTGACCGTGGTCGGCGCGGACCCGGAGTCCTCCACGTACGGGGGCGGCGACGGCAGCCCGTGGTACGTCGAGAGCATCGGGCACTACCTCCACCCCGACACCGTCGAGGACCGCATGCCGCAGGCCCTGCGTACGGAGCTGATCGACTCCTACGAGCGGATCCCGGACCGCGAGGCGCTGCTGGCCGCCCGTCGCCTCTCCCGCGAGGAGGGCCTGCTGGCCGGCCCGTCCTCCGGCGCGGCGGTGGCGGCGGCGCTGCGGGTGGCGCGCCGGCTCGGGCCGGACGACCTGGTCGTGGTGGTGCTGCCGGACTCGGGGCGCTCCTACCTGTCCAAGGTGCACAGCGACGCGTGGATGCGGGAGTGGGGCTTCCTGGAGGAGGCGGCGGACGGCCTGCGGCCGCTGCTCGACGCCGCCGCGCCGCTGGTGACGGTGGCCGCCGGCGCGACCGTGGGCGAGGCGCTGGAGGCGCTGGGCGATGCGCCGGGCGGCGTGGCCCCGGCGGTGCTGGCGCGGGCGGCGCGCCCGTACGGGGTGGCCGCGACGGAGGTGGTCGGCTCGGTCTCCCGGGCCGCGCTGGCGGCGGCGCTCGCGGACGGCGCGGCCAAGCCGGGCGACCCGCTGGGCGGGCTGATCGGGCCGGCGCTGCCGACGGTCGGCGTCGGGCAGTCGGCGGCCGATGCGCGGACGGTGCTCGGGAAGAC
Source organism: Kitasatospora sp. NPDC001261 (assembly GCF_042896795.1). Classification (NCBI taxonomy): domain Bacteria; kingdom Bacillati; phylum Actinomycetota; class Actinomycetes; order Kitasatosporales; family Streptomycetaceae; genus Kitasatospora; species Kitasatospora sp. NPDC001261. The sequence continues at coordinate 142,879 of NZ_JBIAXP010000004.1, forward strand.
GCACCGGGCGGTCATGGTCCTGGTGGACGGTCGGGTGGCCGGGGTGCTGCCGAGGGAGGCGGTGGCCTAACCCCCTTCGACTGTCTCCTGGGCGCCCCCTTCGGCGGGCGCCAGGATCGCCGAGATCACCCGGTCCAGGGTGCGGTCGAAGGCCCGGTCCGGGTCGGCGGGCGGACCGGTGGTGGCGAACGCCTGGGCCAGGTGCGGGAATTCGCCGCTCGCCGCCGCCTGGCCGAGGTAACCGACCAGCTCCGCCTGCCACTTGGTGCCCGCCGCGGCCGTCTGCTCGTACTGGGCGAACTGGCCGACGAAGCCGTTGAACAGCGCCATCGCCTCCATCCGGGCGCCCCCGCCGAGGCCGGTGGGGGCGGTGACGGCGAGGAAGTGGTCGGTGTAGCGCAGGGCGTTGGGGCCGATGCTGGGGCGGACCAGCACCAGTGCGGGCAGCCAGGGGTGGCGGCGGGAGAGGCCGAGCTGCTGGTGGGCCAGGTCGGCGAGGTCGGCCCGGACGTCACCGCTCGGCGCGGGCGGGAAGCGGTACTCGCCGGCGACCGCGTCGAGCATCAGGTCGAGCAGGTGCTCCTTCTTCGGCACGTAGTTGTAGAGCGACATGGTGCCCGCGCCGAGCGCCGCCGCGACCCGGCGCATGGAGACCGCGTCCAGGCCCTCGGCGTCGGCGATCGCGATGGCCGCGGCGGCGATCGAGTCCCGGCTGTGGGCCGGGCGCGGGCCGCGGCCGGTGCGCTCGGGGCGCAGCCAGATCACTTCGGGGGCCTCGGGGGGCGTGGGCCTGTCGGGCTGTTCCGACTGTTCCGGCTGGTCGGGGCCGGTGGGGGACTTGCTGGACGGCACTGGAAGATCACCTCGCCCTCCCATCTTAGATACGTACGGCGTACGTAGTACGATGACGCCCAAGCGCGCTTCTACGTACGCTGTACCTAGAGAAGGGCAGAGCCATGTCCGACACCGCCCGACCCGCCGCCGGCGCGGCGCCCGCCATCGAGATGACGGGCGTGCGGAAACGCTTCGGCGCCACCGAGGCCCTGCGCGGCCTCGACCTCACCGTCCCGGCCGGCACCGTCTGCGGCCTGCTCGGCCCCAACGGCGCCGGCAAGACCACCGCCGTCCGCGTCCTCGCCACCCTGGTCGCCCCCGACCGCGGCACCGCCCGGGTCGCCGGACACGACGTCGTCCGCGCCGCCGAGGACGTCCGGCGCGCCATCGGCCTCGCCGGGCAGCACGCCGCCGTCGACGAGGGCGTCACCGGCCGCGACAACCTCCGGCTGTTCGGCCGGCTGCACCACCTCGGCGCCCGCCGGGCCCGGGAGCGCGCCGACGAACTGCTCACCCGCTTCGGCCTCACCGAGGCCGCCGACCGGCTCGTGCGCACCTACTCCGGCGGCATGCGCCGGCGCCTCGACCTCATCGCCAGCCTGGTCACCAGCCCGCCGGTGCTCTTCCTGGACGAGCCCACCACCGGGCTCGACCCGCGCAGCCGGCAGGCGATCTGGGACACCGTCAAGGAGCTGGCGGACGCCGGCACCACCGTGCTGCTCACCACCCAGTACCTGGAGGAGGCCGACCGGCTCGCCGACGACATCGTGGTGATCGACCACGGCGCCGCCATCGCCACCGGCCCGCCGGACCGGCTCAAGGCCGCGATCGGCAGCCAGGTCTCCGTCACCCTGGCCGACCCCGGGCAGCTCGCCGCCACCGCCGTGGTGCTGTCCTCGATGACCGGCGGCGACGCGCGGGTGGACGTCGCCGAGCGGACCGTCACGGTGCTGACGACGCCCGGCGTGTCCGTCCTGCTGCCCTCGCTGGTACGGGAGTTGGACGGTGCGGGGGTCGTCGCCGAGGACGTCGCGGTGCGGGCGCCCTCGCTGGACGACGTGTTCCTCGCGCTCACCCAGGAGTCCGCGGACGCCGGGAGGGCCGCCTGATGACCGCCTCCGCACTCGCGCCCCCGCGCCCGTCCGCCGTCCCGCGCCCGTCCACCGCCCGGCGGCTCGCCTCCGGCACCTGGACCTCGATGCTCCGCGTCCTGCTCAACTACCGCCACTCGCCCGGCCTGTTGGCCGCTTCGCTGGGCGTGCCGGTGGTGATGGTGGTGGTCTTCGGGTACGTCTTCGGCAGCGCCATGCAGGTCCCCGGGGGCGGCGGCTACCGGGAGTTCCTGATGCCCGGCCTGTTCGCCATGGTGGCCACCAACGGCGTCATGCCCACCATGGTCGGCGCCGCCCGCGACGTCGGGCGCGGGGTCACCGACCGGCTGCGCTCCATGCCCGTCTCCCGCACCGGACTGCTGCTCGGACAGGCCCTCGCCGACCTGCTGGTCAGCGTCGTCGTCCTGGCGCTGCTGGCGCTGGTCGGGCTCGCCACGGGCTGGCGCGTCCGGCACGGACTCGCCGACGCGGCAGGGGCGTTCGCGCTGCTGCTGCTCTTCCGCTTCGTGATGACCTGGGTCGGCACCGTGCTCGGCCTGACCATCGGCAAGGAGGAGGCGGCCGGCCAGCTGTCCGCCGCGGTGATCCCGTTGGCGATGGTCACCAACGCCTACGTGCCGACCGGCGGCATGCCCGGCTGGCTGCGGTTCCTCGCCGACTGGAACCCGGTCAGCTCCGTCGTCCAGGCCTGCCGGGAGCTGTTCGGCAACCCCTCGGCGGCCGGGTCCGCCTGGCCGACGCAGCACGCCGTGCTCGCCGCGCTGCTCTGGAGCGCCGTGCTGCTCGCGGGCTGCATGCCGCTCGCCGTACGGAAGTTCGCCACCCACGGGCGGTGATCCGCCAGCTTGCGGCACGCCCCCCAAATGTGCTGGACAGCGGGGCCGGTGTGGTCTTGGGTGGGGCGCCATGGAGTACACCCACCTCGGCCGCACCGGCCTGACCGTCTCCCGCCTCTGCCTCGGCACCATGAACTTCGGCCCCCACACCGAGGAGGCCGAGGCCCACCGCCTCATGGACGCCGCCCACGAGCACGGCATCAACTTCTTCGACACCGCCAACACGTACGGCCGCGACCGCGAGGGCCGGCTGCGCGGGCGTACCGAGGAGATCATCGGCCGCTGGTTCGCCAAGGGCGGCGGCCGCCGCGAGCGCACCGTCCTCGCCACCAAGGTCTACGGCGACATGGGGGACTGGCCCAACGAGAGCAGGCTCTCCGCCGTCGCCGTCCGCAAGGCCGTCGAGGCCAGCCTGCGCCGCCTCCAGACCGACCACATCGACCTCTACCAGATGCACCACATCGACCGGGCCACGCCCTGGGAGGAGATCTGGCAGGCGATGGAGGTCCTGGTCGCCCAGGGCAAGATCGTCTACGTGGGCTCCAGCAACTTCGCCGGCTGGCACATCGCCCAGGCCCAGGAGACCGCCCGCGCCCGCCACTTCCTCGGCCTGGTCAGCGAGCAGTCCCTCTACAACCTGCTCGACCGGGCGGTCGAACTCGAGGTCGTCCCCGCCCTCCAGCACTACGGCCTCGGGCTGATCCCGTGGTCCCCGCTGCGCAGCGGCCTGCTCGGCGGCGTCCTGCGCAAGGAGCGCGAGGGCACCCGGGACCGCAGCGGCATGGCCCTCGCGAGCGAACTCCTCGCCAAGCACCGCGACCGCATCCAGGCCTACGAGGACCTCGCCGCCGAACTCGGCGCCGACCCCGCCGACCTCGCCCTCGCCTGGCTCCTCTCCCGCCCCGTCGTCACCGCCCCCATCATCGGCCCCCGCACCCGGGCCCACCTCGACGCCGCCGTCGGCGCGCTCGACCTCAAGCTCGACCAGAAGACCCTCGACCACCTCGACGAGCTCTTCCCGGGCCACCGCCCCGCCCCGGAGGACTACGCCTGGTAGCCCGCCCGCGCCCCGGCGTCGGCCCGGGCCTCAGCCGGTGCCTCCGTCGCGGCCCCCCCGGCCCGGGGGGGGGGGCGGGGCGGGGGGGGCGCGGGGGGGGGGGGGGCGGGGGGGCCGGGGGGGGGGGGGGCCGCGGCTGTGGTAGCAAGGCAGGCATGAGGGAGCGGGAGCGGGGCGGGGGCCGGGGGTCGTACCACCACGGGGCGTTGCCGGAGGCGTTGGTGGCGGCGGCGTTCGAGGTGCTGGACGAGCAGGGGCAGGAGAAGGTCAGCGTGCGGGAGGTGGCGCGCCGGGCCGGGGTGTCGGCGGGGGCGCCGTTCCGTCACTTCGCCGACCGGCAGGCGCTGTTGACCGCGCTGGCGGACCGGGTGCTGGCGGACTTCGTACGCTGGCAGGAGGCCCAGGTGGCGGCCGCGGGGCCGGACGGCAGGTCGGTGATGCGGGCGATCGGGCTGGGGGTCGTCCGGTACGTGCTGCGCCATCCGCGGCGGTTCGAGCTGGTGCGCTCGCGGGTGTTCGCCGCCGCGCGGGACCCGGAGCTGAGCGAGCGGCTGGACGGCATCGACCGGGTGTTCACGGACCTGATCGTCGCGGACCAGGAGGCGGGCCTGCTGCGCCCCGGGGATCCGGCGCTGGTCGGGCTGGCCGGGCAGGCGCTGGTGTACGGGCTGGCGCAGATGATCCTGGACGGCTACCTGCCGGCCGCGGCGGCGGAGGAGCTGGCCTGCCAGGTGATGGACACCTTCGGCCAGGGGATCGCCAACCACCCTTCGCCGTAACCGAATTGTGCGCCGGACGAGCCTTGACCGGGCCATTCCGCGCTGATGTAATCACCGATTACATCGGCACGGGCACGGGAGGCAGAGATGTCCTTGTTCGCCAAGCCGCAGCCGGGCTACACCACGGCCGCCGCCACCGGCGACACCGTGGTGGTGCTGATCGGCATGCGGATCAACCGCTTCTGGGCCGTGCACCACTGGGGCCCGGTGATGTTCTCGATGCTCCGGATGCTGTACGAGCTGGGCCGCGCCCCCGAGCGCGGCCTGCGCGGCCGCATCCTGCTGACCGCCTCGCCGCGCACCTACTACGTCGTCCAGTACTGGGAGTCGAAGGAGAAGCTGTACGGCTACGCGAGCGCGCCGGACGGCTTCCACCACACCGTGTGGGGCATCGTCAACCGCAAGCTGCGGCAGGGGAAGACGCGCGGCCACGTCGGGCTCTGGCACGAGACGTACATCGTGCCGCAGGGCGGGTACGAGGCGATCTACTTCGACATGCCGCCGTTCGGCCTGGCCGGTGCCACCGGCTCGCTGCCGCTGGAGGCGCGCGGCCGGCGGGCGTCCCAGCGGCTGGCCTACCGGGAGCCGGAGTCCGGTGGGGTGGAGCCGGCCGAGGCCGGGCCCGGCGCCTGAGTACGGCCGCGCAGGGAGTGTCGTGAGCCGCCCGGCCGCCGTGCCGTGAGAGCGTCGGGGGATGGTGGATCGGGGCGACGCGCGGCCGGAGGCGCCGGCGCGGCCGGTACGGGTGGTGCACGAGGTGCCGTACCGCGCGCAGTGGGAGTCGGCGGAGCTGGTGCGGGAGATCGTCGACGGGCGGCTGGACGCGTCCGCCGACCCGCGCTGGGGGCAGTCCGGAGCGGCCACCGCGGAGGAGTACGCGTGGTGGTCCTGGCGGCTGTGCGGGGTGGCCTGCCTGAGGATGGCACTGGCGCACTGGTGGGGCGTGAACCCGGCGGCGATGGCGCTCGCGGAGGAGTGCCTGGCGGCCGGCGCGTACCTGCGGGACGGCGACGGCCTGCGCGGACTGATCCACGCGCCGTTCGCCGGGTACGTCGAGCGGCGCTGGGGACTGGCCGCGCGGGCCCGGGAGTTGACGCCCGAGGAGGTGTCGGCCGAGGTGGTCGGCGGCCGGCTGGTGATGGTCTCGGTGCACCCGTCGATCCGGGAGCCGTACGGGCCGGAGCCGGTCCGGCGCGGCGGGCACCTGGTGCTGGCGGTGGGCGCCACGGACACGGCGCTGCTGGTCCACAACCCCTCCGGGTTCCCGGGGGAGTCGCAGGCCTTCGCGCGCGTGCCGTGGCGGTCGTTCGGGCGGTTCTACGCCGGGCGGGCGATCGTGCTCGGCCCGCCCGGGGCGCTCTCGTCCTGAGGCCGCGGACGGGCCGTGGCGGCGTCCTCGGCCCGACGTCGCGGACCGGGCGGGCCGGGCGGGCCGGCCGTCACTGGTTGTCGGGCAGCCCCATCGGGTTGATCGGCAGCTCGCTGCGACAGAGCGCCGAGATCGGCTTCAACGCCGCCGCCAGCCGGTCGAGTTCGGCGCGCGGGTAGTCGTCCCAGACCCGGGCGGCGGCCAGGTCGGTGGCGGCCTCCAGGGTCTGGTGGCGGATCCGGCCGAGCTCGGTGACCGTCCCCTCGGCGGTCAGCCAGCCGCGCTCGACCAGGCGCTCGGCGGCCGCCTCCCACTCGGCGTCCGTCCACCCGCGCAGCGGCTGGATCATCTCGCGCCGCATGTCCATCGCGCAGCGGACCACCAGCGCCTCGCAGCCGTCCAGCCCGGCCGCCACCAGGGCGGCCACGTGGCCGTCGCCGCGGTGCTCGCGCATCACGGTGGCGGCCTGCCAGAGCCGCTCGTAGAGGCCGCTCGGGCGGGGGAGCGCGGCGTTGGCGGCGGCCAGCACCCGGCCGGCGCAGTCCAGCCGGGTGGCGGCCTGCTCCAGGGTCTCGGCGACCAGCTCCACCTGGTTCTTGTCCACGTGCTCCAGCAGCCGGCCCAGGATCGTCGCCGAGGCCTTCAGCCGAACGGCCAGCGCCTCCTCCGGGCTCGCGTGGTTCCACACCTCCGGCAGGGCCCGCTCGACCATCGCCGGAGCGAAGTTGAAGAACGCGGCGGTGACCGGCGGGGCGTCCACCGCGCCGAGCGGGGCCGCGCGGGTGGCGAAGTAGCCGTGCAGGCGGCCGTGCAGACCGGCCTCCTCGAAGGCGGATCGGCCCTCGGGCAGGAAGTAGGTGACGGCGTGCACCGGCTCGAAGAGCCACCACAACGCGCGGGCGGGGTGGACGAGATCGGTCATCGAGGGACCTTCCTCGGACGGAGCCCCGGGCGGGCCGGGGCGCTCGGCTGGTCGGGACGACGGCCCGGCGGGAGCCGCGGCGGATGCGTGGACCGTTCACGCGGCAGGAGCGTGGACCGTTCACCTGGCAGGTGCGTGGACCGTACAAGGGCTGATGACCACGGGGAAGGCCCCGGTAACCCCCGAGGGGGTGTGATGACGGTCACGCGGAGGCGACGCCGTGCGGTCGGCGGCGGCACGGCACGGGATGATGGGATGAGGTGCCCGCTCCGGGGGCGCCGAGCCCTCGCAAGCCCTCGTACGAAGGTAGTCGGTCATGGCCCAGATCAACCCCAGCATCCTGTCCGCGGACTTCGCCCGGCTCGCCGACGAGGCCGAGGCCGTCCGGGGTTCCGACTGGCTGCACGTGGACGTCATGGACAACCACTTCGTGCCCAACCTCACCCTCGGCGTCCCGGTGGTCGAGTCGCTCGCCCGCGCCACCGACATCCCGCTCGACCTCCACCTGATGATCGAGGACCCGGACCGCTGGGCCCCGCAGTACGTCGAGGCCGGCGCCGGCTCGGTCACCTTCCACGTCGAGGCCGCCGCCGCGCCCGTCCGCCTCGCCCGCGAGATCCGCGCCAAGGGCGCCCGCGCCTCGATGGCGCTCAAGCCCGGCACCCCGATCGAGCCGTACGAGGACCTGCTGCCCGAGCTCGACATGGTGCTGATCATGACCGTCGAGCCCGGCTTCGGCGGCCAGGCCTTCCTGGACATCATGCTGCCGAAGATCCGCCGCACCCGGGAGCTGATCGCCAAGCACGACCTGGAGCTGTGGCTCCAGGTGGACGGCGGCGTCGCGGCCAGCACGATCGAACGCTGCTCGGAGGCCGGCGCGGACGTGTTCGTGGCCGGCTCGGCGGTGTACGGGGCCGAGGACCCGGCCGAGGCGGTCCGCAACCTGCGGGGGCTCGCCGAGAAGGCGGCGGCCGACGCCTGGTGGGCCTGCGGGCACTGAGCGCCCCGGGGTCCGGCGGCCCGTCGCCGGTGACGGCGCCGCCGGATGGCCGGGCACAGGTGGAGGAACCCCGCACCGTGGCGGATGATCGGTGACGGTGTCCTCCGAGGAGCCGAGGACCCCGCCCGGCCCCTCTCCGTACGGTGGTGGAACCGCGATGAGCAACCTCGACCTCAAGCCGGCCCCGACCAGCTGCGGCCGCGAGGCCGGCACCGGCCCGGCGAAGGACCTGCTGACGGCCCGTCAGTTCCCGCTCGGCGCAGGCACGGTGGTCCGCCGCCTGCTGCCCAACCTCGGCCGCCGGATGGTCGGAGCCTGGTGCTTCGTGGACCACTACGGCCCCGACGACATCGCCGACGAGCCCGGCATGCAGGTCCCGCCGCACCCGCACATGGGCCTCCAGACGGTCAGCTGGCTCCACCAGGGCGAGGTGCTGCACCGCGACAGCCTGGGCAGCCTCCAGACCGTCCGGCCGTACGAGCTGGGCCTGATGACCTCCGGCCGGGCGATCTCCCACTCCGAGGAGTCCCCCCGCCCGCACGCCCGCCACCTGCACGGCGCCCAGCTCTGGGTCGCCCTCCCGGAGGCCGGCCTCCACCTCGCCCCCACCTTCGAGCACCACCCCGACCTGCCCGTGGTCACCGCCCCGGGCCTGCGCGCCACCGTCATCCTCGGCACCCTCGACACCGCCACCTCGCCCGGCACCACCCACACCCCGCTGGTCGGCGCCGACCTCGCCCTCACCGGCGGCGCGGACCTCCGCCTCCCGCTCGTCCCCGACTTCGAGTACGCCGTCCTCGCCATGTCCGGCCGCGTCGACGTCGACGGCGTCCCGGTCGAGCCCGGCTCCATGCTCTACCTCGGCTGCGGCCGCCCCGACCTCCCCCTCCGCGCCGACGGCGACGCCGCCGTCCTCCTCCTCGGCGGCGAGCCCTTCGACGAGAAGATCGTCATGTGGTGGAACTTCATCGGCCGCACCACCGACGACATCGCCCAGGCCCGCGCCGACTGGATGACCGGCACCCGCTTCGGCGAGGTCCACGGCTACGCCGGCGCCCGCCTCCCCGCCCCGGAACTCCCCACCGTCCCCCTCAAGGCCCGCGGCCGCGAGCGCTGACCCGGCGGTTCACGCGGTCGGCGAGGGCGCCGTTCGCGGCCGGAACCGACGGGGACGGCGTCGGCTTGGGGGTGCGGGCAGCCTGATTTCCGTCGGCCGACTACTACAATGCGGAATCCAAGAACGCGGATATCAGGATCAGGGTGGGGGACGAATGGCGGCAACGGAAGACTCGGTCATGGTCGATCGCGACGCCTACCTCGATGTCCGCTCCCGCAGCGCGTCCGTCTTCGACCTCGACGCCAGACTGCCCGGCCAGGTTTTCCGGAAGAACGCGGGGGATTCGCTGTTCTGCGAGTTCGACGCGGTCCTCACCCGGGAGTTCTGGCCGGCGCTCTGCGCGATGGCCCGGTGGCACGGCGACGACCGCATCGACCTGCTGGTTCTCAAGCCCGGTGCCGACGAGTTCTACCTTCCGGAGTGTGGGACGTACCCGGCGGTGTCGCTGTCCGTCGACGCGGGCATGGACGACTACTGGGAGAGGATCGGCTTCACGTCGGACGATGATTTCGCGGAGTCGATCGCGGTTTCCGCCAATGTCATCGCGGTGACCGGCCCTTCCGGACGGTGGGGGTGCTGGGGCGAGAGGGATCCCGAGGTCGCGGTTTTCCGGGGTTTTCCGGATGCGGCCACGCGGAACGAATGGCGCGAGCGGTTCGGGCCCTTCCTCGAGGTGTCGGGCGCACTGGAGTCGTATGTCTCGATGGCCTTTTGGCTCCATGGCATCCCGGACGCCTTCGCGGCGGCCCTGACCGCCAACTACGGACCTCCCGACGGTAGGACGCCGTAACGTCACGGGGTTCCAGCGGAGTTGCGGTGACGCTTCACAGTGTCCCGGGCAGGGCTCCTGTCGGCCCGGGGATGCGGGCGGGGGACGATGCCGCCCGACCACGCGGGTGGTGCGTCGGCCGGTGGCGGGGGCCAGGCCGGGCATGAGCTCCTTCGTCTGCGCGACCGCCTGGCAATCCTGATGTTTGAAAGCCGGGAGATACCGCTGTACTGCCCGATTCCCCTGCGGGCGGGGCAGGGGCCGTGTGAGGATGTGCGGCGTGCCGCCAGCTCCCGAGCTCCGCCGTTGGCTCTCCAGCCAGCCGCCGGACGCCGTTCAGCATCTGCTCGCCTTCCTCGCCGTCGTGCACGGCCAACCCTTCGGTTACAAGGGTGAACCGACCGGACAGGTCCGTGCGAGTGCCGCGGGTATGCGCTCCTGGGTCGCCAAGGCCCCCGCGGATCTGCTCCTCCACATAGCCGACGTCGGGCGCGGGGTCGCCGACAAGATGGCTCGTCAACACGGCTTTGCGAAGCAGGGCTTACGGGACGCGGACGCCGAGCGCCTGAGGTCGGCGTTGACGAGCCTGCCGCCGTCGCTCGCCTGCCTCGCCCTCCACTGGTATCCGCTGTCCGATGAGGACACGCCCGAACGCGGCCGTGTCCTGGAGCATTGGGACACCCTGTGGGAGGCCGCTGTGACATCGGCGGACTGGCCCGAGCCGAAACGCGGCCGCCGTGCGAGCAAGGCGGAGACGACCGCGCCCGGCGCGGCCTCGGAGGAGGCCCGGTACGGCGACCCGCACAGCACGCGGCCCGAAGCCGCAGACAGGGGGAACGTGGTGTCCGGCGACCTGGCGGAGCAGCTTGAGTCCGCTGCGCAGCGCCTACGCGGGGAAGGCGAGGCGCTGGCCGAGCGGCTGGAGGGCCTGGCGGTGGACGTCCGCAGAGGAGTGGGGCGGCGGGACGCCGACCTGTCCGCGGCCGTGGACGCCTGGTTCGGTCTGCGGGCCGCCACCGCCGAGTTGGCGCTGGGACTCGGCGGCGACGTCCAGTGGGCGGTCGCGCAGACCCACGATGACCTCGACCGGATCCTGGCGGACGTCCGCTCGGCCAAGGTCGGCGAGGAGATCGCGGCGGCCCTGGTGGAGCGCGAGAGGCTCGTCGCCATGCTGGGCGCGGTGACCTATCCGGGTGTGCGGACCGCGCTGCAGGTGGAGGTCGACGCCATCGACGCCCGGCTCCAGGAGCTGCGGTCGCTCGGTGGAGCGCAGCTCGGGACCCGTCCGGCCGACGCCACCCCTCCGGCCGACGCCACCCGCCCGGAGGAGTCCGTCGAGCCGGCCGTGACCGGCGGTGCCGCCGGCGGGGAACCGCCCGCGTCGGCAGATGCGGGTGCGGTCCCCGCCGCGGTCGAGGTCGAAGCACAGGCGTCGGACGCCGTCTTCGACGGGCCCGGGCAGTTCACCGACACCCTCGACACGCCGGTCCCCGAGGAGGACCGGGAAGGCCCGGAAGCCGTACGGGCGGAGCCCGCGGCGGGCGGCAGCGCGACCGGGCCCGAGCGGGCGCCGGTCGGTGCGACCCTCACGCCGGTGGGCCCGGCCGCGGCTCCGCGGACGGCGGACGAGCAGGGCGGCCGCCCCAGGCCCGCCGCCACGGCCACCGCCGCCGCCACCGTTGGAACCAACCAACTGCCGAGTCCGTCAAGGCCGTTGGCGGAACCGCGCGTCGTCCGCCCGATCGGCATCCCGAAGCAGGCGTCGGCCGAGGCCGAGCCGAAGACCGCCAAGGTGGTCGAGGCACCGGTGGCCGTCGAACCGACCACCGACGTCTGGACCCGGACCGGCGACTGTCCCTCCCCGGTCGAGCAGATGGTGGCCGAGGGCAGGTTGGCCGAGGCGTACTGGCTGACCCGGGCCGCCCGGGAGCGCCAGGAGCGGTGCCAGTCCCTGGCCTTCGCCACGTCGGCGTTCGGGCTGGCCCCGGGGCAGCAGGCGGCGATAGCCCTGCAGGTCGGCGTCGAGGACAAGGCGCTGCCGACCGCCGAGGACCGGGACGGCTACCTCATCGCCCTGGCCGCCGCGGTGCGCAGCGGACTGCAGGCCGGCTGGGCACTGCCGATCGTCAACGACTTCGCACAGCTCCCCGGCCTGCCCGAGGTCTGGAACGAGCTCTTCCGGACGCTGGCGCTGGAGATCCGCAGGGGGGTCTCCGTCCAGCCGGGCGACGAGGTCCGGCTCGGGCAGGACGACACCGTCGATCCGGCGGACCTGCGCGATCGGGCGGAGGCCCTCAGGGCCCGTCTGGGGACCAGCAAGACGGCGTACCAGCTCGCGTCCCGGGTGCTCCAGACCCTGCTCAAGGACGACGCGGAGCTCGGGCACACCCTCAACCTGATCGTGGCGTGGTCGGTGGGCGGCGCCACCTCGGAGCAGCTTCGTCAGGACCTGGAGGGCACCTACGGGGAGGCCGACGCGATCGATCGGATCATCAAGGAGACGACGCGCCGGGTCAGTTCGCCCAACCAGCGGAAGACCAAGATCATCGCCACCGCCCTGGACCAACTGCGGGGACGGATCGGGGAGGTGACGACGCTGCTGCGCGAGGCGGTGCAGGTCGCCGAGATGCCGCCGCGCGGCGACAACCGGCGACTCGGGAGCGAACTGCTCGTCGCGCTCCGGGCGGCGGGGAAGTCGGCCCTGCTGCCGGGCCCCGGCGGCGAAGCGGTCCGGCTGCTGCTCGACTGGATCGGCGACGGAGTCTCCCGGGGCGCCTCACGGGCCCTGCCCGGTCTGCCCGGCACCGACGCGCTGCTGGTCCTGCCGCGCCTGGCCTGGACCGCGGCGGCCGACGGCCAGGACACGCCGGACCTCGCCGCACCGGACGTCCTGGACGCCCTGCTGGAGGTCCTGAAGCCGGCCGACCCCGGAAAGGCGTTCGGCGCCCACCTCGACCGCGGTGACCTGCACATCGCCGCGCGGCTCCTCGACCTCGCGGGAGCGGGTCGGCTGGGCGCCCTCCCCGCACCCGAGGTGAACCAGCCGGACGCGTGGCGGCGCCGGCTCGGTGACGCCGAGGCCCAGTGGCGGCTCAGGGCCGAGACGGCCCTGCGCAAGGCCGACGACCTCTTCGCGCACGTCCGGCTGCAGAACCTGCTCACCCCCGAGCAGGAGAGCCATCTGGCGGCCCGGCTCCTCGACCTCAAGACCTCGGACCGGAGCCTGCGGTTCCGTCATCTGCTGGAGCGGGTGCGGGACGTCGTCGCCCTGCTGGACGAGCGGGTGTCGGAGAAGACGGACCAGCTGCGCGAGCAACTGGTCGACCTGAACCTCGACGGGGCGGACCTCGCCCGGATCAGCGCCCTGATCGACCGCGGCGACGTCGCCACCGCGGAGGAGCTGCTCTCCTTCGCCCGCAAGGGCGACCGCATCCCGGAGCAGGTCGCGGAGACCGGCACCGAGCTGGCGGCCTTCCTGGAGGGCGTGCGCCACCCGGAGTCGCCCAGGGCCAGCAGCACCGGAGTCGACGCGCGGTGGTGGTTCGACCACTACGCGCGCGGGCGCTCCGGTCAGGCGGAGACCGACGCGGTCACCGGCGCCCTGGAGGCCTGGGAGTCGCTCGGGCGGCTGAACGAGCGCCGCAACTCCTTCCAGAAGCACGTCCCCAGCGTGCTGCGGATGCTCGGCCTGAGCGTCAAGGCCCCGGTCCGGCTGGTCGACCAGGACCGCAAGGACTGGCAGGTGATGACGCTCTCGGTCACCGCGGAGATAAGCGACAACGTCCCGGGCTACGTGTCCCGGATCGGCTCCCGGGCCAAGGGCAGTTACCGGGTCCTCATCGTCGGCACCGAGGAGCTCGGCCCCGACGCCCTGCTGCGCCACCTGCCCGAGTCCGCGCTCGGCGCCAACATCATCCTCTACCTGCAGCCGCTCGGCATCAGCGGGCGCCGGCGCCTCGCCCAGGCCTCCCACCAGAAGCCGCAGCAGGCGATCGTCGTCGACCCGGCCGTGTTCGGCTGGATCGCCGCCGGTGAGGCCCGGTCCTTCCGCGCGGTGCAGCGGGTGACGCTGCCGTGGGCCGCGTACCGACCGTACGAGCCGTTCCAGGCCGGCCAGGTCGCCGCCGAGGTGTTCAAGGGCCGCGACGACGAGAAGCGCACGATCATGGCCCGTGAGGGCGGCCTCTTCCTCTACGGCGGGCGGCAGTTGGGCAAGTCCTCGCTGCTCCGGCAGGTGGCCGAGAGCTTCCGGGCGGGGCACGGCGGCAACCAGGTCGCGGTCTACACCGACCTGCGGTTCGCCGAGATCGGGCTCAGCCGGCTCCCGCAGGAGATCTGGAGCGTGCTGGCCCAGCAGTTGAAGGCCGCCGGGGTGCTCGACCGCAGCGTCTCGGAGCACGCCAGCGCCACCGCCATCGGCGACCAGATCCAGCAGTGGCTGAACGAGAGCGAGGAGCGCCGCATCCTCTTCCTCGCCGACGAGGCGGACGCGTTCCTCAACGCGGACGCCCGGCCGGTCGAGACGGCGGGGGCGCAGTCGACCTTCCGGACCCTCACCGGCCTGATGAAGCTGATGGCCGACACCGAGCGCCGCTTCAAGATCGTGTTCGCGGGCCTGCACCAGGTGCAGCGCTACAACCGGCTCACCAACTCCATCACCGGTCACGGCGGCGAGCCGGTCCTGGTCGGGCCGCTGCGCGCGAAGGCCGCGATCGACCTGGTCGTCGAACCGCTGGCCGCGGCCGGGCTGTTCTTCGAGAACCCCGATCTGGTCTGGAGCATCCTGGCGCTGACCAACAACCAGGCCAACCTCGTCCAGATCGTCTGCGAGGGACTGGTCGAGGAGATGCAGGGCCGAGCCCTCTCCACCGAGGGCGGGCGCCCCCGGATCACCAACGCCGACGTGCAGAAGGTCGTCGCGAAGGGAGGCATCCGGGACAAGATCCGCGACCGGCTCCGCCTGACCATCGACCTGGAGGACCGGTACCGGGTCCTGACGCTGATCCTGGCCCTGCGCAGCCTCACCCTCACGGACGGCTACGCCCGCGGCTACACGCCCCAGGAGCTGCAGGAGGAGGCGCACCGGGTGTGGCCGGACGGGTTCCCGGAGCAGAACGGCGTGGACGAGGTCCGCACCGACCTGGTGGAGATGGAGGGCCTCGGGCTGGTGCTCCCGCTCCCGGGCCGGAGCAACAGCTTCGTCATGCGCAGCCCGAACCTCGTCAACATGCTCGGCACCCGCGACGAGCTCGAAGCGGAGCTGCGCACCAGCGAGTTCACCCAGAAGTACGACTACAACCCGCGCGTCGCCCGCCGGTCCATCGGCGTCGACAGCGGACGGGTCATGCGGATGAGCCCGCTGACCGACGAGCAGTGGCATGACGCGCTGTCCCGGCGCGCCGCGGTGATCACGGCCTCGGCGGCGCTCGGTGCCGACTCCCTGGCCAAGGCGGCGGAGCAGCACGTCGGGAGGGAGTGCCAGGTCGTGTCCGCGGCACCCGCGGAGCTGACCCAGACCGTCACCAGGTGGGCCCGGGAGCGCTCGCCGCACCTGATCTTCGTCGACCTGCGGGGTGTGCCCGCGGCGGACGTGCGGGCCGCCGTCGAGCGGCTCGCCAAGTACGCCTCGGCGGCGGAGGAGGAGGGCAAGGAGATTCCGCGCCGGCGCGCGCTGGCCGTCGTCGACCCGTTGACCGCGCTCGGCCCCGACTTCCCGGAGGTGTCCCGGGCGCAGCCGCAGCGCTGGAACGCGACCAGCCTGCGGGCCTGGCCGGAGCAGCCGTTCGTCTCGGTCGAGGAGCGCCGCAACCTGATCGAGGTGACCGGCGGCTGGCCCGCCTTCGTCGAGCGGGCCATCGCCCAGTACCTCCAGGGCGCTCCCCGGGAGCGGCTCTTCGACGCGACGCGGGCCCTGACGGACGACCCCGATTTCGCCCGGAGCCACCTGCGGCGGGTCGGCCTCTCCGACCGCCGGGTCGAGCAGATGGCCGGCTGGGCCGACATGTTCAGCCCGGAGGAGCACCGACAGGGCAGGGCCCACGCCGTCCCGCAGGACCTGGCGGTGGTGCTCGACGACGACCTGGACGAGGCCGAGGCGCTGCTGGCGGATCTGGAGGCGCTCGGGGTCCTGGACGACGACGGCGAGGTCCTCACCGTCGACAGCGTCACCTTCCGCGCGCTCAAGGCCGTGGCGGGCGCGCAGGGCGGGCCGGTGTGACCGAGCTCGTCGATCCGGTCGGCGGGCTGTCCCCGGAGGCGGTCCGGTACCTGCCGGGCGCGCGGCG
Source organism: Kitasatospora sp. NPDC001261 (assembly GCF_042896795.1). Taxonomy (NCBI): domain Bacteria; kingdom Bacillati; phylum Actinomycetota; class Actinomycetes; order Kitasatosporales; family Streptomycetaceae; genus Kitasatospora; species Kitasatospora sp. NPDC001261. Next base: position 158,958 of record NZ_JBIAXP010000004.1, read on the forward strand.
CCACTGCGCCGGGGTGCTCGCCGACCTGCGCGCCGGGCTGACCTGCGTCTGGCTGTTCCCGGACGCCGAGGTGGAGTCGGAGCGCGCGGACCGGGCCGTGGAGGAGGTGGTCCACGGCCTGGACGACGTCGTGGACGTTCCCGGCAAGGAGACGGGGCCGCGCCCGGCCGCGGCCCCGCCGGAGCCGCGGGTGCCCTGGGAGCCGCCCGGCGGCGGGGGTGGGTCGGCCGCCCACCACACCGGGGAGCACCCCGAGGACACGTTCGACGTCGACGACGGCTTCGGGGACTGGGACCCGTTCGGGATCTTCGGCGGTGGGGGTCTCCGGGCGTCCGAGGGCCTGCCGCCCCCGGCCGTCGACTCCCGGTTCCCGGACGGTCCGGACGGCCCGGGCACCGACGTCGCCGCGCGCCTGGCCCGCAGCCTCGGCCTGGACGGGGACCTGGTCACCGAGCTGGTCGGCGACGCGGACGGCCGGGCGCCCGTGCTCGTCGTCCGGGCCTGGACCGAGGCGGACCCGCACGGGGTCTCCCGGCTGCTGCGCCGGTTCCAGGCCGCCGTGAAGGAGGCCGGCCTCAGGCCGAGCGATCGTCCGCGGCTGCTGGTGGCCTCCCGGCTCCAGGACCTGGAGCCGGACACCACGGTGCTCCTCGACGGAACGGTGTCCAGAGCGCACTGGTGGTGGGGGGTGTGGAACCACCTCGACACCGCCACCGTGGTCGCCGAGGCGATTCCGCACGCGGGCTCCGGGCAGGCCCACGACCGCATGACGCCGACCAAGCTCATCCGGCACGCCCTGCGCCGCGAGACCGTGGTCCAGACGGCCGGGCCCGATCTGGGACTGGCGGTGGAGCTGGCCAGGGTCTGGAGCGGCAGGACCGGGGAGCTGGCTTCCGCCCTGGGCGAGTGCTGCCCCGGGGATGGCACCGTCGGGCCGGGCTCCCAGGGCCGGAGCACGCCCGGAGCGGCGTACGCGCCGCTCCCCGAGAACGGCCTGCGCGAGGCGTGGTCGGCCGGGCTGGTCGACAGCTGGGAGGGGCAGATCCGGCACAGCCCCCGCTCCGGTGCGGGCGGATCCGGTGGCACGGAGCTCGACAAGCTGGTCTGGCAGGCCCAGAACCGCGTCCTGCTGCCCCTCATCGACGACGCCCGCGTCGGCTTCGTCGAGCTGCTTCCGCGCATAGCGGTACGCGGTGTCACCCGGCTCGTCGACACCTACGTCCGGCGGTCCCTGCGCGACGCCAACGGATCGTCGGCGGATCCGGCGTCCATGGAACTCGGTGAGCTCTACGACGCGGCGGTGCACCGGGACATCACCCTGACCGACGACCAGTTCGGCCGGCTGCGCACGCTCCGGCTGGCACGCAACAAGCTCGCCCATCGCACGCCGATAGCCGATGCCCTGCTCCACGACCTGCTGGACGCGCTCTCCGGCCCCTGACACCCGCGCTGTCGGACAGCCCAGTCGGCGCGTTCGACGCCGAACGGCCACGGGCCCGCGCTGCGGGGCCGTGGCCGGAGGGGGTTCGGAGGGGGCTATCGGGCGGTCGTGGCGGACGGGGTCTTCTTCCGGGCGCGGTAGGCGGCGGCCTTGATCTTGTTGCCGCAGGAGTCCATGCCGCACCACTGGCGGCGCATGCCCCGGGAGCGGTCGATGTAGACCCGGGTGCACTCCGGGTTGCCGCACTCCTTCAGCAGGGGGACGTCCGGGCCGCTGAGGAGCTCGACCGCCTGGCGCGCGACGGTTGCCAGCGCCTGCTCGGGGGTCGCCTCGTTGTGCCGTCCGGTCAGGGTGAGCTGCGGTGTCACGGGCGGTTTGCGCGCGGCGCCGTTGAGTACGGCGAGTGCCTCGCGGTCGAAGGGCTCGCCGAGGCGGCGGTTGGTGATCAGCCGGTAGACGGCCTCGCGGACGGTGGTCGCCTCGTGGACGTCCTGGTCGTCACCGGGAGTGATCGTGTCCACCAGGCCGCAGTCCAGGTACCAGGCGTTCAGGCGCTCCGGCGTCACGAACATCTCGAACCGGACCGTGCGCCGTGCACGGAGCGTAGCGGCGAAGTCCAGGGCGGGGTGCCCGCAGACGAAGACATGGTCAAGGTTCACATCACCATGCTGGCAGGTGACTGTGTCGGGGGGCAATGACGGGTGGCGCCCGCCGGATCGAGCCGCAGCTCGCGGCCCTGCCAGCGTCGGCGCAGCCAGCGGTCGTGGCTCGCGAGGACGATCGCGCCGGGACCGGTGCCGAAGGCCTCCTCCAGTTCGTCGCAGAGGCGCGGGGAGAGGTGGTTGGTGGGTTCGTCGAGCAGCAGCAGCCGGGGCGGTTCGGCCACCAGGAGCGCCAGTGCGAGCCGTCGGCGCTGCCCGACGGACAGCCGGCCGACGGGCTTGTCCAGGTCCGCCGCGTGCAGCAGGCCGAGCGATCCCAGCGGCACCCGCTCGGCGCGCGCCGCGCCCAGCGCCTGCTCGTAGGTGTCGCGGACGGTGCGGTCGGGCCGGTCGAACTCGGTGTCCTGGGTGAGCAGTCCGACCGTCAGTCCGGGGTGCCGGTGCACCGTGCCCTCGGCCGTGAGGTGGCCGGCGAGTACGGCGAGCAGCGTCGACTTGCCCGTCCCGTTGTCGCCCGTGACCAGCAGACGGTCGTCCGGGGCGACGTCCAGGCCGTCCAGTACGAGTCGGCCGGGCACCCGGAGGTCCCGGAGCGACACCAGGGGCCGGAGGCCCTCGCCGGTGTCGGACGGCGTGTGGGCGTCCGCCGCCAGGGATTCGACGGCGAACCGCAGCGGGCGCGGCGGCTCGGGGACCTGCGCGCGCTCCAGCTCCTCCAGTCGGCGGGCGGCGTTGCGCACCCGTCGGGAGACCTGGTTCTGCACCCGGCCCGCCCGGTGGCCGTAGCCCATCTTCTCGTTGTCGCGCGGCCCCCGGTCCGGTGCGACCAGGTGCGCGGTCACGCCGGCCGCGTGGCGCAGCTGCGCCAACTCCTGCTGCTCCTCGGCGAATCGCCGCTCCCAGCGGTCCCGCTCGGCGCGCCGCTCGCCCAGGTAGGCGCTGTAGTTGCCGCCGTAGCGGACCGGTCCGTCCACCGCCGGGTCGAGGTCGATCAGGTGGGTGCAGACGGCGTCGAGGAACGCCCGGTCATGGGCGGCGACGACCACGGTGCCGGGTAGTGCGCGGACCTGCTCCTCCAGGAAGGCGGCGGCGCCGTCGTCGAGGTGGTTGGTCGGCTCGTCCAGCAGCAGCGCGGACGGCCGTCGGACCAGCAGCGCCGCGAGGGCCAGCCGGCCGCGCTGCCCGCCGGACAGCGAGCCGAGCGTGCGGTCGTGCCCGAGCGGGCCGAGGCCCAGCCCGTCGAGGACCAGGGCGGCACGGCGGTCGGCGTCCCAGGACTCCCGGTACCGGGCCTGTTCCAGCCGCCTGCCGTAGGCGTCCAGGAGTTCCGGGTGACCGGGGTCGGACTCCGGGAGCCGGGCGATCTCCGCGCCGAGCCGGTCCAGTTCCACCAGGTCCTCGCGGGCCTCGCGCAGCGCGTCGTCCAGGACGGCGGCGACGGTCGCGGCGGGGTCGAAGGGCATCTCCTGGTGCAGGAAGCCGAGGTCATCGGGGCGGGAGACGCTTCCCGCGTCGGGTTCGTCCACGCCGGCGAGCACCCGCAGCAGGGTGGACTTGCCGGCGCCGTTCTCCCCGATCAGGCCGATCCGGTGGCCGGGGGCGGCGGTCAGGCCGACGCCGTCGAGGACGCGACGACCGCCGAGGACGCGGACGAGGTCATGGGCGAGCAGGGCGTTCTGGGACAGGGGGAACATGGGAAACCTTCCGACGTGAGGGGGTGGGCCCGCCCGGGCACCGAGCCTCGGGCGGGCCGCGGCACACGGCGTCGGGTCACACTGCGGGCGCCCCCGTCTCCCGCAGCGTGCCGTCGGCCAGCCGGAGCCAGCGGTTCACCCCGATCTCGGCGAGGAAGCGCTCGTCGTGACTGACCACCAGGAAGGCGCCCTGGTACGAGTTCAGCGCGCTCTCCAACTGCCCGGCGCTGACCAGGTCGAGGTTGTTGGTCGGCTCGTCGAGCAGCAGCAGCTGCGGGGCCGGCTCCGCGCACAGCACGCAGGCCAGGGTGGCGCGCAGCCGCTCGCCGCCGGAGAGCACCCCGACCGGCAGATGGGCGCGGGCGCCGCGGAACAGGAAGCGGGCGAGCAGGTTCATCCGCTCCGTCTCGGGCCGCTCGGGGGCGAACGCGGCGAAGTTCTCCGCCACGGTGCGGTCGAGGTCCAGCAGGTCCAGGCGCTGCGAGAGGTAGGCGATCCGCCCGTCGTTGCGCTTGATCTCCCCGCTGTCCGGGGTGAGTTCGCCGGTGACCAGGCGCAGCAGGGTGCTCTTGCCCGCGCCGTTGGGCCCGGTCAGCGCGATGCGCTCGGGGCCGCGGACGCTCAGGTCGACGCCGCCGTCGGCGAACACCGGGCGGCCGGCGTGGTGGACCTGCAGGCCCTCGCCGAGGAAGAGGTTGCGCCCGGCGGGCACCTGGGTGTCGGGCAGCTCCAGTGAGAGCCGCTGCTCCTCGCGCAGGGCGCGCCCGGCCTCGTCCAGCCGGGCCTTGGCCTCGCCGACCCGGGCCGCGTGCATCTGGCCGGCCCGGCCCGCGGACTCCTGGGCGCCGCGCTTCATGTTCCCGGCGAAGATGCGGGGCAGGCCGGCGCTCTTGAGGTTGCGGGCGGCGTTGCTCTGACGGCGCTCGGCGCGTTCGCGGGCCTGCTGCATCTCCCGCTTCTCCCGCTTCAGCTCCTGCTCGGCGTTGCGGACGTTCTTCTCGGCGACCTCCTGCTCGGCCCGGACGGCCTCCTCGTACGCGGTGAAGTCGCCCCCGTAGAAGCGCAGTTCGCCGTTGCCGAGCTCGGCGATGTGCTGCATCCGGTCGAGCAGAGCGCGGTCGTGGCTGACCAGCAGCAGGCAGCCGTTGAATTCCCCCAGCACGTCGTAGAGCTTGTGCCGGGCCTCCGCGTCGAGGTTGTTGGTCGGCTCGTCGAGCAGCAGCACGTCGGGGCGCTTGAGCAGCTGGGCGGCGAGGCCGAGGGAGACGATCTGGCCGCCGCTGAGCGTGCTCAGGCCGCGGTCCAGGGTGAGGTCGGTCAGGCCGAGGCGGTCGAGCTGGGCGCGGGTGCGCTCCTCGATGTCCCAGTCGTCGCCGATGGTGGTGAAGTGCCGCTCGTCGACGTCCCCGGACTCCACGGCGTCGATGGCCCGGATGACCGCGGCGACGTCGAGCACCTCGGCGACGGTGAGGTCGGAGGTCAGGGGCAGGCTCTGGCGGAGGTAGCCGAGCCGCCCGGTGACCGACACCGAGCCGGTGGCGGGCTTGAGATCGCCGGCGATCAGCTTGAGCAGGGTGCTCTTGCCGGCGCCGTTGGGGGCGACCAGGCCCGTCCGGCCCGCGGGCACGGTGAAGGACAGGTCCTGGAAGACCGGGGTGTCGTCGGGCCAGGCGAAGGAGAGGTTCGAGCAGACGACGGCGGCGTTGGACACGTTGGACACGGGGATGACCTCGAAGGGATGAGGGCAGGAAGGTAGACCTCTGCCCTGGGCAGACGTGCGGAGAAGGGGTACGACGAAACGGACCACCTCGGCGGCGCTCCTGAAGCACCGGCCGGTGGCCGTCAGATCCGGATCTCACCCGGAGATGTCGTCGTCACCCGCCACGTCTGCCACTCCTCGATCACACGACTACAGGTCGCTGCGACTGTAGCAGGCACCGCCGACAGCCGGCAGCGGATAAGTGCGCGCCCAGCGGGCGGCGGCCGGCAACTGCCCTCTGCCACGGCTCCTTTCGCTCCGGCTCCCGCGCCGGCCGGTGCCGCTGGGGCCCCTTCGCCGTCTCGTTGACAGGCCGGGCGCGACCGTGCCAGCATCGTCACCGGCTGAACCGGTGACGGACATGAGAACAGCCTGACCCGGCGTACCTGCGAGAGCCACCCGTACGCACCGGCTGCTTGAGCCGAACCTGGGCTGAGAACCGCCACTTGCGGCGACTGCCCGAGGGGCGTCGGCCCGCGGCTGTCACCGGTCGGATCGTCACCATCTCGACCGGAAACACCTTGTCCTTTGACCAGCCCTGCCCGGCCGCCCCGCACACGCTCCTTCGCGGCCGGGCGCATGCCCACCTTTTTCCTGGACGGATACCCATGAAGAGATTCCTGATCGTGCTCGCGACCGGCGCGGCACTGGCCGCGGTGCACCTGCCGGCGGCAGTGGCGGAGACCCCGTACGGCTCCCTGCCCGCGCCGTCCGGCTGTTCGGCGCCGGCCGTGTCGGCCCCCGCCGGTACGGCGGTGGAGTCCGTGACGGCGGCCCGCCGGGAGGGCGGGACCATCGACGGAACCGGGGTGGTGGGCGGCACGGTCACCGGTGTCCCCGCCTTCTGCGAGGTGACCGTCACCCTGACCCACCCGGGCGACAACGACCATGCGAGGGTGCGGACCTGGCTGCCAATCAGCGGCTGGAACGGCCGCTTCCAGGCGCTCGGCGGAAGCGCCTTCGCCGCCGGGGACAATGGCGTCGGGATGGGTACCGCGGTCAAGAACGGCTACGCCGCGACCACCACCGACGGCGGGCTCGCCGATGCCGTGGACGCCGGCTGGGCGCTGAACGCGAAGGGCGAGGTCGACACCGCGCTGCTGAACAACCTCGCGTCCCGCTCCCAGCACGAGGCGGCGATCGTCGGCAAGCAGGTGGTCGCCACGCACTTCGGCAGTCCGGCCTCCTACTCCTACTTCAACGGGTGCTCCACCGGCGGGCGCCAGGGTTACATGGAGGCCCAGCGCTACCCCGACGACTTCGACGGCATCCTCGCCAACGCGCCCGCCGTCGGCTGGGACGAGTTCGAAGTCGCCACCCTGTGGCCGCAGGTGGTCATGAACAACGAGAGGACCTACCCGTCCGCCTGCGCGTTCAAGGCCTTCACGGACGCCGCCGTCGCGGCCTGCGACCCGCTCGACGGCGCCGAGGACAAGCTGGTCAACGACGCGTCGCGGTGCGACTTCGACCCGCGCCGGCTGATCGGCACCACGGTGGTCTGCGACGGGAAGGAGCTGACCATCACGGCCGCCGACGCCGCCGTCGTCCGCAAGATCTGGGACGGTCCGCGCACCGCCACGGGCCGCAGGCTCTGGTCCGGCGTCCCGGTCGGTGCCGACCTGGCGGGGCTGGCCGGCACCACCGCGCCCGACGCGGACGGCCAGGTGCGGGGCGCGCCGTTCCCGGTGCCCCGGCTCTGGGTCACGAACTGGCTGAAGAAGCAGCCCTCGTTCGACGTCTCGACGATCACCTACGACCAGTTCACCCGGTTGTTCGAGCAGTCGCGGACCGAGTACGGCCGGATCATCGGCACCGACGACCCCGACCTGTCCGCCTTCCGCGACGCCGGCGGCAAACTCCTGACCTGGCACGGCCAGGCCGACCAGTTCATCCCCGCCCAGGGCACCGTCGACTACCGCCGGCAGGTCGAGCGGACGATGGGCGGCGGCAAGCGGGTCGACGACTTCTACCGCCTCTTCCTCGCCCCGGGCACGGCCCACTGCGGCCTCAACAAGGGCGGCGGCACGACCGACGACCTCGCCGCCCTGACGGCCTGGGTCGAGCAGGGCAAGGCGCCGCGGACGCTGCCCGCCACGCTGCTCGACGCCACCGGGCGGAGCGTCGACCGCGACCTGTGCCGCTACCCCGAGGTGTCCCGCTACCGGGGCCACGGCGATCTGGCCGCCGCCTCCAGCTTCCGTTGCGTCCTCCCCTCCCGGCACTGATCCCCTCCGGTGCCGGTTCCCTCCGGTGCCGCCCCGGCCCGCGCCCGACGGCGCGGGCCGGGCCTTCGTGCGTCGCGCGAGGGGCGGGCGGGGGACGGCGAAGGGGCCGACAGCGGGTGCTGTCGGCCCCTTCGGGAGTGGATCAGTCCGTGCGATGGATCACCGGACCCGCAGCGGCCCCGCGAAGGACTTGCGCAGGGCCGGCGGAGCGGCGACGGGAAGCAGCGCGGCGAGCATCCTGCCCTTGAGGGTGCTCGGCTGCCGCGTCAGCTGGACGTCGACCCGGGTTCCGTCGCCCTCGGGGGTCATCCGGAAGACCCAACCGCCGCCCGGGCCGAAGAGCTTGGAGTCGAGGGTGGTGACGGTGACGGTGCGGCCGCCCGGCTCCCACTCGTAGCGGGCGCGCTCCCAGGCGGCGGCGGTTCCCTCGGTGACCTCGGCCCAGGTGTCGCCGAGCGCGTGGACCTCGAAGTGTTCGGCGTCGATCGTCGGCCAGGCCTCGGCGCGGGAGGGGCCGAAGTCGGTCAGCACCGCCAGGACGTCCTCCGTGCCGAGCGTGGAGACGAGATGGAAGCGTACGACTGCCATGGTGGGTGTCCTCATCGGTAAGTAACTGCTCCAGCCGGTGACGACAGGTTTCCACCCGCTTGCGTCACCTGTCAAAGGGGTGACGAAATGAGGACATGCGTGGGCGCGGCGCCCGAGGGGGAGGGCGCCGCGCCGGGAGGTGTTACGCCTGGAGGACCCGGTAGCTCAGGGCGGTCCGCGGGAGGTTGGCCTGGGCCAGCGTTCCGCTGAGCCACCCGGGACCGTTGCAGTCGGCCTCGGCGTACAGCGCCAGCGTGGCGCCCCCGTTGGCGATCTGCACCGAGCGGGCGCCGGGCCACAGGGTGTGGCAGGTGCCGAGGTCGGTGAGGTCGACGGTGGTGGCGAACCCCTGCCCGTAGGTGGAGGAGTAGAGGCGCGCGCCCGGCTGCAGGGGCGGCCAGCCCGCGGCGCCGGCCGTCCCGGCGCCGAGGCCGACCAGGGCCGCGGCCAGGGCGGCGGTGACGGCTGCGCCGCGGAGTTTCGTCTCGGATGTGAACATGCGATCCGCCTTCTCGGGTGGGAGGGAACTGCCGGATCGGCCGGTGGCTCGCCGGGCGGTTCCGGCTCGAGGGAAGATCATTGCATCTTCAACAAAGCGCCGCGAGGGCAGAATCGGCCAAGCGCGCGCAGGCGGGAGCGATGGGCGCGTTCTCGTCACCGCCTTGACAGGTGACGGTGCGGAATGCACCCTGAAAGCCGCCTCCGGCGCCGAGAAGGCGCCGCCCGCGATCGCCGATGAGGAGAGTGGCCATGGCCGAGCGGCCCGCAGTCGATCCCGCCGCCGAAGCGCGGCACGCACGCTACGGAACCCTTCCCGAGCGCATCCGCTTCGAGGACATGACCGAGGAGGCGGCAACCGGCCCGGGCGGCGCCGCGAACACGGCCCACGACCCCGAGCGCTCCTGGACCTTCTACAACTGCCTGGCCGTCGACCTGGCCCCGTAGCTCCGCAGCCCCGACATCCCGCAGGCGGACGTGTGGACCGACCACACCCACCGTGGCGGTGATCAGCGAGATCCACCGGGGGGTGCCCGAGGCGGAGTAGTGCCCGAGGCGGGGTGGTCAGGGGGCGGGGTGGCCGGTGAGGTGGGCGAAGACGTCGTCGAGGGTGGGGCGGCGCATGGTGAAGTCGGCGACGGGGATGTCGGCGCGGCGCAGGACGGCGGCGACGGTGGCGATGTCGTTGAGGCCGTCGTCGAGGGGGATGGAGAGCCGGCCCTTCTGGGTGTCGACGGTGGGTTCGGCGGTGAGGGCGGGGCGGAGGGCGGCGAGGGCCGGGGTGACGTCGGCGGGGGAGGCGACGGTCAGCTCCAGCCATTCGCTGCCGACCTTGCGCTTCAGTTCGTCGGGGGTGCCGTCGGCGATGACGCGGCCGGAGTCGACGACCACGATCTGGTCGGCCAGGTAGTCGGCCTCCTCCAGGTACTGGGTGGTGAGGAGCACCGTGGTGCCGCCGTCGACGAGTTCGCGGACCTGGCCCCAGAGTTCCATCCGGCTCACCGGGTCGAGGCCGGTGGTGGGTTCGTCGAGGAAGAGCACCGGGGGTGCGGTGATCAGGCAGCTGGCGAGGTCGAGGCGGCGGCGCATGCCGCCGGAGTAGGCGCGGGCGGGGCGGTGGGCGGCGTCCGCGAGGCGGAAGCGCTCCAGGAGTTCGTCGGCCCGGCGGCGGGCCTCGCGGCGGCCGAGGTGGAGCAGGGTGCCGAGCAGGACGAGGTTCTCGCGGCCGGTCAGGACCTCGTCCACGGCGGTGTACTGGCCGGCCAGTCCGATCCGGCGCCGGACCTCGTGCGGTTGGCGGACGACGTCGTAGCCGGCCACCTCGGCGTGGCCGCCGTCCGGGGTGGTGAGGGTGGTGAGGATCTGCACGGTGGTCGTCTTGCCGGCGCCGTTCGGTCCGAGCAGGCCGAGGACGGTGCCGGTCCGGACGCCGAGGTGGATGTCGGCGATCGCCACGACGTCCCGGTGGCGCTTGTGCAGGCCCTCGGCGCGGATGGCCATGTCCATGTGGGGCTCCCGGTCGGTGGCGAGGAGGGGCAAGGGAGGAGGGGTGGGGAGGAAGGGGCAAGGGAGGAAGGAGAGGGGGAGGGAGGGTCAGGCGGTGAGGCGGACGGGGAGGCTGCTGTAGCCGTGGACGAAGTTGGAGTAGAGCCGGACCGGTTCGCCGAGCAGCTCGATCCCGCCGACGGTGCCGCGCAGGGCGGCGAGCATCGCCTCGACGTGGGTCCGGCCGAGGAAGGCGCCCAGGCAGAAGTGCGGGCCGTAGCCGAAGGCGACGTGCTTGTTCGGGGTGCGGGCCAGGTCGAAGCGGTTCGGCTGGTCGAAGACCTCCTCGTCGAAGTTGGCCGAGCTGTTCCAGAGCGTCACGACGTCGCCGGCCCGGATCGTCCGGTCGCCGAGTTCGACGTCGGTCAGGGCGCGCCGGCCGAAGTGCATGGCCGGGGTGGTCCAGCGCATGACCTCCTCCACGGCCGGCTCCAGCCCGACCGAGCCGTCCTTCAGCGCCCGCCACTGCTCGGGGTGCCGGGAGAGGGCGATGAGCGCGCCGATGGAGGACATCCGGCTGGACTCGTCGCCGCCGAGGATCAGGCTGTAGCAGTTGAAGACGACCTCCTCCTGGCTGAGCGGCTCGCCGTCGACGGTGCCGGTCGCCAGGGCGCTGATCACGTCGTCGCCGGGGTGCTTGCGCCGCTTGGCGGCGAGGTCGGAGAAGTAGAGCAGGATCTCGTTGCGGGCCAGCCACTCCTCGGTCGCGGTGTGCTCGGCGCTGGTGCGGGAGAGGGTCTGGGTGTTCCAGTGGACGAGGCGCTCGCGGTCCTCGACCGGGACGCCCATCAGGTCGCCGATGGTGTTGATCGGGATGTGGTCGGCGAGGTCGGTGACGAAGTCGAAGGAGCCGCGGGCCAGGCCCTCCTGGAGCAGCGCGGCGGTCCGCTCGTGCACGCCGGCCACCACCGGGGCCAGCACCCGGGGCGAGAAGGACCGGAGCATCAGGTTGCGGATCTCCCGGTGCCGCGGCCCGTCGGTGACGGCGAGCATCCGGCGGGAGGCGGAGTCCTCGCCCTGCAGCAGGGTGGCGAGCACGTTGCCGCGTTCGGAGGTGAACCGCTTGTTGTCGCGGTAGACGGCGAGCACGTCGGCGTGGCGGGAGACCGCCCAGAACGGCGGGCCCTGGTCGGTCGCCGGGTGCAGGTGGACGGGCTGTTCGGCGCGGAACCGGGCCCACATCGCGCGGACGTCGAGGTCGAGGTAGGTGTGCGGGTCGGTGAGGTCGATCGTGGCGAGGTCGACGGTGGCCAGGTCGACGGGCGGGGAGGCTCCGTCGACCGTCGGGGGCTGGAGGGGCATGGTCGGCCGTTTCTGTGACGGGGGCGGGTCAGGAGGACGGCGCCGGGACGGCGGGGTCAGGAGACCGCGGACCGGTAGCGGCGCAGGCTCAGCAGCACGGTGACGACGAAGACGGTCCCGAGCGAGGCGGCGATGGTGAGCGAGAGGCTCGGGGTGGCGGCGCTGCCGGCCGCGTCCGGGTTGCCCCACAGCCGCCGCAGGGCCGTCACCACGGCGCTGACCGGGTTCCACTCGGCGACCAGCCGCAGCCAGCCCGGCAGCCGGTCGACGGACTGGAAGGCGTTGGAGAGGAAGGTCAGCAGGACGGTGACCAGCCCGGCGACGACATTGATGGTCTCCATGGTGCGGGAGAACATCCCGAGCATCAGGCCGACCCAGAGCATCGCGTACATGAAGGCGGTGAGCAGGGCGAGTCCGGCGAGGAAGGGCAGCACGCCGCTGTGCGGGCGCCAGCCGAACGCCAGGCCGGCCGCCGTGACCACGGCCAGGCCGATCAGCCCGACGACCAGGTCCCCGAGGGTGTGGCCGACCAGGACGGCCGGTCTGGAGATCGGCATGCTGCGGAACCGGTCGACCAGGCCGCCGCGCAGGTCCGCCGCGACGGCGACCGCGGTCGGGCCGATCCCGGCCAGGCCGACCTGGGCGGCCGCGCCCGCGAAGATGTACTCCTGGTAGCTGCCGCGGCCGGAGAAGGACAGCGAGCCCTGGAACAGGTAGCCGAGCACGATCATCGAGATGAGCGGGTTCATCACGATGCCGATCAGCCGCCCGGGTGCCCGGCGCAGCCGCCGCAGGCGCCGTCCGGCGACGGTGACGGATTCGAGGAGCAGGGCGAGCGGCGCCGAGCGGGGGCGGGGGGTGACGGCGGTCAGCATTCCGGGCTCCCGTCCAGGCGGCGCAGCTCGGCGTCGACGAGCCGTCCGATGACGGCCTGCGGACCGGCGTGCATCAGGTACTCGTGGCCGGCGGCGATCCGGTGGACGACCACCCGTCCGTTCACGTGCGGCTCCCATCGGCCGGTCTGGTCGGCGAGTTGGTCCGCGGTCCACTCCTCGGCGGCCGCGAACAGGTGGAGGTCCCCGGTGAACCGGCCGGGGGTGAAGCGCTCCATCAGCGCGCCGTGGTGGCGCGACAGCCGCAGCAGCCGCAGCAGCGACTCCTCGTCGAGGTCGGCCAGCGGGCCGGCCTCGCGCCGCAGCAGGTCGAGCAGGGCGGCGCGGGTGCGGCCGGGGCCGGCCAGCTCGTCGCGCCGGTGGCCGAGCGCCTCCAGGGCGCGCAGCAGGAGTTCGCGGTCGTCCTGGCCGCTCTCGCCGCGGCCGGTGCGGCCGGGATAGCCGTCCAGGTCGGCCAGGAAGTCGACCTGTTCGCCGGCCTCCTGGAGCCGGACGGCGATCTCGTGGGCGAGCACGCCGCCGTAGGACCAGCCGAGCAGCCGGTACGGGCCGTGCGGCCGCAGCCGCCGGATGGTCCGGACGTAGTCCTCGGCCACCGACCGGATGGACTCGGGCAGCGGGGCGGCGGCGTCCAGCGCGGGCGACTGGAGGCCGTACAGCGGGTAGCGCGGATCGAGGTACCGGGCCAGGCCCAGGTAGGGCAGGCTGAAGCCGAGTCCGCTGTGCACCAGGAACAGCGGGGGCGCGTCGCCGTCCGGCCGGATCGGCAGGACGGGCGCGAACGCGTCCGCGGACTGTTCGGCGGAGGCGGTCGGGCGGGCCCGCTTGGCCAGTTCCGCGACGGTGCGGTGCAGGACGACGTCCGCCACCGCCAGCCGGAGGCCGGCCGACTGGGCCCGGCCGACCAGCCGGACCGCCAGGAGCGAGTGGCCGCCGAGGTCGAAGAAGCTGTCGTCGATGCCGACCTCGGGGAGGCCGAGGACCTCGGCGAAGAGCGCGCCGAGGGCCTCCTCGACGGGGTTGCGGGGGCGGCGCGCGGCGGCGGGGGTGAAGTCGGGGGCGGGGAGGCGGTTGCGGTCGATCTTGCCGTTGGGGTTGAGCGGGAGTTCGTCGAGCACCACGACCGCGCCGGGGACCATGTACCCGGGCAGGTGGTCGGCGGTGTGGTCGCGCAGGGCGGCGGGGTCGGGTGCGGTGCCGGGGGTGGGGGTGACGTAGGCGACGAGGGTGGGGCCGGTGGGGCCGTCGGTGCGGGCGATGGCGACGGCGGTGCGGACGGTGGGGTGGGTGGTGAGGACGGCTTCGATCTCGCCGGGTTCGACGCGGAAGCCGCGGATCTTGACCTGGGTGTCGGCGCGGCCGAGGTAGAGGAGTCGGCCGTCGGGGGTCCAGCGGACGAGGTCGCCGGTGCGGTACATGCGCTCGCCGGGTGCGAACGGGCAGGCGAGGAAGCGGGTGGCGGTGAGGCCGGGGCGTCCGGCGTAGCCGCGGGCGAGTCCGGCACCGGCCAGGTACAGCTCGCCGGCCACACCCGGGGGCACCGGCCGCAGCCCGTCGTCCAGCACGTACGCCCGGGTGTTGCGGATCGGGCGGCCCAGCGTCACGACCCCGTCGCCCGCCAGCCCGGCCGCCGTGGACCAGATGGTGGTCTCGGTCGGCCCGTACAGGTTGGTGACCGTGTCGGCCCGGGCGGCCAGGGCGTCGGCCAGGGCGGGCGGGACCGCCTCACCGCCGATCAGGACGCGCAGGCCGCGCACCGACTCGGGGCGGTGGAGCACGAGTTCCTGCCAGAGCGCCGGGGTCGCCTGCATGATCGTGATGCCGTCGCGTTCGAGGGAGGCGGCCAGCGCGGCCGGGTCCAGGGCGACGCCCTCCGCGCCGACGACCAGCCCGGCGCCGGACAGCAGCGGCAGGTAGACCTCCAGGCCGGAGATGTCGAAGGACCAGGTGGTGACGGCCAGCAGCCGGTCGTGGGCCTCCAGCGGGAAGCGCTCCCGGGTGGACACCAGCAGGTTCAGCAGTGACCGGTGCTCGACCATGACGCCCTTGGGCCGCCCGGTGGAGCCGGAGGTGAAGAGCAGGTAGGCCAGCCGGGAGCCGTGCAGCGGGGCGGCCCGCTGGGCGTCGGTCAGCGGCCGGCCGTCGAGGGCGGCCAGCGCGGCGTCGACCTCGGGGTCGTCCAGCGCGACCGTGGGCACGCCGGTGCGCGGAAGCCGTGCGGCGATGGCGAGTTCGGTCAGCAGGAGGACGGGCGCGGCGTCGTCGAGCATCAGCCGGACGCGGTCGGCCGGGAGCGCCGGGTCGACCGGCAGGTAGGCGGCGCCGCTCTTCAGGACGGCCAGCTGCGCCACCACCATCTCCGCCGTCCGGGGCAGCGACAGGGCCACCGGCCGGTCCGGGACGACCCCGCGGTCGACCAGGTGGCGGGCGAGCCGGTTGGCCCGGGCGTCGAGTTCGGCGTAGGTGAGGGCGGTGGTGTCGGTGAGGACGGCGACGGCCTCGGGGGTGCGGGCGGCCTGGGCCTCGAAGAGGGCGACGACGGTGGTGGCGGTGCCGGCGGGAGAAGCGTCGTCGGCCGCGGTGTCGTTCCACTCGGTGAGGACCTGCCGGTGCTCCTCCGGAGTGAGGACGTCCAGCCGGGACAGCGGCGTCCGCGGGTCGCGGGCGACCTGGTCGAGCAGCCGGACCAGGCGGGCGGCCAGGGCCTCGGCGGTGGCCGGCTCGAACACGTCGGCGTTGTACTCCAGGGTGCCGACGAGACCGGCCGCGGAGTCGCCCGTGGCGTCGCCTGCGGAGTCGTCCGGGGAGCCGCTCGCGGAGTCGTCCGGGCGGCGGCGCTCGGTGACGGCCAGGGACAGGTCGAACTTGGCGCCGTCCGCCCCGACCGGCTGCTCCGTCGCCGTCAACCCCGGGAGGTCCAGGGACGGTTGGGTGTTGTTCTGGAGGGCCAGCATGACCTGGAAGAGCGGGTTGCGGCCCATGGAGCGTGCGGGGTCGAGGACTTCGACGAGTCGTTCGAAGGGGATGTCCTGGTGTTCGTAGGCCTTGAGGGCGGTTTCCCGGGCGCGGTCGAGGAGTTGGGTGAAGGCGGGGTCGCCGGTGGTGTCGGTGCGCAGGACGATGGTGTTCATGAAGCAGCCGACGAGGTCTTCCATGGCGTCGTCGGTGCGTCCGGCGATGGGGGAGCCGATGGGGATGTCGTGGCCGGCGCCGAGGCGGGTGAGGAGGGCGGCGAGGGCGGCCTGGAGGACCATGAAGAGCGAGGCGCCGTTGTCGCGGGCGAGGTGGGCGAGGCGGTCGTGGGTGTCGGGGTGGACGCGGAAGGGGACGGTGCCGCCGCGGTGGGTGGCGACCTTGGGGCGGGGGCGGTCGAAGGGCAGGGCGAGTTCCTCGGGGAGGTCGGCGAGGTTCTCCGTCCAGTACGCCAACTGCTGTGTGGCCAGCGAGGTTTGGTCGTGGTCGTCGCCGAGGAGGTCCTGCTGCCAGAGGGTGTAGTCCGCGTACTGGACCGGCAGCGGCTCCCAGCTCGGAGCGGTGCCGGTGGACCGGGCCGCGTACGCCCGTGAGAGGTCCCGGGCCAGCGGGGTGGCGGACCAGCCGTCGGCCACGATGTGGTGGACGATCAGCAGGAGCAGGTGCTCCGCCGGGCCGGTGCGCAGCAGCGTCGCGCGGATGGGGAGCCGGGTCGCGAGGTCGAAGCCGCGGCCGGCCTCGCGGGCGGCTTCCGCCGGGGCCTCGGCGGGGGAGGTCTCCCGGACGGTGAGTCCGGTCCAGGCCTCGGTGCCCAGGACCTCCTGGCGGGGCTCGCCGTCGGTCTCAGGGAAGACGGTGCGCAGCACCTCGTGCCGCTCGACCAGGTCGGCCAGCGCCGCCTCCAGCGCCGTGACGTCCAGCGCCCCGGAGAGCCGGACCGCGAAGGCCATGTTGTAGGCCGCCGAGCCGGGCTCCAGCCGGTTCAGGAACCACAGCCGCCGCTGGGCGGAGGACAGCGGCAGAGCGGCCGGGCGCGGTCCGGGCCGCAGCGCGGGCCGCGCGGAGCGGTCCCGGTGGAGGCGGCCGGCCAGCCTGGCCACGGTCGGCGCCTCGAACACGTCCCGGATCGAGACGGTCGAGCCCAGTGCCGTACGGATCCGGCTGACCAGCCTGGTCGCCAGGAGCGAGTGGCCGCCGAGGTCGAAGAAGCTGTCGTCGATGCCGACCCGGGGCAGGGCCAGGACCTCGGCGTAGAGGGCGCAGAGGCGCTCCTCGGCCGGGGTGCGGGGCGGCCGGGCGGCGGCGGGGGTGAAGTCGGGGGCGGGCAGCCGGTTGCGGTCGATCTTCCCGCTCGGGGTGAGGGGGAGTTCGTCGAGCACGAGGACGGCGGCCGGGACCATGTGGTCGGGCAGGTGGTCGGCGGTGTGGTCGCGCAGGGCGGCGGGGTCGGGTGCGGTGCCGGGGGTGGGGGTGACGTAGGCGACGAGGGTGGGGCCGGTGGGGCCGTCGGTGCGGGCGATGGCGACGGCGGTGCGGACGGTGGGGTGGGTGGTGAGGACGGCTTCGATCTCGCCGGGTTCGACGCGGAAGCCGCGGATCTTGACCTGGGTGTCGGCGCGGCCGAGGTAGACGAGGTGGCCGTCGGGGGTCCAGCGGACGAGGTCGCCGGTGCGGTACATCCGGGAGCCGGGCTCGTAGGGGCAGGCGAGGAAGCGGGTGGCGGTGAGGCCGGGTCGTCCGGTGTAGCCGCGGGCGAGTCCGGCGCCGGCCAGGTAGAGCTCGCCGGCCACGCCGGGGGGCACCGGCCGCAGTCCGTCGTCCAGCACGTACGCCCGCATGTTCCAGATCGGACGGCCGATCAGGGTGTCGGCGCCGTCCGGCCCGGCGCACACCTCGCCCCGGGTCGCGACGGCACCGGCCTCCGAGGCGCCGTAGAAGTTGAGCAGCCGGGCCGAGGGCAGGGCCTGCCGGAACGCCCGGACGGTGGCGGCGGGCAGCTGCTCGCCGCTGCAGATCCAGACCGCGCAGCCCGCGACGGCGGTTGGCTCGGCGCTGTCCAGGAAGGCGGTCAGCAGGCTGGGCACGACGGTGAGCCGGGCGATGCCGTGCCGGGCCGTGGCCGCCGCGAGCTCGGGCACGCTCCGGGCCGTGTCGGCGTCGACCAGGACGGTCGAGCCGCCGGACAGCAGCGGCGCCAGCAGCTCGGTGATCCCGTCGATGACGCTGACCGGCGACTTCGCCAGGATCGCGGCCTCCCGCTGCTCGGGGAGTTCCTCGGCGAACCAGGTCAGCCGGTTGACCAGGGCGCGGTGCAGTCCGAGCACGCCCTTGGGCCGGCCGGTGGAGCCCGAGGTGTAGATGACGTACGCCGGGTGGTCGGGCAGCAGCGGGCAGGTGCGGTCCGCGTCCGTGGGGGCGGTGCCGGGGAGGGCGGCCGTGGCGCGCTCCAGTGCCGGGTCGTCCAGCAGCAGGCGGGGCAGGCCGGTCTCCGGCAGCTGTCCGGCGGTCGCGCTGTCGGTCAGCAGGAGGACGGGCGCGGCGTCGTCGAGCATCAGCCGGACGCGGTCGGCCGGGTACGCCAGGTCGACGGGCAGGTGCGCGCCGCCGGCCTTGAGCACGGCCAGCAGGGCGACGACCATGTGCGGCGACCGGGGCGCCGCGAGCGCCACCGTGCTCTCCGGTCCGACGCCCCGGCCGATGAGGTGGCGGGCGAGCCGGTTGGCCCGGGCGTCGAGTTCGGCGTAGGTGAGGGCGATGGTGTCGGTGAGGGCGGTGGTGTCGGTGAGGACGGCGACGGCCTCGGGGGTGCGGGCGGCCTGGGCCTCGAAGAGGGCGACGACGGTGGTGCCCGGGTGGCCGCCGGCGGTGTCGTTCCACTCGGTGAGGACCTGCCGGTGCTCGCGCTCGGACAGCAGGTCGAGCCGCCCCAGCGGGAGCCCCGGGTCGCGGGCGACCTGGTCGAGCAGCCGGACCAGACGGGCGACCACGGCCTCGGCGGTGGCCGGCTCGAACACGTCGGCGCTGTACTCCAGGAAGCCGTCGATGCCGGCCGGGGCGGCACCGGCGTCCTGCTGTTCGGCCAGGAAGAAGTTCAGGTCGAACTTGACCGAGTCGGCGGCCGGCGGCTCGAAGGCCGCCCGGACGCCGGGCAGGGCCAGCTCGGGACGGGTGTTGTTCTGGAGCACCAGCATGACCTGGAAGAGCGGGTTGCGGCCCATGGAGCGTGCGGGGTCGAGGACTTCGACGAGTCGTTCGAAGGGGATGTCCTGGTGTTCGTAGGCCTTGAGGGCGGTTTCCCGGGCGCGGTCGAGGAGTTGGGTGAAGGCGGGGTCGCCGGTGGTGTCGGTGCGCAGGACGAGGGTGTTCATGAAGCAGCCGACGAGGTCTTCCATGGCGTCGTCGGTGCGTCCGGCGATGGGGGAGCCGATGGGGATGTCGTGGCCGGCGCCGAGGCGGGTGAGGAGGGCGGCGAGGGCGGCCTGGAGGACCATGAAGAGGGAGGCGCCGTTGTCGCGGGCGAGGTGGGCGAGGCGGTCGTGGGTGTCGGGGTGGACGCGGAAGGGGACGGTGCCGCCGCGGTGGGTGGCGACCTTGGGGCGGGGGCGGTCGAAGGGCAGGGCGAGTTCCTCGGGGAGGTCGGCGAGGTTCTCCGTCCAGTACGCCAACTGTTGTGCGGCCAGGGAGGTTTGGTCGTGGTCGTCGCCGAGGAGGTCCTGCTGCCAGAGGGTGTAGTCCGCGTACTGCACCGGCAGCGGTTCCCACGCGGGGGCCGTACCGCGTGCCCGCGCCGCGTACGCCCGCGAGAGGTCCCGGGTGAGCGGTGCGGCGGACCAGCCGTCCCAGGCGATGTGGTGGACGATCAGCAGCAGCAGGTGCTCTGCCGGGCCGGTGCGCAACAGGGCGGCCCGCAGCGGGAGTTCGGTCGACAGGTCGAAGCCGCGGGCGGCCTCCGCCGGGGCCTCGGCGGCCTCCCGGACGGTGAGCCCGGTCCAGGCCTCGGTGCCGAGGACCTCCTGGCGGGGTTCGCCGTCGGTCTCCGGGAAGACCGTGCGCAGCACCTCGTGCCGCTCGACCAGGTCGGCCAGCGCTGCCTCCAGCGCCGGGACGTCCAGCGCCCCGGAGAGCCGGACCGCGAAGGTCACGTTGTAGGCCGCCGAGCCCGGCTCCAGCCGGTTCAGGAACCAAAACCGCCGCTGGGCGAAGGATAGTTCACCGGAACGGTCGCCCTGGAGGGCGGGCCGCAGCGGCGGCCGGACCGCGCCGCCGGCCGCGAGCTCCCGGGCGACGCCGGCCACCGTCCGCTGCTCGAAGAGCGTACGGATCGGCACCTCGGTGCCCAGGGCGGAGCGGACCCGGCTGATCACCTGGGTGGCCAGCAGGGAGTGGCCGCCGAGGTCGAAGAAGTCGTCGTCGATGCCGACGGCGGTCCGGCCGAGCGCGTCCGCGAAGATCCCGCCGAGGATCTCCTCGACCGGGGTGCGCGGCAGCCGGCCCGCCGGGGCGGGGGCGCTGTCGGGGGCGGGCAGGGCCCGGCGGTCCAGCTTGCCCTGCGGGGTGAGCGGCAGCGCGTCGAGCACGACGACGGCGGCCGGGACCATGTACTCGGGCAGGGCCTCGGCGACCCGCTCCCGCAGCGCGGCCGGGTCCGGTACGGCCGGGGGCCGGGCGACCACGTAGGCCACCAGCCGGTCCTCGCCGTCGTCGGTGCGGACCACGACGGCGGCCTGCGCCACCTCGGGCCGGCCGGTCAGCACGGACTCGATCTCGCCGAGTTCGATCCGGAAGCCGCGCAGCTGCACCTGGTCGTCGGCCCGTCCGGCGTAGTCGAGTTGGCCGTCGGGGCGCCAGCTCGCCAGGTCGCCGGTGCGGTACATCCGCTCGCCGGCGGGGCCGAAGGGGTCGGCGACGAAGCGTTCGGAGGTCAGGCCGGGCCGGTCCAGGTAGCCGCGGGCCAGGTTGCCGCCGACGTAGAGTTCGCCGACCACCCCGGCCGGGACGGGCCGCAGCGCGGAGTCGAGCACGTAGACCCGGTGGGCCCGGGTGGGCCGGCCGATCGGGGGCCGGCCCGAGCCACCCGGCCGTTCGCCACCACTGAGCCGTTCGCTGAGCCGTTCGCCGCCACCCAGCCGCTCGCTCACCGTCGAGGCGAGGACGGCCTCGGTGGGCCCGTAGCCGTTGATCATCTGCAGCTGCCCGGACCAGCGGTCCACCACGTGCGGCGGGCAGGCCTCCCCGGCGACGACCATGGTCAGGTCGGCGGGCAGCCGGGTGCCGTCCGGCAGCGCGGCGGCGACCACCGGAGGCAGCCCGGCGAGGTTCACCCGGTGGCGGTGGATCAGGTCGACCAGCGGCCGGCCGGGGACCCGGCACTCCTCGTCGGCGACCACCAGGGTGCCGCCGCCGAGCAGGGACAGGCTCAGCTCCCAGACCGAGGCGTCGAAGCTGAACGATGCGAACTTCAGCACCCGGGTGTCCGGGCCGACGCCGAAGCGCTCGACCAGGCTCGCCACCATCGCGGCGAAGCCGGAGTGGTCGACCGTCACGCCCTTGGGCCGGCCGGTCGATCCGGAGGTGTAGATGACGTACGCCGGGTGCCGGGGCAGCAGCGGGGCGGTCCGCTCGGCGTCCTGCGGGGCGTGCGCCGGGAGGCCGGCCAGCTCCGCCAGGGTGGCCGGGTCGTCGAGCAGCACCGTGCGGCAGTCGGCCCCGGCGAGTTGCGGGGCGAGGGCGCCGGTGGTGAGCAGGACGGCGGGCCGGCTGTCGGCCAGCATGAAGGCGATCCGGTCGGCGGGGTACTTGGGGTCGATCGGCAGGTACGCGGCGCCGGTCTTGAGCGCGGCCAGGACGGCGCAGGTCATCTCGACCGGGTCCGGTACGGCCAGCGCGATGATCCGCTCCGGTCCGACGCCGTGGGCGATCAGCAGCCGGGCCAGCCGGTTGGAGCGCTCGTCCAGCTCGCGGTAGGTCGTCTCGCGGTCCTCGAAGACCACGGCCACGGCCTCGGGCGCCCGGGCGACCTGGGCGGCGAACAGCGCGGGGACGACGGTGCGCGGGGCGGCGGCGGCCCGTCCGGCCCAGTCGCCGAGGATCCGGTGGTGCTCCTCGTCGGTGAGCAGGGGCAGCCGGCGGAGCGGGACGTCCGGGGCCGCCAGGACGCTCTCCACCACGTGGGCGAAGCGGTCCAGGATGCGGACGACCTCGTCGCGGTCGTAGCGGTCGGGGCGGAACTGGGCGCTCAGCGTCAGTCGGGTGTCCGGGTAGGCGAGCACCGCGAGGCCGCGCTCGCCGGCCAGCCGGGTGCGGGCGTTGCCCAGCCGCAGTTCGGGCACCAGCGCGTTGAGCCGGCCGACATCGGCCTGCGGCTGGTTCTGGTAGCTGAACACGGTGTCGAACAGCTCGCCGGCCCCGGCGATCCGCTGCACCTCGGCCAGGCCGAGGTGCCGGTGGTCGAGCAGGGCCGTCTGCTGCTCGTCGATCCGGTGGAGGAGCGCGGCGACGGGCAGGTCCGGGTCGAGCCGCACCCGCACCGGGAGCATGTTCAGGAAGAGGCCGACCAGCGACTCGATGCCCGGGAGCTCCGGCGGCCGCACCGAGTTGACTGCGCCGAACACCACGTCCGGGGCGTCGGTGAGCCGGCCGAGCAGCAGCGCCCAGCAGCCCTGGAGGACGGTGTTGAGGGTGAGGTTCTCCGCGCGGGCCCAGGCGACCAGCCGGGCGGTGAGCTCCTCGGGCAGGGCGAGGTCGACGGCCTCGGGCAGCCCCGGGTCGCCCGGCCGGTCGGCCGTGCCGAGCCGCAGCGGCTCGCCCAGCCCGTCCAGTGCCTGCCGCCAGGCCGCGCGGGCGGCCTCGGTGTCCTGGGCGGCGAGCCAGTCGAAGTACGCCCGGTAGGAGGGCGCCGGGGGCAGGACGGCCGGGTCGCCTCCGGTGGCGTACAGGGTGAACAGCTCCTGGGCGATCACGCCCATCGACCAGCCGTCCACCAGCAGGTGGTGCAGGGTCCAGAGCAGCCGGACCCGGTCGGGGGCCAGCCGGAGCACGGTGAAGCGCAGCAGCGGGGGCCGGGCCAGGTCGAAGCCGCGGGTCCAGTCCGCGTCGGTCAGCCGTTCGGCCTCGGCCGTCCGCTCCGCCTCGGTGGGGAGCCCGGACAGGTCGACCTCCTCCCAGGGCACCGGCACCGCGGCGGCCACGACCTGCCGGGCGTCCTCGGCGGACCGCTCGGGGAAGTGCACCCGCAGGCCGGCGTGCCGGGCCAGCAGCGCGGCGGCCGCGGTGCGCAGCGCGGCCGGGTCGAAGGGCCCCTCGATGTCGAGGACGGCCTGCATCAGGTAGGAGTTCATGCCCTGCTTGTCGAACTCCGTCTGGAAGATCAGGCCCTTCTGGAGCGGTGACAGCTCCAGCGCCTCGCCGTCCGCCGCCCCGTCCTGCTCGCCGGGAGCGGTCTGCTCGCCGGGGACGGCCTGCTCGGTGTGGGAGGCGTGGGCGGCCAGGGCTTCGAGGGCGCGGAACCAGGCGCGGGCGATGTGCTCGGCGTCGGCGTCGGCCAGTGCCTCCGGGGCCCAGAGCCAGTCGGCGACCAGGTGCGGCCCGTCCGGCCGGTCCTCGGTGACGGGCGTGGCCGCGAGCACGTGCCGCAGCGGCATGCTCGGGTGCGCCCCGGTGCCGACGACGGCGTGCCGGGCGTCCGGCAGCCAGTCCCCGGCGCTCTCGTCCCGGTCGGTCCGGAACCGGCCGAGGTAGTTGAAGCCGAGCTCCGGCACGCCGTTCCGGGCCAGGGCGGTGACGGTCTGCGGGTTGAGGTGGCGCAGCAGCCCGTGGCCGAGCCCGTGGTCGGGCAGCCGGCCGAGTTGCTGCCGCACCCGGCGCACGGCCGCGTCGAGCGGCTCCCGCCCGGCGTCGCCCGGGTCCAGCCGTACCGGGAAGACGCTGGTGAACCAGCCGACCGTACGGGAGAGTTCGGCCTCGTCGGTGAACGGCTCGCGGCCGTGGCCCTCCAGTTCGACGGTGACGGCGCCGGCCGGGCGGTCGCGGTGCCGGCGCCAGTCGGCGACGGCGAGCGCGAGGCCGGTCAGCAGCAGGTCGTTGATCTCCCCGCCGTAGACCCGGCGGGCGGCGGCGAGCAGCGTCGCGGTGGTGTCCGCGGGCAGCTCCAGCCGGAGCCGGTGGGCGGAGCCGTACACGTCCCGCTCGGGGTCCAGCGGACGGGAGCCGAGCGGCTCCGAGGCCGCCGACTGCTCGGCCCACAGCGGGAATTCGCGCACCCGCTCGGCGGTGCGGGCCTGCTCGCCGAGCAGCTGCGACCAGCGGCGGTAGGAGGTGCCGACCGGTTCCGGGGCGAGGCCCCGGCAGGCGGCGGCGAGGTCGGCGACCAGGACCCGCCAGGAGACCCCGTCGACGCACAGGTGGTGGGTCAGCCAGACCAGCCGGCCGGGGCGGCCGGGGCCGGCGTCGAGCAGGACGAGCCGGGTCACCGCGCCGTCCTCGGGGACCAGCCCGGTGCGGGCCGCGGCGATCTGCTCGTCGACGGCGGCGGCCAGCGCGGCCGGGTCGTCGGCGAGCGCCGAGACGTCGACCCGGCGGATGGCGTCGGCGGCCCGGACGGCGCCCCTGGGCAGGGCCTCCAGGGACCACAGGCCCGGCGCCACCACGGTCAGCCGCGACCGCAGCGCGGCGTGGTGGTCCAGCAGGACGGCGGTGGCCGCGGTCAGCCGGTCGAGGTCCAGGCCGGCCGGGGTGGTGAGCACCTGGTACTGGCTGTACTCCCTGGTCCGCTCGTCCAGGACGCCGAGGTCCTCGCGCAACTGGTGGGCGATCGGCAGGAGTTCGACCTCGCCGGTGTCGTCCGGCGCGGCGGCCGGGCGGGCCGGTCCGCCCGGTGCGGCGAGCGCCGCGATGGCGGCGGGGGTGTGGTGGGTGCGGATCTGCAGCGGGGTGACGGTCAGTCCGGCCCGGCGGGCGTGGCCGACCGCCAGGATGGCGCTGATGCTGTCCCCGCCCAGCTCGAAGAAGTTGTCGCCGGGGCGGACCTCCGGCACGCCGAGGACCTCGGCGAACGCGGCGCAGACGATCTCCTCGGCCCGGCTGCGCGGCGTGTCCGGCCGGGCCGGGGCCTCGGCGCCGGCCGGTGCCGGGTCGGGCAGCGCCCGGCGGTCGACCTTGCCGTGCGGGGTCAGCGGCAGGGCGTCCAGGAGCAGGACGTTCGGCGGCACCATGTACTCCGGCAGGACGGCGGCCAGGCGCTCGCGGACCCCGGCCGGGTCGAGCACGGCCCCGGCGCGCGGGACGCAGTAGCCGACCAGCCGGGTGCTCCCGCCGGTGCCGCCGACCGCCCGTACCGCCGCGTCGGAGACGTCCGGCAGCGCGCGCAGCGCCGCCTCGATCTCGCCGAGCTCGATCCGGTGGCCGCGCACCTTCACCTGGTTGTCCCGGCGGTCCAGGAAGACCAGTTGCCCGTCCGCGCCGCGCACCACGCGGTCGCCGGTGCGGTACATCCGGCTGCCCGCCGGGCCGTACGGGTCGGGCACGAACGCGGCGGCGGAGCGGGCCGGGTCGGCCAGGTAGCCGCGGCCGACGCCGGCGCCGCCGACGTACAGCTCGCCGGGCGCGCCCTGGGGGACCGGGAGCAGGGCGTCGTCGAGCACGTAGAGCCGGGTGTTGCGGACCGGGCGGCCGATCGGGACGGCGCCGTGTTCCGGCAGCCCGTGGCCGAGGTGCGCGTGGGTGACGTCGTCCGAGCACTCGGTGGGCCCGTACGCGTTGACCAGTCCGACCAGCGGGTAGCGGCTGGTCCAGCGCCGGCACAGGTCGGCGGGCAGTGCCTCGCCGGTCGCCACCAGGTGGCGCAGCGCGGCCAGCACGGGAGCGCCGGCGCCCAGGTCCCAGGCGTCCAGGGCGGCGCGCAGCAGTGAGGGGACGACCTCCAGGACGGTGACGTCCTCGGTGTCGGCGAGGGCGAACAGCAGGTCGGGGTCGGCCGCGGTCTCCCGGCGCACCACCCGGACCCGGCCGCCGACCACCAGCGGCGCGAGCATCTGCCACACCGACACGTCGAAGGTGACCGGGGCGTTCTGCACCACGCTGTCGGCCGCGTCCAGCGCCAGGTCGTCGACCTTCGCCAGCAGGTGGTTGACCATCCCCGCGCGGTGCACCATGGCGCCCTTGGGCGCCCCGGTGGACCCGGAGGTGAAGATCACGTACGCCAGGTCCAGCGGGGTGCCGAGGACCGGCGCGAGGTCGTCGGCGGCGTCCCGCTCCCGCGCGGAGACCTCCAGCAGCCGGACCGGTCGGCCGGCGGCGGCCGCCACCCGCTCGGCGAGCGGCCGGTGGGCGGCGTCCGCGACCACGGTGGTGATCCCGTTGTCGGAGAGCAGGGCGACGGTCCTGGCCTCGGGCGCGCCCGGGTCCAGCGGGACGTAGGCCGCGCCGGCGCCGATCACGCCGAGCACCGAGGCGATGAAGTCGGAGCCCGGGGTGACCAGCAGGGCCACCAGGCCGGCGTCGCCGACCCGGCGGGAGAGGGCGCTGGCCCGGCCGACCAGCTCGGCGTACGTGGTCGTGCCGCCGTCCTCGGCGACCGCCACGGCCTCGGGCCGCCGGGCGGCGAGTTCGCGGATCCGGGCCACCGCGCAGTCGAAGCCCGCCGGGCGCTCGGGCCCGCTCGACTCCCGCACCCAGGCGGCGCGGTCCCCGGTGTCCACGGCCAGGCCGCCGACCGGCTGCTCGTCCCCGGCCTCGGCGAAGCGGTCCAGGAACTCCACCAGCCGGGCGAGGTGGCCGTCGATCTCCGCGTCGGTGTAGCGGTCCGGGTTGCCGTTGAGGTGCAGCTCGATGCCGGCCCCGGCGGTCTCGACCACGGTGACCATCAGGTCGTCGATCAGCCCGGTCGACAGGTTCACCACCCGCGCCGTGCACGGGCCGAGGGCCAGTTCGGCCTGCTGCGGCAGCAGGTTGACGAACGGCCCGAAGGGCCGCCGGTCGTCGCTGCGCAGCCCCATGGCGCGGCGGATCGCGCTGACCCGGTGGCGCTGGTGGCGGAGCGCCTGGGCGAGCTCCTTGGAGGTGTGGCGCAGTAGCCCGGCCCTGGTCAGAGTGGGGCGGACGGGCACCCGCAGCGGCAGGTAGTTGGCCAGCATGCCGGGGATCGACCGCTCGTGGGCGGTCGGCCGGGCGGTCACCGGCAGGGTCAGCAGGACGTCCTCGACCCCGGTCATCCGCTGGGTGTACACGGCGACCGCCGCCATCACCGCGGTCGGCCAGGTGACGTCCGCGCGGCTGGCGGCCGCGCGCAGCCGGGCGCTGGTGTCGGCGGACAGGGCGGCGGTGCGGCGCAGGAAGCCCTGCGGCGCGGCCGTCGCGGGCTCCCGGTGGGAGAGGTCGGCGGGCTCGGGCGGCTCGGGGAACCGGCGCTGCCAGAACTCGGCGTCCCGCCGGGCCCGGGAGGAGCCGAGGTAGGCGGCCTCGGCGGCGAGCAGGTCGGCGAGCGGGGGCAGGGCCGGGCCGGCGTCCCCGCCGTCGGCCTCGTACAGTTCGGCCAGCCGGCGCCAGAGCACCACCTGGCTGAAGCCGTCGCACAGCAGGTGGTGGACGGAGAGGTAGAAGAGCGCCCGGTCCGGGCCCAGGGTGAGGACGGCGAGCCGGAACAGCGGGAACCCGGCGGGGTCGTAGGGCTTCGCCAGGTCCGTCCGCATCCAGTCCAGCGCCGCCGCGGACGGATCGGGCCCGGCGCCGAAGTCCAGCTCGTCGAGCGGGAGTTCGGCGACCTCGCGGAGGCGCTGGCGGGGTTCGCCGTCGACGTCGAGGAACTGGGCGCGCAGGCACTGCGCCTCCTCGACCAGCCGGCCCAGCGCGGTGCGGAAGCGGGCCCGGTCCAGCGGGCCGCGGACGTCCAGGTAGCCGGCCGAGTTGTACGCGTTGCTCCCGCCGGCCCCGTTGACGTCGAGCCAGATCTCCGTCTGGCCGGCGGTGAGCGGCAGCGAGGTCCCCAGGACCGATGTCATCACAGGCTCCCAACGGAGGTCGGGCCGATCGAGGCGAGGCCGGTACCGGGGGCGGCCGCCTCGGCGGCCAGGGCGTCGGGGCCGAAGGACTCCAGCACCCACGCGTCGTCGTAGACGGTGTCCAGGTAGCGTTCGCCGAGGTCGGGCGCGATGGCCACGGCGGTCAGCTCCTCGTCCGGCCGGTTGGCGCCCAGCCAGCGGGCCGCGCCGCTGAGCACCGTGCCGGTCGAGCCGCCGAGCAGGAAGCCCTCGCGCAGCAGGGCGCGGCAGGCCCGGACGGTGTCGGTCTCGGCGACCAGCACGGTGTCGTCCACGTAGGACTCGTCGAGGATGGCGGGCCGGACGCTGGTGCCGATGCCGGGGATCAGCCGGCCGCCCGGCTCGTGGCCGAAGTTGACCGAGCCGACGGCGTCGACCGCGACGATCGTCACCCCCGGGTTGTTCTCCCGGAAGTACCGGGCGCAGCCCATCAGGGTGCCGGTGGTCCCGGCGCCGACGAACAGCACGTCCAGCTCCGGGAAGGCCTTGGCGATCTGCGGCCCGGTGGTGCGGTAGTGGGCGGTCCAGTTGCCCGGGTTGGCGTACTGGTTGAGCCAGTGGAAGTCCCGGTGCTCGGCGCACAGCCGGGCGACCAGGTCGAGCCGGGCGCCGAGCAGGCCGCGCTGCGGGTCGGGCTCGGTCACCACCCGCACGTCGGCGCCCAGGCGCTGCATCAGCCGCCGGGAGACGGTGGTGCAGCGGGAGTCGGTGACGCAGACGAAGGTGAGCCCCCGGCTCGCCGCGACGAGGCTCAGCGCCACGCCGAGGTTCCCGGAGGAGCTCTCCACGATGGTCATCCCCGGCCGCAGCGCCCCGGACCGGAAGGCGGAGTCCACCATCTCGCCCGCCGCCCGCAGTTTGACCGAGCCGGCGAAGTTGAAGCCCTCGCACTTGAGGTACAGCGGACGGCCGATCATCCGTCGGAGGTCGACGTACAGGTCCTCGACGTCGAATTCCTGCGGTGTCGTGATAACTGGCATGCGTCTACTCCCACCCGGTCGTTCCGTGGTAGCGGGTGCCCAATCGGTCCGAAGCGATGGCCCCATGGTTTCCGAACACACTGACGTCGCACTGATTCGCAACTGATGGGGCGAAGGCCCTGGTCAGAGGCCCGGGACGGGCCCCGGGGCGCCGCCGGGGGCGCCTGCCGGGGCGGCCCCGGGAGGCGCTGCTAGGCGCGCCCGACCTTGCCGGTGAGCAGTCCCTGGAAGAGGTTCAGCCGGTGGATGTTGGCGGCGCCCTCGAGGAACTCCATCGCCCGGGCGTCGCGCGCGAGCTTGTCCAGCAGCGGGTGCGCCAGCCGGGCCCCGGGCCCGAAGAAGCCGCAGGCCGCCAGCGTCACGTCCTCGGCGAGCCGGGCGGCGCGCAGTTTGGCGGCCGAGGCGAGGTGGCCGTCGGCCGGCCGGGCGTCGACCGTCGCGGCGGCGTCCAGCACCAGGCGGTGGACGGCGTCGATCCGGCGGCCGATCGCGTCCAGCCGCTCCTGCTCGGCGGTGCGCAGCGGGCCGCGGTGCGCGGTCACGTAGTCGTGGGCGGCGCGGGCGATCCCGACCGCGATCGCCGCGACGCCCGGGCGCAGCTGGTTGAAGATCTGGACGAAGGACCAGACCCCGCGCCGGCTGGCCGGGAGGTGGCGGCCGAGGACGTGTTCCTCGGGGACGGCCACCGACTCCAGCCGGACGGCGCTGATCCGCGCGCCGCGCAGCCCCAGCATGTCCAGCGGCTCGGCGTCGAACCCTGGGGTGTCGGTGTCGACCAGGACGGCGGTGATGCCGAGCGGGCCGGGCCGGGTGCGGGCGAAGACCACCGCGAGCCGGGCCCGCGAGGCGTTGCCCACGTAGCGCTTCTCGCCGCTGAGCAGCGCCCCGCCCGGGGCGGGGGTCAGCGCGGTGGTCAGGGCCGCCGCGTCCGAGCCGCGGTCCGGTTCGGTCAGCGCGAAGCAGGTCCACAGGGGTTCGCGCAGCATCCGGCCGTAGAACCACTCCTTCTGC
The DNA here is from genome assembly GCF_042896795.1 of Kitasatospora sp. NPDC001261. Taxonomy (NCBI): domain Bacteria; kingdom Bacillati; phylum Actinomycetota; class Actinomycetes; order Kitasatosporales; family Streptomycetaceae; genus Kitasatospora; species Kitasatospora sp. NPDC001261. The sequence goes on from NZ_JBIAXP010000004.1 coordinate 188,561, forward strand.
CGCTCGTCGGCGCACAGGCCGACCGCGACGCCGGCCAGGAACGGGCCCGGCGAGGCGACCATCGCGCCGACGTCGGCGCGGGCGAGCTCCTCCATGACGACGGCGCGTTCCAGCGCCGAGTCGCCGCAGTGGCGCTGCCCGTCGATCTTCTCCGGCTCGTTCCCGTACGCGGCCGGGATGCCCATCGTCGCCAGGTAGCGCACGGCCGGGAGGTCCAGGTGCTGCCGGATGGCCTCCGGGTCGCGGTCGATCTCCAGCGCGAGCGGGCGCAGCCCGGCGCCCCACTCGCGGGCCCTGGCGCGCAGCGCGGCCAGGTGCCCGTCCGGCCCGGTCATCGCGGTTCCTCCCCGGTCACGTGGACCTCCGCCAGCAGCTCCGACAGGTAGCAGGGCATCCCGGGGCCGTCCCGCAGGTAGCCGCTGGCGCCCAGCAGCCGGACCTGCTCCCGGTCGGCCGCGGTGATCCGGGCGTGGACGTCCGCCAGCACCGCGGCGGGCAGGTCGCCCGGCCCGGCGCCGGACAGCACCGCCCGGACCTCCAGGTGGTCGGCCACCGCCTCGGCGACGGTGCCCTTCACCAGCTGCTGCTGCAACAGGTACGAGTCGCCGCTGCGGCGCCGGCCCAGGTAGCCCAGGCAGGCCGAGCGCAGCGACTCCGACAGGCCGAGCCGCACCCAGGCCAGGCCCAGGACGAAGGCGGCGCCGGCCTCCCGCTCGGCCGCACCGCGCCGGGCCGGCGGCGCGGTCGTGACGGTGGCGGCGACCACCTCGCCGCCGGGCAGTGCGGTGCGCGACAGCACGGCCTCGTCGGCGGGGCGGCGCGGCCGGGTGGCGCCGGCGACCCAGAGCCCGCCGGCCTCGGCGAAGGTCCGGGCGTCGGCCACGGTGTGCCCGCCCGGCCCGCAGGGCAGCAGGCCGGGCGTCAGGGCGGAGGCGAGCAGCCGCAGCGCCGGGGCGAGGCCCCGCTGCCGGGCGGCGTCCTGGCAGCGGGGCCACAGGTCCGTGTCCCGGTGCGTCACGGTGGTCACCGCCCGCCCCGTTCGATCAGGCAGACGGCCAGGTCGCCGGTGTCGGGCTCGTGGTCGACGACGGCGATCCGCTCCTCCCTCCCGGCCGCCCAGGCGGGGTCGGCGGCGAGGGCGGTGAGGGTGCCGGAGGCCGGGTGGCCCGGCGGGGTGCGCACGATCCGGCCGGGGTGGCCGGGCAGGTCGCGCGCCGGGTCGAGGGCGGCGCCGAGGACCAACGGGCAGCCGGTGGCGTCCAGTTCGGCCAGGGCGGTGCGGACGGCGGCCGGCACGTCGTCCGGTCCGGTGCCGGTGCGCTGCCACAGGGTGAGCCGGCCGAGGGAGCCGGTGTCGGTCAGCAGCAGCGCGAGGCCGGCGTCCCCGGCGAGGTCCCGTCCGGTCTCGTACGGGAAGGTGGCCTGGTCGAGCACGAACACCGCGACGCTGCGCAGGTCGTGCCGCCGGGCGTAGGCGTCGGCCAGCCGCAGCGCGGCGAAGGGGGCGTTGGAGCCGCACTCGGAGACGGCGAAGGAGAGCGGCCCGCCGGGGACGCGCTCGGAGAGGCTGGTGACGGCGGCGAGCCGGCAGTCCAGGTCCGGGGTGGCGTGGGCGACCACGGCCAGCTCGATCGGCGGCGCCTGCGTGGCCGCTGCCGCTCGTCGGTCCTGCGGGTCGAGCGCGGCGAGCAGCTCCCCGGCCATGTCGGCGAAGGTGTTCCCGGCCGCCTCCCGGACCAGCTCCGGCCGGTGGTCGACGCCGTAGGCGGCCGTCAGGTCGGCGAAGTGGCGCAGCGAGAAGGCGTCGTCGATCCGTGCCCTGCCCGGCGGGAACCTCCGGTGGGTGATCGCGGCGAGCCCGAGCGGGAAGACGGCGGGCGCCTCCCAGGGGCCCTTCGTCGGTACGGTCCGGACCGGCATGCTCAGCCGCCCAGTTCCGTGGCCACGAAGTCGGCCAGCGAGCGGACGCTCGCGAAGTGGGCCATCTCCAGCGAGTCGGTGTCGAACTCGACGTCCAGCGACTCCTCCAGCCGCATCAGCAGCTCGAAGACGCCGGTGGAGTCGAGGCCGAGCTCGTCGAAGAGCCGGGACTCCTCGGTGAGTTCGGGCAGGTCGTAGTCGAGCACCTCGCCGAGGGCGGCGGAGATCTCGGTGACGATCCGCGCGCGGTCCGTGCCGGTGGCTCCGGTCATGGTCGGCACTCCTTCCGGGGGTTGGGGGTGGGGACGTGCGGCAACTAGCTGGAGCGGTCGAGGAGTTCGGGGGCGATCGGGCGCTGGTGGCGCAGCAGGTCCTCCGGGCGGTCGGGCTCGCGGACCAGGTGCGCCTCGCCGTCGAGCACCAGCACCTCGGCCGGGTAGCCGTGGCTGAGGAAGTGCACGGGGGAGGCGGTCGGCCCGTACGCGCCGGAGCGCAGCACGCCGAGCAGGTCGCCCGGCCGCACCGGCGGCAGCTCGGCCTTCTTGGCCAGGGTGTCGTTGGGCGTGCAGAGCGGGCCGGTGACGTTCCAGACCTCGGTGGCGGGCTCGTCGAGCCGGTTGAGCAGCAGCATCGGGAAGTTGCGCTTGACGAAGGAGCCGATGCCGACCGCCGCCATGTGGTGGTGGGTGCCGCCGTCGGCGACCGCGAAGCGCTCGCCCAGCGACTCCTTCACGTACCGGATCCGGGTGACGTAGGTGCCGGCCAGCGCGGTGAGGTAGCGGCCGAGCTCCATCACCAGCCGGGTGCCGGGGTGGCGTTCGGCGAACGCGGCGACCAGCGGGTTGATCCCGGCGGCGAGCTTCGGCAGGTCGAGGTCCCGTTCGCCGTCGAAGTAGGCGACGCCGAGGCCGCCGCCGACGTCCACCAGCTCCAGCTCGAAGTCCAGGGCGGCGCTGAGGCGTTCGGCCAGGTCGAAGATCCGCTCGGTGTTCTCGACGATGGTGTCCTCGACCAGGATGCGGGTGCCCATGTAGACCTGGACGCCCATCACCCGCACCGCCGGGTGGCGCGCCACCAGCCCCGGGTCGGCCAGGAGTTGGGCCTCGTCCATGCCGAACTGGCGGGGCTTTCCGCCCATGGTGAGGCCGGAGCCCTTGACCGAGAAGCTCGGGTTGACCCGCAGCGCGACCGGCGCCACCGTGCCGCGCTCGCGGGCGAGTTCGTCGATCAGCGCGAGTTCCTGGAGGGACTCGCAGACGATCGCCGCGATCTCCTCGTCCAGGCAGGCGAGCAGTTCCTCCCGGCTCTTGCCCGGCCCGAGGAAGAGGATGTCCCGGCCGGCCACCCCGGCCTGCCGGGCGGTGCGCAGCTCGGTGAGCGAGGAGACCTCGGCGCGGGCGCCGTGGGCGTGGAGGAGGGCGCAGATGGCGAGGTTGGGGTTGGACTTGAGGGAGAAGAACACCTGGAGCCTGGGGTCCAGGTGTTCGCGCAGGTCGCGCATCCGCCCGGTCAGGGCGTCCCCGTCGTAGAGGAAGAGCGGGGTGCCGTACCGCTGGGCGATCTCGGTGACGGGTGTGCCCTGGATCTCGAAGACGTCGCTCATGGCCGGTCCCCTCTCTCCCGCCGGTCGAGCCGGTCGGCGATCTCCGCGTCGATGGTGGTCAGTTCCTCCGCCGAGTCCGCGAGGACGATCCCGTACAGCCGGCCGTCGACCGGGGCGTCGCCGCCGGTGAACGCCGCGTTGACGGTGGCGAAGTTGTTCACCAGCAGGCCGGTGCCGCCGGCCGGGTCGAGCAGCAGGCCGTCGAGCAGCCGGCGCAGTTCGTCGAAGGCCAGCGGTTCGGTCAGCCGCAGCGGGTAGTGGCGGGCGACGGCGACCTGTTCCGGCTTGACGAACCGTTCCTGCAGACGGACCTGGTAGGTGGACATGTTGTTGCGGGCGTTGATCTCCACGACCGGGTAGATCCCGCCGTCCGGGTCCACCATGGCGTCCACCCCCACCACGCCGTGGAAGCCGTCCGAGGCCAGCCGCTTGCCGAGCAGGTCCGCGGCGGTGCGCAGCTCGTCGACCTGGTCGGCCCCGAGCCGGGCGGGCATGCGGTGGCCCTTGTGGACGCCGTCCTCGGTGAGCTGCTCCTTGACGAAGTCGAACGCCACCGAGCCGTCCAGGCCCACCGTGAACTGGTAGTTGAGGTCGGTGCTCTTGGCGACCCACTCCTCGACCACCATGGCGATCCGCGGCCGGCCGGAGGCCTCGACCTGCTTGGCGATCAGCCCGAGGATCCGCTCGCCGCGGCGCCGGCTGGTCAGCCGGGCGATGCCCTTGCCGGAGACGCCGAACGCCTCCTTCACCACGGCCCGGCCGTCGCCGAGCTCGGCGTCCACCGCCGCGAAGGCGTCGGCGAGTTCGGCGAGCGTCTCGCAGGCCCAGCCGCGGGGCTGGCGCAGGCCGAGCTCGTCGGCGATCCGGCGGCTGTAGACCTTGCTGTTGACGGCCTTGCAGGTGGCCGCGTCCGGCCCGGCCAGGCGCAGCCCGGTGGCCGCGGCGAGGCGCTCCTCCGGCTCGGACACGCCGTGGGCGGCGATCCGGCAGCCGTCGGCGGCCAGGCCCGCCAGTTCGGCGAGCAGGGCCGGGTCGGCCAGGGCGTCCTCGGTGACGGTGCGCTGCGGGTCCTGGGCGGCGGGGACGTGGACGTGCGGCAGGTCCAGGCCGAGCCCGGCCAGGTAGCCGAGGTAGTCGCCGTCCGGCCGGGTCTTGAGCACCACGTGGTCCCGGCCGCCGGCCAGCAGCAGCGCGAACTCGTCCATCCGGTTGACCACGGCGCTGGAGGTGGCGGCGGAGAGCCGGGGCAGGGTGTGCTCGCCGAGCGCCCACTGCTGCTCCACCTCGAAGTTGCCCAGGAAGAGCAGCCGGGCGTCGGGGGAGCCGGTCAGGGCGAGGGCCAGCCGGTCGGCGGCATCGGGGGTCCGGCCCCCGTCGCGGGCGCCCATCAGTGCCTCACGACCATCGCGGCGAAGGACTGGCCGAGCCCCGCGGAGGTCATCAGGTAGGTGTCCCCGGGCCGCAGCAGGCCGAGTTCGAGCGCCGACTGGTAGTTGATGAAGGGGTCGGCGCAGAAGCAGTGGCCGGTCCGGCCGATGTTCTCCAGGAAGATGCGGTCCCGGTCGATGCCGAGCGCGTTGGCGGCGACCGTCCAGGAGACCCGGTTGACGTTGTGCGGCAGCACCAGGTCGAGGTCGCCGACGGCCAGGCCGGCCGCGGCCAGGGCGCCGTCGATGACCTCGGCCATCGCGTCCTGGTAGATCCGCTTGGCCTCGCGGGCGCCCTCGGCGTCGAGGTCGATGACGCCGTCCTCGCGGCCGTGGATGCGGGCGTGGTAGCCGAGCACCCGGTTGCGGTCGCCGCCGGCGCCCACCAGGACGGCGGTGACGCCCTCGCCCATGATCGAGACGTCCTCGACCCACTGGGAGAACGGGGTGAGCGTCTTGTCCCCGGCCAGCACCAGCGCGAGCGCGTCCGGGTCGCCGTCCGCCGCCAGCAGGGTGCCGGCCGCGTCCACCGCGAGCAGTCCGGTCGCGCAGCCGTGGTCGGCCACCGAGAAGACCTTCGCCCGGCGCAGCCCCAGCGACTCGCAGACCGTCCGCAGCGGGCTGACCGGGTACGGTGCGGTGGTGCGCAGCCCCTTGGCGCGCACCACGTACCGGATCCGGTCCTCCTGCCCGGCGAGGGCGTCGAGCTTGCCCGCCGCGGTGGCCAGCAGCTCCGCCTCGGACTGGTCGGGCGCCTGGCAGATCCGGTCGAGGCCGTACAGCCTGGTGAACCGGCGCACCTGCTGGTCGGTCAGCCCCAGCGGCTCCCGCAGCTGTTCGACCGAGACCGTCGGTGGCAGGTAGCTCGATACCGCTTCTATCGACGTCATGCGACGGGGCCTCCTCGCGACAAGGATCGGAGCCCCACCAGATTCGCCGGGAACGCTGACAGGCTGCTGACGCCCGGCTGATCGCCGGACGGCAGCCCGTTGCGCGGGTTGTCAGGCCTGCTTGACCTGGATGCGCCCGTTGCTGGTGCTCAGGTCGAGCTGGTAGCGGCCGGACGGGTCGTCGGAGACCCCGATGTCCTTGTGGCCGTTGCCGGTCTTCGCGGACACCTTGTACGTGGCGCTCGGCACGACCAGGGTGATGGCGCCGTTGGACGTCGACGCGGAGACGTCCTGCGGCTTGGTCGAGACGAGGTCGATCGCCCCGTTGTGGGTCTCGGTCTGGATGCGGCTGCCGTTCAGCCCGCGCCCGGTGATGGCGCCGTTGGTGGTCTTCACCTCCGTGGTGCCGTTCACCCCGTCCAGGCTGACCGCCCCGGAGTGGGTGGACACCTGCACGTTGCCCACCTGGGTCAGGTTGACCGACCCGGAGTTGGTCTGGCCGCTGACCGGCAGGCCCGGGGGGACCTCGACGGTGTAGGTGACCGAGCAGTACTGGCCGCAGCCGCCCAGCACCAGGACGCCGTTCTCGACCCGGCTCGTCACCCCGGGCTTGTCGTTCTTGTAGCTGACCGACCGGTGCACGGAGACCTTGTCGAGGCCGTCCTTGCCGCGCAGGGTCACGCCGCCGGAGGTGGTGTCGAGCCGTACGGCGGTGATCTTGTCGCTCACCGTGGCGTCGTCGTCGAAGTTGTTGTCGGGAGCCAACCCGCACGCGCTGAGACCGCCCACGGCGGCCGCGAGGACGACGAAGGACGCGAGACGGCCGGACTGCTGGCGCATGTCATTCCCCAGATCTGAAGGACGTTCCTGGACAGGCCCCGTCGCGGGGCGGACCCCACGAAGCTATCCCGCTGGGAAAGCCGGGGACCATGGGGCTAACCCCCGTCTCCTGAGGGGGAGTTCCCCCAAACGGTGGATGTCAGGCGAATGTCAGTTCCGGGTCAGCGCAGCCGTCCAGAGTCGAGGCATGACAGCGCTGACGGCACGGGCTCCCGAGCGGACCCTGGGCGTACTGGGCGGCATGGGCCCGGCGGCGACCGCGGAGTTCCTGCGGCTGCTCGCGGCCGACGCGCCGGCCTCCCGGGACCAGCAGCACCCCCGGTTGCTGCTGCTGTCCGAGCCGGGCATCCCGGACCGCACCGCCGCGATCCTCGGCGGCGACGACGAGCCCGGGCGGCGGGTGCGGGAGTGCCTGCGCACGCTGGCCGGCTGGGGCGCGGACCTGCTGGCCGTCCCCTGCAACACGGCGCACGTCTTCCTGGACGGCTTCGCCGCCACCTCGCCCGTCCCGGTGGTCGACATCGTCGACGCCACCCTGGACGAGGCCGTCCGGCTGAGCCCGGACGGCGGCTGGCTCACGGCGACCACCGGGACCGTGCGCAGCGGCCTCTACCAGCGGCGGGCCGCGGCCCGGGGCTACCGGCTGCTGGTGCCCGACGGCGGGACGCAGGAGGCGGTCCACGGGGCCGCCGAACGGGTGAAGGCCGGACGGGCCGAGGAGGCCGGCGCCGCCTTCCGGGAGGCCGTCGGACGGCTCTGGCGGCGCCGGCGGCTGCCGGTGGTGGCGGCCTGCACCGAACTCCCGCTCGCCTACCGGAGCGCGGGCCTGCCGCCGGAGCTGATGGTCTCCAGCCTGGCCGCGCTCTCCCGGGCCTGCATCGCCGAGCTGTACCGGAGCGTCCCGGTGCGGTCCTGAGGCGCGCGTGTACGCGTACGGCACGGCCCCGGCGGAGGAACGCCGGGGCCGTGCCGTACGCGTGCGGGCCGGTCAGCCGCAGCCGCCCGCGTGGCCGTCGTCGACCGCCCGGGCGCCGAGCCCGACCGCCGGGGCGGCCGGCGGTGGCAGCGCCCCGTCGCCGCCGGCCCGGGCCCGCAGGTGGGCGACGAAGTCCGGCAGCCGGTCCAGCCCCCAGAAGCGGTTGAAGCCCTGGACGAAGAACGGGACGCCGAACACCCCGTCGTCGCAGATGTCCTTGAGCAGCAGGGCCCCCTGCCGGCGCAGCTCCGGGTCGTCGCTCGCACCCGCCAACTCCGCCGGATCGAGGCCCAGTTCGGCCCCGATCCCGGCGATGACCGTCCGGTCGCAGATGTCCCGGCCCTGCTCCCAGCGGGCCCGGTAGGCGGCCGCGACGAACTGCGGGCCGAGACCCCCGCGCAGGGCCCGCAGATAGGCCAGGTGGGGGACCTCCCAGACCGGGTCGCGGTCCACTGGCCAGCGGAACGCGATCCCCCGCGCGGCGGTGAGGCGCCGCACGTCCTGGAGGACGTACAGGTGCTTGGCGCGGGACATCGCGGTGTACGGGAACGAGCCGCCCAGCTCGGCCAGCAGCCGCTCGCTGGTGTCGTCCGGCTCGAAGAAGGGCCGCCACTCCACCGCCCCGGCGACGTCCGGGTGCCGCTCCAGCAGCTCGCGGTAGGCGAGCCAGGAGTACGGGCTGCGCAGCGAGAAGTAGAACCGCGGAGCCCTGCCGGACCCGCTCACCTCGGGTCTCCCACAAGGCCCCGGCTTTCGAGCCGGGGAGACAGGGGTCCATCCGCCCAGGGAGTGGGGGACACTCCTTGGTTTGGAGCCGCGATACGACGGAGCGAGCTGCGCGGGTTCGGGCGGAGGTCGTTGTCAGTGGTCCTCGATAGGTTGATCGTGTGCATCTTCGGTACTCCTATCGCATCTATCCGACGGTTGGTCAGCGCGAGGCTCTGGCCCGTACGTTCGGGTGTGCGCGGGTTGTGTACAACGACGCCTTGGCGGCACGGAAGGACGCCCGCAAGAGCGGCTTTCCGTACCCTAGGAGCTCCGACCTGCAGAAGCAGGTCATCACGGCGGCGAAGGGGACACCGGAGCGCGCTTGGCTTGCTTCGGTCGGGGTGGACCCGTTGATCCAATCGCTGAGGGACCTGGATGCGGCTTACCAGAACTTCTTCGACTCCGTCTCGGGCAAGCGTGCCGGCTGCCCTGTGGGGCTTCCCCGGTTCAAGTCCCGCAAGGACAATCGGCAGTCGCTGCGGTTCACCCGCAACGGGTTCCGCATCCGGGGGAACAGGAAGCTGAACCTGGCGAAGATCGGCGACGTGCGGGTGAAGTGGTCCCGGAACCTTCCGGCCGACCCGTCGTCGGTGACGATCGTGCTCGATCCGGCCGGCCGCTACCACGCCTCGTTCGTGGTGGACGTGGAGCCAGAACCCTTGCCCGAGGTTCAGGCCGAGGTCGGCATCGACCTCGGCCTGACCACCTACGCCGTCCTCTCCGACGGCGGCGTGATCGACAACCCGCGCTTCCTGCGCAAGGCGGAGAAGAGGCTCAAGGTCGCGCAACGGGAGTTGTCCCGTAAGGCCAAGGGCAGCAAGAACCGGGAGAGGGCCCGGGTGAAGGTCGCCAGGGCGCATGCCAAGGTGGCCGACACCCGCCGGGACTGGCTGCACAAGCAGACCACCAGGATCATCCGCGAGAACCAAGCGGTATACCTGGAGGACCTGAATGTGCGCGGCCTCGCACGGGGCCGTCTGGCCAAGTCCGCTCACGACGCCGGATGGGCCGCCTTCCGGCGCCTGCTCGAAGAGAAGGCGGCCCGGTACGGGCGTACCGTCGGCATCGTGCACCGCATGTTCCCGTCGTCCCAGCTCTGCTCGCGGTGCGGACACCGCGACGGTCCCAAGCCCCTGGTGGTACGGGAGTGGGCCTGTGGTGCGTGCGGTGTGCTGCATGGTCGTGACCTCAACGCTGCTCGGAACATCCTGGCCGCCGGGCAGGCGGACAGGCTAAACGCCCCTGGAGGGCCGGTCAGTCCCGGCGTGGCAATCCCACGCCGGGCACGGCCCGTCGAACGGGGAACCCACCTCGGCGACTTGCGACCCACGGGCAACCGTGCCGCAGGCGTGGGAGGAATCCCCATTCATTAGGGTGGGGAGGATGTCAAAGCACGAGCCCGCCGTCGACGCCGAAGACCTGCCCGGTGATGTACGAGGCGCGGTCGGAGAGCAGGAAGGAGACCAGGTCGGCGACCTCCTCCGGGCGGCCGAGGCGGCCCAGCGGGATGCGTCCGGTGAGGTCGGCGCCCTCGGCGAGGGCGGAGGTCATGTCGGTCTCGATGAAGCCGGGCGCCACGGAGTTGACCCGGATGCCGCGCGGCGCGACCTCCTTGGCCAGCGCCTTGGAGAACCCGATGATCCCGGCCTTGGACGCCGAGTAGTTGGTCTGGGTGGCGTTGCCGTACACGCCGGCCACCGAGGACATCGTCACCAGGGCGCCGGCGCGGCGCTTCATCATCGCGAACACCGCCGCCCGGCAGACGTGGTACGTGCCGTCCAGGTTGACCCGCATGACGTCCTGCCAGGCCTGCTCGGTGAGCAGCACCAGCGGGTTGTCCCGGACGATGCCGGCCGAGGAGACGACCGCGTGGAGCGGGCCCAGCTCCTGCTCGGCGGCCTTGACGAAGGCCTCGGCCTGGGCGCGGTCGGCCACGTCGACCCGCCGGGCCAGCACCCGGGCGCCGGCCGCCTCGGCCTCCTTCGCGGTCTCCGCCGCGGCCTCCTCCCGGGACTGGTAGCAGAACGCCACGTCGTAGCCGTCGGCGGCGAGCCGGGCCACCACGCTGCGTCCGATGCCCCGGGACCCTCCGGTCACCAGGGCGACCCGTCGTGCGGACATCAGGACCTCCCGTCGGTCGTGCTTCCAGGGGCCCGGAGGAGTTCCGCCGGGCGCAGCGCCAGCGTCAACTGGCCGACCTCCAGCACCGGGTGGCCGTCCACGGTGCTGCGGCCGGAGGTGATGAAGGAGTCGCCGAGGGCGCGGACCATGGTGACCTCGTGCACCACGACCGAGCCGGGGCGGACCGGGCCGAGCATCCGGACGTCCCGGGTCCTGGCCAGCAGCACGACCTGCCCGTCCAGCACGTTGGCGTTCGGCCGCTCCCAACAGGACAGCAGCACCGCGCACTGCGCCCAGGACTCCAGCAGCTGGCCGAGCGGGTAGTCGTACTCCTCGTTGGCGGCGTCCTCGGGCACGTCCCGGTAGGCGGGCTCGGCGAGGGTGACCGCCTTGTACGCGACGAGCCGGCGGCCCGGTTCGATCTCGGCGATCCGGTCGACCAGCAGCGCGGGGTGGCGGTGCGGGACGACCGAGGTGATGGCGGCGATGTCCTTCACAGGGCCTCCCGGGGGTAGAACAGGGTGATCTCGGCGGCGAGTCGGTCGTCGGCGTGGACCTGGGCGCAGACCCGGGCCCCGTCGTGGTCGCGCTGGATCCGGGCGTCGACGGCGATCTCGTCGCCGGGCCGCACCGGGCTCAGGAAGCGCGCCCGGGTGAGCTCGGCCCGGCCGGGGCCGGGGACGGCGGCCGCGGCCGCCAGCTCGTGGACGTACTGCACCAGGCCGAAGCCGGGGACCACCGGCAGGCCGGGGTAGTGCCCGCGCAGGAACGGTTCGGCCGCGGTCAGCACGACGGTGCCCCGGACGTGCCGCGCCACCGGTTCGCCGGCCGCGCCGGGGGGTTCCGGGCGGCCGTCCGGCTCCGCCACGGTCAACGCTGTGAGCATCATGGTCTGTCCCTCCTCTGTGTCGGGGCCGTCCGGGCCTGCAGACCGGGCCCCGCCGGGGCCGGGCCTGCCGCGACCGGGCCCCGCCGTGTCCGGGCCGCCGCGGTCAGCCGCCCAGGAGCGCGCAGCCGACCGTGCCGTCCCGGTCGACGCAGGTCACCAGTGCCAGCCCGCCCTCGGGCAGCCGTCCCTCGCCGGCCGCGGCCAGCACCGCCGCCAGCTGGAGGCCGGTCGCGGCCGCCGAGGCGTCGCCGAGCAGCGGCCGGCAGCGGAGCCACTGCGGCTCCGCCCCGGCGGGCAGGGCCGCGCGCACCGCCGCCTCCTCGTCCGGTCCGCCGAGCGGGGCCGCCAGGCGTACGTCCCGGCCGTCCGCGCCGGCCTCGGCGAGTGCCGCGCGCACGCAGTCGGTCAGCGCCCCGGCGGCCTGTTCGAGCCGGTGGTAGGCGCGGAAGCGGGTGCCGAGCAGCCGTGCCAGGACCGGGCGGTGCGCCGCGCGCGCCTGCTCGGCGGACTCCAGCAGCCAGGCGACGCCGCCCTCGCCGAGTGGGGTCCGGCCGTCCTCGCCCGCGCTGTGCCACTCCAGCCAGGCGCGCTGGACCGAGTACTCCTCGGCGGCGCCGCACAGCACCCGGTCGCAGTGCCCGCCGCGGTACAGCCGGGCGGCGTAGCCGAGGGCGAGCAGGCCGGCCGACCAGCCGCCCGCGATGGTGCTGTTGGGGCCCTTGATGCCGTGCCAGATCGCGCACTGGCCCGCGGCCCGGTTCATCACGGTGTTCGGGAACCTGGCCGGGTCGACCAGGTAGGGGCGGTCGCCGGTGAGCGAGTCCTTGGTGAAGTCCATGATGCTCTGCACGCTGCCCGAGCCGGTGCCCAGGACCAGGCCGACCCGTTCGGGGCGTTCCAGCAGGCCGGGCCCGCAGCCGTCGAGCAGGGTGCCGAAGGTGTGCACGGCGAGCGCGGTGACCCGGTCCATGGTCCTGGTGCCCTTGCGGCCGAGGGCCGCGGCGGCGCTGAAGTCCGGTACCAGGGCGGCCTGTTCGTAGGGGCCGGGGTACGCGGTGCGGTCCAGTGCGGCGACGGCGCCGGTGCCCGCGCGCAGCCCCGCGCCGAAGGCCTGCGCGCCGACCCCGAAGGGCGAGACCGCCGACCAGGCGGAGAACACCGGCTCGGGCACCGCCCGGTCCGGGCCGGCCGGCCGGGCCCGGGCCCGACTGTCGGTCGCCGTCATGCCCGGCCCCGGCCGAGGGCCTTGCCCGCCTTGCCGGTCAGGGCGTCGGTCAGCCGGTCGTCGAAGTCGACCAGGCTCCAGTCGCGGCGGTTCTCGATCACCGCCCAGCCGTGGGTGATCCGGCCGGTGGCGGTCGGCACCAGGACGCCGTCGCGCAGCACGTAGGCGTCCATCCGCGCGGTGTAGGTCAGCCGCTTGAAGACGCTCTCTACGGTGTAGACGGTGTAGAGCGTCTCCTCCATCAGCGCCTCGTCGAGGAGGGTGATCCGGGAGTGCGGGACGACCGGGATCCAGTCCTGCTCGTCCAGCAGGGTCTTGATGGAGACGCCGCGGTCCGCCAGGAAGAGGTCGACGACCTCCTCCATCTGCCGCAGGTACCCGGACATCTGGACCCGCTCGGTGAAGTGGCAGTAGAAGTACGGCATCCGCCACGCCCAGCCGAAGGCGTTGCGGCCCGCCGTCAGCTGCTCGAGCGGGTCGGTGCCGGGCTCCAGCGGGACGGGCGCCGCGCCCGCGCCCAGCCGGTCGACGGTGAGTCCGACGAGCTCGGCGGGCGGTTCGGCGACGGCGTGGCCGCGCGGGTCGGAGCGGAGGTGGACGGTGGCCTTGGCGGCGACGGCCTTCACCGTCTCGCCGGAGCGCTCCACGGTCAGCTCCACGCCCAGGCGCAGCCCGCCGCCGTCCTGGGCGGGCAGCCGGCGCACGGTGGCCGTCACCACGTCGTCGATGTGCAGCGCGGTGAGGATCTTGGTGTCGAGATCGGTGAGGTCGACGCCCAGGCCGTACCGCTCGAAGAGCTCCCCGGGCGGGAACCCGTGCTGCCGGGCGTGGTCGTAGACCGCCTCCTCGACCAGGTAGTTGACGTGCTTGAAGCCGATCCAGGTGCAGATGTTCGAGCCCTCGTAGCGGGGGCGCAGCCGCACCCGCGTGGTCGGGTCGGCGGCGGGGGCACTGCTGGTCATGGCAACTCCTGGGGTGAGAGGGTGGTGGCGTCGGCGTGCGGCGCCCCGGGCACGGCGGCGCGCAGGAACTCGCACACCAGCCGGGTGACCAGGTCGGGCCGCTCGACCATCGGGAAGTGCCGACAGGCCGGCAGCAGTTCGTACCGCGCCCCGGGCACCCGGGCCGCGAGGGCCCGGCCGTCCTCGGGCCGGGCGGCGGTGTCCCGCTGCCCGGACAGCACGAGCAGCGGCGAGCCGACGGCGCCGAGGTCGAGCGTGGGGGAGCGCAGGTAGGCCTCGAAGAACCGCATCCAGCCGTACGGCCCGACCTGGTCGCGCAGTTGGCGCGCCATCCAGTCGCGGTGGGACCGGGCGAACCGCGCGGTCTCGCCGACCTCCAGCGCCTCCTCGAAGACGCGGTGGAAGTCGTTGAGGTAGTACGAGATCACCGACCAGTCGAAGTCCTTGGGGCTGGGCCGGTAGAAGGGGCTGATCAGCACGGTCGGCCGGGGCGCGGTGCGGCCGGCCGCGGTCGCCTCGACGACCAGGTTCGCCGCGTACGAGTGGGCCACGACGGCGTCGAAGCGCTCGTCCAGCAGCTCGACCAGGAACCGGCCGGGGTCGGGCCGGGCGCCCCAGCCGTCGCCCTCGGACTGGGCACGCCACGGCAGTTCGACGTCCCACAGCTCGAAGGCGGCCCCGGCCCGCCGGACCAGCGGGCTCCACACCGAGGGTTTGCCGCCCAGGCCGTGCAGCAGCAGCACCCGGACCGGGTCGGGGCCCTCGGCGGCCCTGCGCAGCCGGGGGGTGGGCGCGCTCATGCGTCCGGGTGCGCTCGGTACGCGCCGAGGATGAGCACCGCGTTGTTGCCGGCGAAGGCCAGCGCGTTGTTCTGCACGATGCGCACCTCGGCGGGGCGGGCCCGGTTGGGGACGGGGTCCAGGCCGCACTCCGGGTCGGTCTGCCGGTGGTTGATCGTCGGGGGGATGAAGCCCTCCTTGATCGCCAGCGCGCAGGCGGCGGAGGCGAGGGCGCTGGCCGCGCCCATGGTGTGGCCGAGCATGGACTTGATGGAGACGGTCGGCGGCGGGGTGGCGAACACCTGCCGGATCGCGCCCGCCTCCGTCACGTCGTTGGCCTTGGTGCCGGTGCCGTGCGCGGAGATGAAGTCGATGTCCTCCGGCTTCACCCCGGCGTTGCGGTGGGCCAGTTCGATGCAGGCGGCGAGGCTGTCGCGGTCCGGTGCGACCGGGTGGTGGGCGTCGCAGTTGAGCCCGTACCCGAGCACCTCGGCGTAGATCCCCGCGCCGCGGGCCAGCGCCGACTCCAGGCTCTCCATCAGCAGGATGCCGGCGCCCTCGCCGGTGAGGATGCCCTTGCGGTCGACGTCGAAGGGCTGGCTCAGCTCCGGCGCGATGGTGCCGAGCCGGTAGAAGCCGGTGAAGGTCTTGCGGCAGACCGCGTCGGCGCCGCCGGACAGGGCGACGTCCGCCTCGCCGGAGCGGATCGCGTCGAAGCCGGAGCCGATGGCGTAGTTGCCCGCGGCGCAGGCGGTCGCGATGGTGACGGCCTCCACGTCGGTGAGCTCCAGTTCGCGCACCACGCTGCTGGACAGCAGGCCGGCCGCCGACCGGCGGGCCACCACCGCGGGCAACCCTTCGGGTCCGTGGTGGAGTTGGTGCTCCGTCAGGGCGTCGAGGTCGCGCGACTCGCCGTCGGTGGTGCCGACCGAGACCAGGACGCGCCTGGCGCGGAGCTCCTCCAGGGCGAGGCCCGCGTCGGCCACCGCCATCCTCGCCGCCGCGACGGAGAACTGGCTGGCCCGGCCCAGCTCTTCGGGATCCCCGTGCTCGATCCACTGGGCCGGGTCGAAGTCGTCGATCTCGCAGCCGTTCGCGTGGGCGTAGCCCGTGGTGTCGAAGGACGTGATCGGCTTGACGCCGCTGCGGCCGCTGCGGAGCCCGCCGAGGAACTCGGCCGCCCCGGTGCCGATGCTGGTGACCGCGCCCAGCCCGGTGATGACGACCCGGCGCGGTTCCCGGTCTCCGCTGCCCACCATTGCTGACTCCGTTCTGTCGACTCGGCGCTGCGGCGGGCTACTTGGACAGGCTCTCCTGGACGACGGCGACGACGCCGTCCAGGTTGACCATCCGGATCAGCTCGGCCTGGTCGATCTCGATCGAGAAGGTCCGCTCCAGCGAGGAGAGGATCTCGATGGCGCCCAGCGAGTCGGCGTTGTGGTCCTCCTTGAACCGGCTGGTGTCGGTGACCTCGTCGGCCTCCAGTTCGAGGATGTCGCAGACGATCTCCTTGATCTGGGCGCGCTGTTCGGTGGTGACGACCGCGGTGCTGGGCATTTCGCCTCCCGGTGAGGGGGTGGGTGCGACAGATGATGATCTGAATTCTTCTCGCCCGCGCTGACGGACAACTGACGTGCAACTGACGGTCGTTGATCGGCTTGACAGTGCTCGCCAACACCTGTCAGTCTCAACTTTCAGGTAGGAGGAAGAGGGTGGGGGTGCCGACAAGCGCGGAACTACTGGCCCTGCTCGCCGCCGTCGGGCACACCCAGCGCCTGCGGATCATCGGCGAACTGGCGCAGGGCCGGGTCCACGTCAGTGAACTGGCCCGGCGGCTGGGCATGTCCAGGCCGCTGCTCTACATGCACCTGGAGCGGCTCGAACACGCCGGCCTGGTCGCCGGCGCGCTGGAGCTCTCCGATGACGGCAAGGCCATGAAGTTCTTCGAACTCACTCCGTTCGACATCCGCGTCACGGTCGACACCGTCATCGCCGCCCTCCGGGAGGACCGGGCGCGGGTCGACGGGCGCAACGCGACGCCCGAAGGCAGCGACGCCTGAACCAGGCGCCGCCCGGAGGAAGGCGCGACGCCCGAAGGAACAGAAGGGACCCTCATGAGCGGCGGCGTGATCGCCATCGTCATCACACTGATCGTCATCGGCGGGATCAGCGTCAGCATCGTCTCGTACTTCACCCTCCAGCGGCACCGCGCGGACGCCGCCGCGATGGCCGCCTACCGGCAGCTGGCCGAGGAGACGCTGACCGGACAGAAGGCGCTCCGGGGTGAACTGCGGGCGCTGACCGCCAGGTTGGCATCGGTCGAGGACCTGCTGCGAAGCGTCGACGAACTCTGAACCACCCGTCCCACCCGTTCCATCCGCGCCGGCCGGCGCCATCCCGTCCCATCCGTCCTGGTCACCCACGGAGTCGCCATGACCACCGCCACCGTGCACGGCATCGACGATGCCGTGCGACTGAGGAACGTCTGCCGTGGCTACGGCAACGAGCGCAACCGGGTCGTCGCCCTCGACGACGTGTCGGTGGGCTTCGGCCGCAGCACCTTCACCGCGGTGATGGGCCCGTCCGGTTCCGGCAAGACCACACTGCTGCAGTGCGCCGCCGGGCTGGACCGGCCGGACTCCGGCTCGGTCTCGCTGGACGGCATGGAGCTCGCCGGGCTCAGCGAGAAGGAGCTCACCAGGCTCCGCCGGGACCGGATCGGCTTCATCTTCCAGGCCTTCAACCTGCTGCCCGCGCTGAGCGTGGCCGACAACGTGGCCCTGCCGCTGCGGCTGGCCGGGCGCCGGCCCGGCCGGGAGAGCGTCGAGCGGGTGCTGGAGCAGGTCGGCCTCGGCGCGCGCAGCAACCACCGGCCCGGCGAGCTGTCCGGCGGCCAGCAGCAGCGGGTCGCCATCGCCCGGGCCCTGATCACCCGGCCCGCGGTGCTCTTCGGCGACGAGCCGACCGGCGCGCTGGACACCCGCACCGCGGTGGAGATCCTGCGGCTGCTGCGCCAGGCCGTCCACAACGACGGGCAGACCGCCGTCATGGTCACCCACGACCCGGTCGCCGCCTCCTACGCCGACCGGGTGCTGTTCCTGGCCGACGGGCGGATCGTCGACGAGCTGAGCGGCGCCTCGGCCGACACCATCGCCGAGCGGATGACCCGGCTCGGCGCCTGGGGCGACAGCTCCGACGGCTCCGGCACGGCGGTCGCCTCCGGCACCCCCGTCGCCCGCGGCGGAGAGGCGGCCCGCTGATGTTCGCCCTGGCCCTGCAGACCCTGCGGTTCCGCAGGACGAGCTTCATCGCCTCCACCGTCGCGCTGTTCTTCGGCGCGGTGATCCTCACCGCCTGCGGCGGCCTGATGGAGACCGGCATCCGCCACCGGGTGCCCCCGTTCGCGGCCGTCCCGCCGGGCACCCAGCAGGCGGCCAGCCGGCTGATCTCGATGTCCGCGGTGTTCGGCGGGATCGCCGCGATGGTCACCGTCTTCATCGTCGGCTCCACGCTGGCCCTGGTGGTCCAGCAGCGCCTCGGCGAGATGGCGCTGCTGCGCGCGATCGGCACCCTGCCCGGCCAGCTCCGCCGGATGATCGTGGTGGAGACCCTGGTCGTCGCGCTCGTCGCCGTCGCCCTCGCCCTCGTCCCGGGCTACCTCGCGGGCGGGTGGATGCTGGAGCAGATCGCGGCCAGCGGCGTGGTCACGAAGGGGATCACCTACCACGCCGGCTGGATCCCGATGGTCACCGCGGGCGGCACCTCGATGCTCGCCGCGCTGACCGCGGCCTTCATCGCCTCCCGGCGGGCGGCGCTCTCCCGGCCCGCCGACGCGCTCGCCGAGTCCCGCCTCCAGCACCGCTGGCTGAGCGGCCCGCGGCTGGCCTTCGCGGTGCTCTGCCTGGCCGGCGGCACCGCGCTGGCGGTGGTCACCGGCACCGTGATGAACGGTGAGGTCGCCGCCAGTACGGCCGGCCCCTCGGCGATGCTCTGGGCGGGCGGGATCGCCCTGCTCGGCCCCGGGCTGACCAAGGTGCTCACCGGGGTGTTCCACCGCCCGCTGCGCGCGCTGTTCGGCCTGACCGGGGACCTGGCGATGGACAACGCCCGGGCCCGCCGGATCCGGATCGCGGGCGCGGTCAGCCCGGTGATGCTGGCCACCGGGCTGTCCACCGCGCTGATCTACCTCCAGACCACGCTCTCCGCCGGCCAGGGCGGTGACGGGGTCGGCGCCTGGGTCGACTACCTGCTGGCCGGCAGCATCATCGCGTACGCGGTGATCTCCCTGGTCAACACCCTGGTGGTGGCCGCCGCCGAGCGCCGCCGGGAGTTCGCCCTGCAACGGCTGGTCGGCGCCACCCCCGGCCAGATCCTGGCCATGACCGGCATCGAGTCGCTGCTCGTCACCATCGTCGGCACGGTGCTGGGCACCTTCGTCGCCGCGGCCACGCTCGCCCCCTTCCGGATGGCGCTGGACGGCTCCTGGCTGCCCCGCGGACCGGTCTGGATCTACCTCTCGATCGTCGGGTTCGTCGGGGCGCTGACCGCCCTCGCCAGTGTCTCGGCCACCGGCGCCGCCCTGCGGACGCCGCCGGCCGAGGCGCTCGCCACCCTGTGACCGGCCCCGGGCCCGGACCACTCCGGGCCCGCCCGGCCGGCCCCGCCCCACTGCACCCGGGGCGGCAGGAAGGACTCCAACTCGGCGAACTGGTCCGGGTGTCGGATGACCCACGACCAGTACCCGGGGATCGTGCGGGCGTACTCGCAGTAGTAGCGCCGGAGCGTGGTGAGCAGTCTGCGCTGGATGTCGTCGGTCACCGAGTCGCTGCGCCACACCAGCAGCATGTCGGTGCCCTCGGCGACGGAGACCGGGACGAGCCGCACCTCGCGGGTGACGCCGGTGGGCGGCGTCAGCGCGGCGGCCCGGACGTCCCGGACCCAGTTCATCGCCTCGTGGTGGCCGTCGACGTAGTGCAGCACCTCCAGGTCGGCCCGGCCGACGGCGGCGAACAGCTGCTTCTCGATCGGGTGGAACCAGTGGTCGCGGGTGTAGCGGACCCACCGCAGCGAGGCGAGCTGCGCCGGGCTCACCGCCTCCTGGCCGACCAGGTGGTGGTCGTGCGGGAGCGCCACCCAGACGGGCTCCCGCACGATCACCGTACTGGCCAGGGCGGGTTCGTCCGCCTCGGCCGAGGCGGCCAGCGCGACCCCGGGCACCATCGCGGCGTGCAGGGCGCCGCGGGACACCTGCGCGATGGCGGCGTCGGGGCTGAGCGTCTCGGTCTGCACCTCCTTGACCGGCAGCGCGGACTTGAGCGCGCTGCGCAGCGACGGCGGCGTCCACTCGGCGTTCCCGAACCGGAACACCTCCGAGAAGTGCGCGGCCGCCTCGGCGATCACCCGGTCCGCGTGCTGGACGAGTTCGGCCAGAATCGGGATGAGCCTTTCCCCCAAGGCGGTCGGAATGGTTCCGGTTCTGGTCCGTACGAACAGCTCGCCGCCCACGGCTCTTTCGATCCGCTTCAATTGTGCGGTGAGGCTCGATTGGGGAAGGCTCAATTGGGCGGCGGCTCTGGAAATGCTGCCCAGCCGGTCGATGGTGGTAACGATCTTGGCATGCCTCAACTCAACGTCCACTGGGCCCCCGTCCGCGATTCCGACTTCCTCGCGTAGCCACCAGGAAAAATCCAAGGCGGTCGCCACGCTAACAGAGTGATCCTTGACCGTCCACAGTCGGAAGCGGCGTGAACGGGCCGGAACGGGACGGGAGTCGGGAGGGGGGAATGCGCGGCGCGGCCGGTGATCGGAAACCGGTATTCCGGGATTTTCCGGAACGGGCATATGCCGAGCGGGATCAGGCCGGTACGGGTCCGGCGAAGTCGAGCACCCGCCGCGGCTCGCCGAGCAGGTCGGCCTGCCGGAGGATCGCCTGGTAGGCGTGGTGCAGCGCGCGGCCGGGCTCCAGCCCCAGGTCGTCGGCGAGCCGGCGGCGGGTGCTGTGGAAGACCTCCAGCGCCTCGGCCTGCCGGCCGTCGCGGTAGAGCGCGAGCATCAACAGCTCGCTCAGGCGCTCCCGTTCGGAGTGCTCGACGGCGAGCTGCCGCAGTTCGGACACCGGGACCCGGGCCGAGTCCACGGCGAGCTTGGCGGCGGTCAGGTCCTCGTACGCGCTGATCCGGCGCTCCTCCAGGTGCGCCGCCCGGATCCGGCAGCGCAGCCCGTCGCAGGAGTCCATCAGGGCGCCGCCGCGCCACAGGCCGAGCGCCTCCTCCAGGGTCGCGATGGCGCGGTCCGGGTCGCGCCGGGCGAGATCGCCGCCCGCGTCGGCGAGCCGCAGGAAACGGTGCGCGTCGATCGCGTCCGTCGGGACGTCGAGGAGATAGCCGCCGTTGGCGGTGCGGAGGGTTTCGTCGCCCTTGCGGCCGGTCACGGATTCCAGCAGCCGGCGCAGTCGGCCGACATTCGCCTGGAGGGCGTTGCGGGCATTGGCCATCGGCTGGTCGCCCCATAACTCGTCCACGATCTCGTCGAACGGGACCGGGATCCCCGGTGAGGTCGCCAGCAGGGTCAGCACGACGCTGGTCCGCTTCGACGCCATGGTGTAGTGCACGTTCTCGTGCGACAGGAGCAGCGGACCGAGAAGCTTGATTTCCACAGCAGCACCCCATGATTTTCCGAGCCGTCCAGGTGAGTCTGCGCGACGCCGGTGCGGACCGGGAGATACCAGCCGGGCGGGGCGGCCGGGGGCGGATGGTATGACACGCCCTGTGCATGACACCCGGAGGGGCGCCGGATCGACGGGGGAGCGATCCGGCGCCCGGCTCGGAGGCGGGGGTGCGGCCTCGCCGCGCCACCCGGGACGGGCCGACGGGGACGCACCGTGACGGCGGGCCCGTATCTGTCGACCTGTCAGAAGAATGCTACAGGTGGCGGGTTGAGCTGTCCATGGGAAGTCGGAGGTGCGGCTACGGCTGCCCGGCGCCCCGGCCGTAGCGGTCCAGCTCGTGGAAGAAGCCGTCCACGACGGCGAGTTCACCCCGTGCGGCCAGCTCGTCGTAGACGTACCGGCCGACCGCGAGGTCGAGCACGCCGAGCCCGAACGGCGAGAACACCACCGGCCGGTCGGTCGGCACCCGGACCTTTCCGGCCATCACCTCGTGGAGCGTGCCGTCGATGAAGTCCCGGTTGCCGGTGAGCTGTTCGGTCAGGTGCGGGGAGGTCTCGGCCTTCAGGCAGTGCTCGACGTCGTCCAGCACGTTGGCCGAGGCGAGCAGCACCTCGGGCGCCAGGTCGCGCAGCGAGACGTTGAGTACCACCGGGTTGTGGGAGAACCACGAGGGGTCGGTGAGGTGCGGCTTCGCGGCGACGGTCGCCAGGACCACCAGGTCCGAGGCGCGGACCAGTTCCTCGGCGCTCCCGTGCACGGTGATCCGGGGCGAGGCGCCGGCCTGCTCCCGGTCGGCCCGCTCCGGGTCCGCGCGCTCCAGGTAGGAGCGGAAGCCGGCCGCGTGCTCGGCGGACAGGTCGTGCACCCCGACCTCGTCGAACTCCCAGCCGGTGCGGGCCAGATAGGTGTGGATGTGCCGGGCGATCAGCCCGGTGCCGATGAAGCCGACCCGCCGCGGCCGGGGCCGGCCGACGGAGAGCCGGTCGGCCGCCAGCGCGGCCGAGGCGGCGGTGCGGGCGGCGCTGATGATCGAGCTCTCCAGGCAGGCGATCGGGTAGCCGGTCGCGGGGTCGTTGAGCACCAGCACCGCGGAGGCCCGGGGGAGGCCCGCGGCCACGTTCTCCGGGAAGCTGGAGATCCACTTGATCCCGTCGACCGGCGTGCCGCCGCCCACCGAGGCCGGCAGCGCGATGATGCGCGAGCTGGGCCGGTCCGGGAAGCGCAGGAAGTACGACGGCGGGTTGACCGTGTCCCCCTCGCCGTGCACCCGGTAGGTCGCCGCGACCAGGTCGACGGTCTGCTTCTCGTTGCCGGACAGCACGCCGTGCACCTGCGCGCCGGGGACGACGGCGAACTGCGGGATCTGCCTCTGCTGCGTCATGAGTGGCTCCGTCTCGGGGGAGATCTGGCCACAGCAGTGTGGCTGACCTGCGCTGACACCGCGCTGATGGCCCGTCAGGCGTTCGAATGGTCCGACAGGTACGGGTCAATCCGACCTGCGACTTTCGACCAGTGCCAAATGACCTGGTCGGACCTTACGAGGATGCCTAGAGTCACTCTCTGGTGGCGCCGCCCTCAGCTTCTACCAGCGGGGTGACGACCGACGGCGCCACCTCGGCCGGTATCCGGCACCTCCCCTGCCGGAAACACGTGGACCACCGAAGAGGAGTCACCAGTGCTCGACCGGGTTGTGATCGTAGGCGGCGGAACAGCGGGTTGGATGACGGCTTCGTACCTGAAGGCCGCGTTCGAGGACCGGGTGGACATCACCCTCGTGGAATCCGGCAACATCTCCACCGTGGGCGTCGGCGAGGCCACCTTCAGCGACATCCGCCACTTCTTCGAGTTCCTCGGACTCAAGGAGAAGGACTGGATGCCGGCCTGCAACGCGACGTACAAGCTCGCCGTCCGCTTCGAGGACTGGCGCGAGCCCGGCCACTACTTCTACCACCCGTTCGAGCAGATGCGCTCGGTCAACGGCTTCCCGCTCACTGACTGGTGGCTCAAGCAGGGGCCGACCAGCCGGTTCGACAAGGACTGCTTCGTGATGGCCTCGGTCATCGACGCCGGCCTCAGCCCCCGCCACCTCGACGGCGCCCTCATCGACCAGCCCTTCGACGAGGGCGCGGACGAGATGCAGGGCCTCACCATGTCCGAGCACCAGGGCAAGACCCAGTTCCCGTACGCCTACCAGTTCGAGGCCGCGCTGCTCGCCAAGTACCTGACGCAGTACGCCACCGACAGAGGCGTCAAGCGCATCGTCGACGACGTCCAGGACGTCCGGCTCGACGACCGCGGCTGGATCAGCGGACTGCGCACCGCCGAGCACGGCGAGCTCACCGGCGACCTCTTCATCGACTGCACCGGCTTCCGCGGGCTGCTGCTGAACAAGGCGCTGGAGGAGCCGTTCATCTCCTACCAGGACACCCTGCCCAACGACAGCGCCGTCGCCCTCCAGGTGCCGATGGACATGGCGAAGCGCGGCGTGCTGCCCTGCACCACCGCGACCGCCCAGGACGCCGGCTGGATCTGGACGATCCCGCTGATGGGCCGGGTCGGCACCGGGTACGTCTACGCGAAGGACTACCTCTCGCCGGAGGAGGCCGAGCGGACCCTGCGCGCCTTCGTCGGCCCCGCCGCCGCCGACGTCGAGGCCAACCACATCCGGATGCGGATCGGCCGCAGCCGCAACTCCTGGTCCCGCAACTGCGTGGCCGTCGGCCTCGCCAGCGGCTTCGTGGAGCCGCTGGAGTCCACCGGGATCTTCTTCATCCACCACGCCATCGAGCAACTGGTCAAGTACTTCCCGGCGCAGGACTGGAACCCGGTCCGGCGCGACCTCTACAACCGGGCCGTCGCCCACGTCATGGACGGGGTACGGGAGTTCCTGGTCCTGCACTACGTCGCCGCCAAGCGCACCGACACCCAGTACTGGCGGGACACCAAGACCCGGAAGATCCCCGACTCGCTGGCCGAGCGGCTCGAACTCTGGAAGGCCCAACTCCCGGACTCCGAAACGGTCTTCCCCTACTACCACGGCCTGCCGCCGTACTCCTACATGAGCGTCCTGCTGGGCATGGGCGGCATCGAGGTGGCGCACTCCCCGGCCCTGGACCTCTCCGACGGCGCCGCCGCGGAACGGGAGTTCGCGCAGATCCGGGAGAAGACCGAACGGCTCGTCGCGACGCTGCCCAAGGCGTACGACTACTTCGCCCGGATGCGCTGACCACGATCCCGGGAAAGGGGCCCGTTCGTCATGGACGTCCTCCAGCTCCTGACACGCGTCGTGCACGCGGCCGCCGTCCTCGGCGTCGTGCTGCTGATCGCCGTGGCGGGCAGGAGAGTCGCGCGCCGTCTCCGGCAGCCGGAGGTGATCGGGGAGATCACGGGGGGCCTGCTGGCCGGGCCCGCCGTGATCGCCCTGGCCGGCCGGCCCGCCTTCGACGCCGTGCTGCCGGGGCCGGTGTTCGACCTCGTCAAGACCGTCGCCGAGGCCGCCCTGGTGCTCTTCCTGGTCGGCCTCGCCCACAAACTGCGCCGCGGCCGGGACCGGCTGCCCCGGCGCGCCACCACCTGGATCACCGTCGGGGCGCTGGTGCCGCCGCTGGCCACCGGAGGCCTGCTGGTCGGGCTGATCGCCCTCACCGGCGACCGGGCGGCCCGCGGCGGCGCCCCGCTGCCGGCCTTCCTCCTGATGGTCGCGGTCACCATGGCCATCACCGCCGTCCCGGTGATGGCCCGCATCCTGGCCGACCGCGGGATGAGCGACGGCGTCCCGGGCCGGCTCTCGCTGGCCTCCGCCGTCGTCATCGACGCCTGCGGCTGGCTGCTGCTCTCCCTGGCGATCAGCCTGGGCGCCGGGGACCCGGCACGCTCGCTGCACTCGCTGCGCGCCCTGGCCGTCGGCGTGGTCTGCGCGCTGGCCATCCGCTACGCGCTGGGCACCCGGACCGCGTCCCGGCTCTGCGGCCGCTCGCCCCGGGCGATGGCGGTCCTGGTCGCGGCGGCCGCCCTCGCGGTGGCCTTCGCCATGAAGCACCTCGGCATGACGTCGATCCTCGGCGCCGCACTGGCCGGGCTGGCGATCCCGCACGACGACGGCGGCCCGTGGACCCGGGTGGTGTCCACGGTCTCCCGGTCGGGGCAGTTCCTGACCCCCGCCTTCTTCGTGGTCACCGGGGTCACCGTGCTCACCGGCGCCTTCTCCGCCACCTCCGGGGTGCTGATCGCCGGCACCGTCCTGCTGGGCTTCCTCGGCAAGGGCCTCGGCGGCTACCTCGGGGCCCGGATCGGCGGCCAGCCGCCCCGGACCGCCCGGCGGATCGGCGCGCTGATGAACACCCGCGGCCTCACCGAACTGATCGTCCTCCAGGCCGGCTTCGCCTCCGGGGTGCTGCCCGCGCCGCTGGTCCTGGCCCTGGTGGTGATGGCACTGGTCACCACGGCGGCCACCGGGCCGCTGCTGGAGCTGTTCGACCGGATGGAGGGCCGCCCGGCGGCCGAGGGGATCAGCGCGACGGCCATGGCGCCGGTGGAGTCCGTCGAGACAGAAAGCGGTGCGAGATGACCGAGTACGCGGGCGACCGGGCCCGGTTACGGGCCGGGGCCTCCGGGGCGTCCGGAGCCGTGGGGACGGCGGGAGCCACCCCCGACGAGTTCCGGGCCATGATGAGCGGGTTCCCCACGGGCGTGAGCGTGGTGTCCGCCACCGGCCCCGACGGCGCCCCGAGGGGCATGACCTGCTCCGCGGTGTGCAGCGTCTCACTCGACCCGCCCACCCTCCTGGTCTGCCTGCGCTCCGGCAGCCCCACGCTCGAAGCGGTCACCGACAGCGGCCTGTTCGCGGTCAACCTGCTGCACGAGGACGCCCAGGGGACCGCCGAACTGTTCGCCTCCGGCAACCCGGACCGGTTCCAGCTGCTCCCCTGGGAGCAGGCCCCGGAGGCGGCCGGCCCGCACCTGGTGCGCGACGCCCACACGGTGGCCGACTGCGACGTGGTGCTGGCCCAGCGGGTCGGCGACCACGTCACCGTCTACGGCGAGATCCGCCGGGTCGTACGGCGCCACCACCCGCGGCCGCTGCTGTACGGGCTGCGCCAGTTCCGGGCCTGGCCGCGGAGCTGATCCCGGAACGGCGGGAAGGGTGAGGACCCCCGGCACCGGACGGCGGCCGGGGGTCCAGCCCGCTGCGCCTACGAGGCGAGCAGGTGCGAGGCGCTCCGCGGCCGGGCCCCGCGGGCCGGCCGCTCGGACCGGTCGCAGCCCGTCGCCACCGGCCGTACCGGCCCGCCGTCCAGCAGCGCCATCCCGAGCGGCGTCACCGAGTGCAGCACGGTGTTGCGCACCCGGCGGGTGGTGATCAGCCCGCTCCGGCGCAGCACCGCCGCGTGCTGGCTGGCGCTGGCCGCCGAGATG
This sequence comes from Kitasatospora sp. NPDC001261, assembly GCF_042896795.1. Classification (NCBI taxonomy): domain Bacteria; kingdom Bacillati; phylum Actinomycetota; class Actinomycetes; order Kitasatosporales; family Streptomycetaceae; genus Kitasatospora; species Kitasatospora sp. NPDC001261. The sequence goes on from NZ_JBIAXP010000004.1 coordinate 215,043, forward strand.
CCCAGCCGGTCGGCGAGCTGGCTGGTCGTGCAACTCGCCCGCAGCGTACGCAGGGCGGCCGCCCGGGTCTGGCCCACCAGGGCGCCGAGCGGCCGCGAGCCGCTGTCCCGCTCCTGCCACAGCTGGGCCCCCTTGCGGGCGTGCGGCGGGGCCGCGAACACCAGCACCACCTGCGCGTCCGGCCCCTCGGCGTCGATCGCCAGGCCCGGCCGGTGGTTGAGGAACACCGAGGGGGTGAGCACCAGGCCCCGGCCGCCCAGCCGGATGTCCTGGTCCGGCCCGCCGGGGATCTCCAGGACCGGCGCCCGCCAGGTCATCCGGGGGTGCGCGGTGGACAGCAGCAGCTCCACCCCGCCGGCCATCACGATCCGGCCGCGCGCCTCGCACTCGGCCACCAGGTAGGCGTGCAGGTGCTGCCAGAACGGCGCCACGGCCAGCTGCCAGGCCTCCAGCAGGCAGGCGTCCACGCCTGCCCCGGGCCGCTGCGGCAGCTCGGCGGCCTCGGACGCGTCGAACGGCCCGGACGGCTCGGGCGGCGCGTCGGGCGCCTCCGCGTACCGCAGCGCCTGCCGGAGCAGCGAGTCCACGTCGTGCTCGGGACGGCTGCGCGGGCGGGGCACCGGCCGCCGGGGGAGGCGCTCGTTCACCTGCTTTCGCCACCGGGCGTACGGCGCGCTCACGCCGCGGTCCAGCAGGTCGCAGGCGAAGGCCGATTCCACGAGCGGGCCCATGGTGCTCTTCAGCCGGGTTCTGGCGAGGTCGGCTGCGGTGAAGTGAATCCTCTGCACGATGAAGGTCCCCGTTTCCGTGTCGATGAGGGAGAAATCGACGTGGCCCGGCCGCCGCCACGCTGGCAGGCCGGGCCCTTCCTCGGATGGATCGGACGTCGCCGCTACGAGGCCCGGGCGGCGGAGGCCTCGCGCAGACTGCGCGGGCGCATGTCCGTCCAGTTGGCCTCGACGTAGGCCAGCGCCTCCTCGCGCGGCCCCTCGGCCAGGGCCACCGCCCAGCCGTCCGGCCGCTCGGCGAACGCGGGCCACAGCGAGTGCTGGCCCTCGTCGTTCACCAGCACCAGGAAGGTCCCGTCCGCGTCGTCAAAGGGGTTCGACATGTCGCACACTCCATTCCGGGTAGGGCGCGGTGCGGCCCTCGGGTCATCGGCGCACGCGGGACAACCGGGTGGGCCCGCTCCGCACATGCTCCCTCGGCTCGCTGACATGGTGCTGACCGCACCCTGATGGGCCCTCGGCGAGCCCGCCGGGACTCGGGAGGGGGCGGTGAACTCTCCTTGGTCACAACGAATATGACACAACGTCCGTTCCGATACCGGCGTTCCGCACCGTTGCGGCCGGCGGCGCGGAGCCCGGCCGGGGGAGCCGGTGCGGCCGACGTCCCGGACGGGCGCCCGCACGGACGTGCCCCCGAACGGACGGCCCCCGCACGGACGTGCCCTACCATGGCCCCGTGTTCCTCTTCCGTGACTAGGGCCCCGCGCGGCGACCGCACCCCGGTGGTGCGGTCCTTCGGCGTCCCGGTCCACCGGCGCGCGGCGCGCGCCAGCTCCAGAGGAACCCCTCCATGTCTTCGTCCTACGCGACGGTCCTGCGCACCCCCGGCGCGGCCCGGCTCTTCAGCGCGGCCCTGACCGGCCGCCTCTCCTACGGTGTCGTCCCGCTCTCGCTCCTGCTGGCCGTCACCGCCACGACCGGCTCGTACGCCCGGGCCGGCTGGCTGACGGCGCTGTTCGCCGCCTCCAACGTGCTGCTCTCACCCGCCCGGGCCGGGCTGGTCGACCGCCACGGCCCGCGCCGGACACTGCCGCCGATGGCGGCCGGGTACGCGCTGGTGCTGCTCGGCCTGGCCGCCGCCACCTGGCGCCCCGGCGTCCCGTACCCCGTCCTGCTCGCCCTCGCCGTGGCGGCCGGCGTGCTCGCGCCACCCCTCGGCCCGGTCACCCGGGCGCGGTGGAGCGCCCTGCTGTCCGATCCCGGGCTGCGCCGCCGGGCCTACAGTCTGGACACCGTCGCCGAGGAACTCCTGTACGTCATCGGCCCGTTGCTGGCCGGGGTGATCGCGGCGACGGCCCGCCCGGCGCTCGGACTGGTGCTGGGCGCCGCCCTCGTCCTGACCGGCTCCCTCGCCCTGGCCGCCTCGGTCCGCGGTGTCGGGCCGGACCGCGCCGAGGCCGACTCCGCCGCCACCGGCGGCCGTTCGCGCCCCTGGCGGCCGCCGTCCCGGACCGGCCAGCCGCTCGCCGCGGCCGCCGGGGCCGGGGCCGGACTCGGTGCGTTCGCCCTGCTGACGGTGGTCTTCGCCCGGCGGCACGGGCAGGCGGCCGACGCCGCCTGGGTGGAGGCGGCGCTGGCGGCCGGGAGCGCGACCGGCGGCCTCGCCCTCGGCGCCCTCGACTGGCGGGCCCCGGCCCGGCGGCGGCTCGCCGTCCTCACCGCGGCCTTCGCCGGCGCGCTGGCCCTGACCGCCCTCGCCCCGACGGTCCCGCTCCTCGCGGCCGTCGCCGCCCTGGCCGGCCTCACCGTGGCCCCGACCCTCACCACCGCCTACCTGCTCGCCGACGAACTCGCCGAGCCCGGCCACCGGACGCGCGCCGGCGCCTGGGTCAACACGTGCTTCAACGCGGGCAGTTCGGGCGGCACCGCGCTGGCCGGCCTGCTCGCCGACCACCTGCCGCTGCCCCTCTGCCTCGCCCTCGCCGCCACCCCGGCCCTGGCCGCCCTCAGCACCGCCCGGCCCCGTCCCACCACCCCGCCCGACCGCCTGCCCGCCTGATGCCGGGCCACCGCGCGGGCGGCAGCACCCGCCCGCGCGGCCTCCGGGGCCTGGGCGGCGCATCGGAGGACGGAGCGGCGCGTGAACCCGGCGGTCACGCCCCGCGCGCGATGAGTTCCCGTACGCCGTCCGCGACGGCCTTGCTGGTGCGCCACCTCCGGAGGAGGCGGTCCGCCGCCAGTTCCTCGACGACGGAGGTCAGCCAGGTGTCGTCGCCGAGCCGTTCGACCCGGCCGAGGTCGACGATGTTCCCCAGCAGCTGGTGCAGCAGGGTGATCTCGGGCGCCGGGTACCACCGCCGGTGGTGGACGAACCGGGGGCTCCACAGGTCGTAGGGGTGCCGGACCATGGCGCTCAGGCAGGAGCCGTGGGTGCCGATCGCCTCGTGGGGCGCGTGGTGACCGGTCAGGAGTCCGCCGGCCGGTGTGCTGCGGAACCGGCCGCTGGTGACCCCGAGCTTCAGGCTCATCAGGCGCTTCCACGGGACCAGGAAGGGCTCCCGCCCGGTGACGCGGTGCTCGAACCCCTCGGGGAGGACGGCGAGATACGCCTTGCTCTCGTGGTCGCCGATGTACCAGTCGCCGTCGACCCGCACCAGCGGGCCGAGGCCGGGACCGAGGTCGCGGCCGGCCCCGACGGGCGGCGCGGCGGTACCGGAGGCGGCGGGGCGGTCGGTGTTCATGGCTCTCCTCAGGACGGGCGAGCAGCTGCCCGCCGACCAGACTTCCCGGCACACCCCCCGCGGTCACCATACCGGCGGACAGCGGCCGTTGGGCGGGAGGACGCGCAACGGCCCGGAGGGTACTACCCGACGTCGGACGGCTCCGAGGCGGCCGGGACGGTCTCCAGCGCCGTCATCCGCGGGAGCAGGAACAGCACCGCGACCAGCAGGACCAGCAGCAGTCCGCCGCCGACGAGCAGCGGGGTGCGGATGCTGACGACGGAGGCGATCCAGCCGCTGAGGGCGGCGCCGGCCATGATGCCGAGGCGGCTCAGCAGCATGTAGCAGCTGTTGACTCGGCCGAGCAGTTCCTTCGGTACGGCCTGCTGGCGCAGCGAGATCGCCTGGATGTTCCAGGTGACGATCCCGAAGCCGATCACGCCGTACAGCGCGGCGACTTCGGCCACCGAGGTGCTCAGGCCCATCAGGATCAGCGAGACGCCCATCAGCAGGAAGGCGAGGGCGATCCGGGTGCCCCGGCCGAGCAGCCGGCTGAGCCGGCCGGCCAGGGTGCTGGCGGCGGTGCCGCCGATGGCGCCGGCCGCGAGCACGATGCCGTAGGAGGCGGCGGGTGCGTGGATGACCTTGGTGACCATCAGGACCATCATGGTGGTGCCCATGAAGCAGGCCAGCGCGCCGAGGGTGGAGAGCACGGCGAGCATCCGCACGTCGCGGTGGCGGAGCAGCCAGTCGACGCCCTCGCGGATCTCGGTGAGCACCGGGCGTCGGTCGGCCCGGGTGCTGGGGGCGGTGGAGCGGCCGGTGGCGGCGACCAGGACGGCGGCGAGCGCGAAGGAGACGCCGTCCACGGCGAAGGGGTGGGCGGCGGCGACGGCGAACAGCGCGGAGCCGAGCAGCGGGCCGATCAGGTTGCCGCCGACCAGCATGTTGGCCTGCATCCGGCCGTTGGCGGCGTCGAGTTGGTCGGGGCGGACCAGCTCGGGGACGGCGGAGGTGGCGGCGTTGGAGAAGACCGTCTCGCCGCAGCCGAGGAGGAAGGCCAGGGCGGCGAGCGCGACCAGCGGCGGGTCGGCGAGGAAGACCCAGGCGGCGAAGCCGAGGACGACGACGGCGCGCGCGGCGTCGATGGTCCACATCAGCCGCCGCCGGTCGGCCCGGTCGGCGAGCACCCCGCCGTAGAGGGACATCAGCAGGAAGGGCAGCGAGGCGGAGACGGAGACCACGGAGACCGCGCTGGGGGAGTCGGAGACGGCCACCGCGAGCAGCGGCAGGGCGGAGTCCCGCATGCCGTCGCCGACCGATGAGATCGCCGACGCGGACCACAGCAGGTTGAACTTCCGGCCCAGTTGGGGACGGCTTTTGGACGGCTTCGCGGCCAGGTCTGCTGAGGTCACCGAGGCAGTATGTCATGTCCGCGGAGGGCCGTTCGGGCGGTTTCCGAAGTGCCCGGGGCGTCCCGAACTGTCCGTGTCGGTACGGGTGTCGGGCTCATCCGGGGGCGTCCGGAGTGTCCGGTGGGTTTCAGCCGGTTTCCGGTGGTTCGTCGGACGGCGGTGGAGGGCCGGGCGCGCTCAGCCCAGCCCCGAGACGCCCTTGACGAGGGTGGTCAGCCCGCCCGCCAGGGCCAGGCCCAGCACGACCAGCCGGGCGCGGGCCTCCGGCACCCGGGCGGCGAGCAGTCGGCCGATCGCCGCGCCGCCCGCGAGCGCGGTGGCCACCAGCCACCAGGCGGTCCCGGACAGCGCGGGCGGCCCCTTGCCCGCGAGGGAGAAGGCGTTCACCACCACGCCGTAGAACTGGGCGTTGGGCAGGAACTCGCGCGCCGTCCAGCCGGTGTTGACGGCGTACAGGGAGACGGCCGGACCGCCCACCCCGGCGGCCGAGTTCATGAACCCGCTGGTGGCGCCCGCGACCAGGGCGCCGCCGACCCCGCGCAGCGCGGCCGCCCGGACCCCGCGCAGCACCAGCAGCGAGGCCAGGGTGACCAGCGCGCCGATGCCGACGAGCAGTCCGGGCGTCGGAACCGTCGCCGCGACCCAGACCCCCGCCGGCACCGTGCAGGCCGCGGCGAGGATCAGCGGCAGCATCGCCGCCAGCCGTACCTGGCGCCAGCTGCCCAGCAGACCGACGGCGCTGATGGCCCCGGCGGCGAGGTTCGACAGCGTGACGCCGTCGCCCGGCCCGAGCAGCAGCACCAGGACGGGCGCCGCGACCAGGGCGAAGCCGATCCCGGCGAGCCGTTGGACGGAGGCGCCCAGCAGGACGGTGCAGCCCAGTACGAGGTCGGTGGTCAAGCCGTCGGGCATCGGGCGCGGCCTCCCTCTCGGCGGGCTCCGCCGTCGGCGGGCGGTGCGTACCGATCATGCCGCACAGGCGGGTCGGGCGTGCCGTCGGTCTCATCGGGGACGGCCCGGAGATGTGGTCGGGAAGTATGCGAACTAGTGAGGCCGTGTCCGAACTCGATGCGATTTCCCGGCGCTTTCCGTCACCCGCGCCGGTGAACGCGGGGTGAGTGCGGGACGTGGACGACCGGTGGCCGCTGTCCTGGGGGTCCTGTCCGGATCGGGCCTGCGCCCGTCGGTGAGGGGAGACGGAACCTTGAAGAGGACGAGAAGACGGACGCGCCGGGCCGCGCTGACGGCGGCCTTCGCCGTCGTGCTGGCCGGCGGAGGACTCGTGGCGGCCCCGCCGGCCTCCGCGCAGGGCGGTGTCGGGGCGGTGACGGTCCGGGTGGTCCGGGCGGTGGACGCCACCGGCGTGTGGACGCCCGCGCTGGAGCCGGGCATCGCGGGCGTGACGGTGACGCTCACGGATGACGCGGGCACCAGGACCGAGGGCGCCACGGGCACCGACGGCACGGTGACGCTGGCCCCGGCCGCGAGCACGGCGACCGACGGCAAGTACCGCGTCCGGGTGGTGAATCCGAAGCCGGGCACGCTCTTCCCGGCCTTCGCCTCGCGCCAGGGCCTGGACGGCGCGCCGAACCAGTTGAGCTCCAACGAGGAGTTCGTCGACCTCTCCGACGGCCGGAACGTCGCGTACACCACCGGGTTCTGGTACCCGGGCGACTACTGCCAGAAGAACGCCCCGCTGGTGACGACCTGTCAGAACACCACCTGGCAGGGCGGGGAGCAGCGCACGCTGGTGTCGTTCCCGTACGGCGCGCGCGGCCAGGACGGCGTGGACGTCGACGTCACCGGCATCGCCACCGACGCGCAGACGGGCACGCTGTTCGGCATCGCGTGGAACAAGGCCGACCGGCGGGTGTTCTCCTCGGCGGCGGCCAAGCGCACCACCGACTACGGTCCGGGCGGCGCCGGCGGGATCTACGTGACGGACCCGGCGCGGAAGACCACCACGCTGTTCGCCACCGTCCCGGACGCCGGTGGCACGGCGCACGCGCCGGGGTCGGACGACGCGTTCCTGGCCGTGCCGGGCAAGGAGAGCCTCGGCGGGCTCAAGGTCACCGAGGACGGCCGGGACCTGTTCGTCGTCAACCTCAACTCCCGTGCGCTGTACCGCTACGACGCCACCGCGGCGACGGCCGCGACGCCGACGGCCGTCTACCCGGTCCCGGACCCGGGCTGCCCCTCGGCCGGGGACTGGCGGCCGTTCGGCCTGGGCCTCCAGGACGGCGTCGGCTACCTGGGCGGTGTCTGCTCGGGCGAGTCGACGGGCCGGGCCTCGGACCTGCGGGCGGTCGTGCTGCCCTTCGACCCCGCCACCGGGCTGTTCCAACCGGCCGTCCTGGACCAGCCGTTGGACTACCCGCGGCAGTCGACCGTGGGCAGCGGCCCGTGCGACGGCGCCGGCTGGTTCCCGTGGACGGACACCTATCCGACCTCGCAGAACGGCCAGGCCTGCTCCGGCTACCGGGCCCAGCCGGAACCGGAGTTGGCCGAGGTCGGCTTCGAGACGGACGGCTCGATGCTGCTGGCCTTCCGCGACCGCCTGGCCGACCGGGCGACGGGCCAGTCGGCCTCGGGCGCCGCGGTCGGCGAGGTGCTGTCGGGCGGTGACCTGGACAAGGCCTGCGCGGAGAACGGCACGTACGTGCTGGACACCAACAACGGGTGCGGGCTTTCGCCCCGGGGCACCCGCTTCTTCGACACCAGCCGGTTCGGCGTCCACCACAACGCGGACTACGCCGGGATGGCGCTGTCCAAGGTCGAGAGCACCATCGGGATCTCCGGGTACGACCCCAACAACACGGCCTTCGGCTACGGGACGGCCTTCGTCCAGCGGGCGGACGGCCGGCAGGCCCCGGGGACCGGCCTGCGGCTCAACCCGGCGGACGTGCCCGCGCCGTTCGGCAAGGGCGCCTCGATGGGCGACCTGGAGGTGCTCTGCGACCGGGCGCCGCTGCAGATCGGCAACCGGGTCTGGTACGACCCCGGGCGCACGGGCATCCAGCGGCCGGGCGGGCGCCCGGTCCCCGGCGTCACGGTGCACCTGTACGACGGGGCGGGCGCGCTGGTCGGCACGACGAGGACCTCGGCGCGCGGCGAGTACTACTTCGACGACTCGAACGTCACCGGCGGCCTCGCGCCGCGCACCCGGTACACCCTCCGGCTGGACGAGCCGGCCGACTACGCCGAGGGCGGCCCGCTGTTCGAGTGGGCGCCCACCCGGCACGACGTCGGCGACGACCCGTTCGTCAACTCCAAGGGCGTCGTCCCGAGGGGCGGGAAGTACGCCGAACGGGAACTGACCACCGGCGGACCGGGCGAGAACGACCACACCCTCGACTTCGGCTTCCGCCCGACGAGGGGCGTGCTGACCCTGGTCAAGGTGGACCAGGACGGCAGGCCGCTGGCCGGGGCGACGTTCCAGCTGTGGCGGGTCAGCGGCGGACCGGGGTGGCCGGGGTGGCTCGGCTGGCCGGGCCCCGGCCGCGAGCGCGGGGACACGCCGGTCGGCGAGCCCTGCACGACCGGGGCCGACGGCATCTGCCGGGGCAGCGGCGGACCGGGGACGTACTACTGGGTGGAGCTGAGGCCGCCCGAGGGCTACGCGGCGGACCGGACGGTCTTCGGGCCGCTGGTGCTCACCTGCGACAACCTCGGCGACGGGATCACGGTGACGGTGGTCAACCGGCTGATCCCCGGCCCCTGGCTGCCGCACGACCGGTGACCGGCGCCGGGCGGCCCCGCGGGGAGCAGAGTCCGCGGGCCCGCCCGGTGCGGCCGGTTCAGTGCTTCGGGACGGCGTCCGCGGACTCCGGCAGCGGGTAGGCACCCGGGTCGACCGGCCCCGGGAGGTCGGTCGCCGGGCGGCCGGGCGCGGTCGGGTCCGGCAGCGAGGGCTGCGCGGGCGGGACGGGCACCTGGCTGAACGGGATGCCGGGCGGCGCCTGGACGGGGCTGGTGCGGCCGAAGGGCGGGGCGCTCCGGCCCTGGGCGGCGCAGCCCGCCAGCGTCTCCAGGCCGTCCGGGCTCTGGACGGCCGGCTGGTTGCCGGTGAAGCAGTTGCCCGGGTCGACGGAGGCGAGCACCAGGTCGGTGCCGTTGCCGGTGGCCCGGTTGCCCTCGACCCGGTTGCCGCTCGCCGGGTGCCCGGGCGGGTCGGTGATGACGATGCCGGCCGCGCGGTTGCCCTGGACGAGGTTGCGCTGCACCTGGTTCGCCGTGCCGCCGCCGATCCCGATCCCGATCCCGTAGGCGCCGTCGGCCTGTTGGGGGGTGTCGGTGGCGTTGTTGTCGGTGACGACGTTGCCCACGATCACCGCGCCGTGCTGCGGGGCGAGGGCTTCGAGGTCGTTGGAGTTGACGGTGACGCCGACCCGGTTCCCGGTGACCCGGTTGCCGACCACGGTGAGCCCGTCGGAGGCGTTGGTGATCTCGATGCCGACGGCGTTGCGCTCCACGGTGTTGCCCCGCACCAGGGTGTCGCAGGGCTTGCACTGGCCGACGTAGATGCCGGAGTCGGCGCCCCCCGAGGCGTACGAGTCCTCGATGACGCCGCCGCGGGCGTCGAAGGCGTAGATCCCGTACAGGCCGTTGTTGTAGGCGGTGACACTGCTGGCGCGGAAGCCCTCGACCACCGGGAAGCGCACGGTGTCCAGCGGGTTGTAGGCGGAGCCGCCGGCGCCGTGCTGCTGGAGCTTCTCGTCGGTGACGCCGGTGAACAGCACGCCGTTGGCGAGGTAGCCGTGGACGGTGAGGTTCTCCACCACCGAGCCGGGGCCGGAGGCGGTGATGCCGTTGACCAGCCGCAGCCCGCCGTCCAGCACCACGGTGTTGCGGTCGGTGCCGCGCAGCACGATCCGGGGCTTGGTGACGCGCACGCTCTCCCGGTAGGTGCCCGGGTCGACCAGCACGGTGTCCCCCTCGCGGGCGACGTCCACGGCCTGCTGGATGGTCGGGAAGTGCTGCGGGACGCGGATGACCGTGCCGTCCGGGTGCTTGGCGTCGGAGGAGGACGAGCCGCCCGAGGAACAGCCGGCCAGCGCCAGGACGGCGGCGGCGAGCAGGGCGGGCAGGCGCCTGGCGACGCGGGCCCCGGGTGGGGGTGTCGTGCCGGACCGCGGGTGACGTGTGGTCAAAAGTTGCATACGGCGTGTTCTATCGTCTCCAATGTCGCCCATGCATGCCGAAACCGGAAAGGCGCAGGACCAGCCACCGACCGCGCGGGGCGCCGGGGTGGATCGAAGGGGGCTGCTCGCGGGCGGGGCGGTGGTGGCCGCCGGGCTCGGCGCGGGGGTCACGGCACTGGCCATGGGTACCGGCGGCGTCCGGGGGCACGGCCGCGGCGCCCGACCGGCGGCGGCACCGGAGCCACCGGCCGTCCCCTTCCACGGCGAACGGCAGGCCGGGGTGACGACCGCGCAGCAGCCGGCCACCCAGCTGCTGGCCCTCGACCTGGCGCCCGCCGCGACCTCGGACGGGCGGGCCGCCCTGCGCGGCCTGCTCGGCGAGCTGACCCGGGTGCTGGCCGGGGCGACCGGCGGCAGCCCGGCCGACGCCCGGCTGCAGGGCGGCCAACCGGCCCGGCTCAGCAGCCTGGTGGGCGTCGGCCCGGGCCTCGCCGCCCGGCTGGGGTTGAACGTCCCGCCGGCCCTGCTGACCGAGCTGCCCGCCTTCCCCGGGGACCGGCTCGACCCGGCGCGCGGCGGCGGCGACCTGGTGGTCCAGCTGTGCGCGGCCGACCGCTGGCCGCTGTCCGTGGTCGCCGAACAGGTCGACGCGGCGGCCCGGGCGGCGGGCGCGACCGCGCGGTGGACGCAGTCCGGCTTCCTGGCCCGGACGGCCGGCGGCGCCACCCCGCGCAACCTGTTCGGCTTCAAGGACGGCACGGCGAACCCGGACGGAACCGAGAGCGGGCAGTGGGTCTGGGGCCCGCCGGGGCCGTACGAGCACGGGACGGTGCTGGTCTACCGCCGGATCCGGATGGACACCGCCGCCTTCGCCGCCCTCCCGGGGGTCCAGCAGGAGCAGGTGATGGGCCGCCGGGCCGGCGACGGCGCCCCGCTCACCGGCACGGCCGAGCACGACGAGCCGGACATCTACGCCAAGAACCCGGACGGCTCGTACCTCATCCCGGCCACCGCGCACGTCCGCCTGTCCAGCCCCCGGCTGGACGGCGGCGCCCGGATGCTGCGGCGCGGCTACAACTACGACGACGGCCCGGGCGACCGCGGCCTGCTGTTCTGCGCCTTCATGCGCGACCCGGCCCAGTTCACCCGCGTCCAGAACCGCCTGGCGGCGCGCGACGCCCTCAACACCTTCATCGAGCACACCGCCTCGGCGGTGGCCTACGTCCTGCCGGGCGCGCCGGAGGGCGGGACGCTGGGGGAGGGGTTGTTCGGGTGAGCCGGGGGCGGTGGTCGGCCGCCTCGCCCGACGGCTGAGGCCGGGCGGGCGACCGCCGGTGCCGGCTACCGGCCTACCACCGGCTCCCGGTCGACCTACCAGTCGACCGGGAGGCGGGCCGGGCTCCGGGTGGTGCCGCCGAGCTGCCAGGCGAGCTCCGCGACCGGGGTGGTGAGGCGCAGGCCCGGCAGGGCGGTGGCGAGCCGGTGCAGGGACTCCCGCATCTCCAGCCGGACCCGCCAGGCGCCGATGCAGTAGTGCGGGCCGGAGCTGAAGGCGAGGGTCGGGGCGGGGAGCGGGAGGCCCAGGTCGGCGTCGAGGCCCTCGGGGTAGACGGCCGGGTCTCGGTTGGCGCTGCCGAGGCTGACGGCGACGATCGAGCCGGCCGGGATGGTCACGTCGCCGACCTCGACCGGCGCGGTGGTGCGGCGGATGGTGGCCTCGTCGTCGCCGAGCGGGATGTAGTGCAGCAGCCGTTCGGCGGTGCGCTCGGCGGTGTCCGGGTCGGCGAGGCGCGGCCAGTGCTCGGGGCGTTCGCCGAGCACGTAGACCAGGGCGTTGGCGAGGGCGCCGGCGACGCTCTCGTTGCCGCTGGCGGTGAGCCCGGCGACCAGGAAGACGAGGGACTCCTCGGGGACGCCGCCGTCCTGGTCGGCGGCCCGGACCAGCCGGCTGACCAGGTCGTCGCCCGGCTCGCGGCGCCGGCGGGCGACCAACTCGCCCATGAAGGAGCCGAATTCGGCGAGGGTGGCGTCGTGGTCGGGGTCCGTGTCCGGTTGCTGTCCGCCGTCCTGCCCGCCGTCCAGACCGCCGCCCGGCTCGCCGCCCTGGTCCTCGCCCTGGGCGAGCAGGGCGCGGGTCCAGCGCCGCAGCCGCTCCTCGTCCAGGTGGTCCGGCCCGTCCCCGTCGAGCCCCATCAGCCGGGTGGTGACGGCGAACGGCACCGGCCGGGCGAACGCGGGGACCAGGTCGGCCGTCGGGCCGGCGGCGACCAGCCGGTCCACGGACTGCTGGACGGCGGCGGCGACCCACGGCTGCCAGCCGGCGATGGCGCGCGGGGTGAAGGCCCGTTGGGCGGTGCCGCGCAGCCGGCGGTGGGCGGGCCCGTCCTGGTTGAACAGGGACGCCGGGTTGGCGGCCACGTCGGCGGTGGCGCCCGCGGTGCCGACGTCATGCAGGTCGGCCCGGGTGACCCGGGGGTCGCCGAGGACCTGCCGGACGTCGTGGTAGCGGGTGATCAGCCACGCGGGGGTGCCGTCCGGGAGGGTGGTGGGGTGGGGCGGCTGGGCGGGGGTGGTGGGGAGCCGGTGGAGTGGGGGGAGGGTGGTCCCGGTGTCGGCTGCGGCGGAGTCCATGGGTCCCTTCGCGGGGTTCGGAGGTCCGGCTGGTCGAGGGGAGTCAGAGCATCCAATTGTCATATGTTCATGAGGAATTGGGCGCTTGCGGAGCTTCTCCCCTTACGTCCCGATGGTATGCCCTCGGTGCCCCCAGCCGGGTGCCGGATCGACGGGCAGCAGCGGCCGGAGCGCGCCCAGCACGGCGCCGATGCAGGCGTCCCGCAGCTCGGTGCGGGAGCAGCTCTCCTCGGTCAGCCAGTCGATGACCAGCACCCGGACGAACACCAGCCAGCTGCGCAGGACCTGCGACACCGCCAGTCGCGCCCGCTCGTCCGCGAGTGGGAGGACGCCGAGCAGCCGGCCGCGCAGGGCGTCGAGCTCCTCGGTGATGATGGTCTGGATCACCTGGTCCCCGGCCAGCACGCGGTTGGCCGCGAGCACGGCGTGCCGGTTGGCGATGAAGTAGTCGAGGTGGGCGTCCATGCCCTCGACCAGCTGCTCGACCAGGGTGTCGCCCGGGTCGAACCGGCTCCTGGCGAGCAGGTCGGCGGAGGCCTCCCGGTAGACGGCGGCGAAGAGTTCGTGCTTGCTCGCGAAGTGCCGGTAGAGCAGGGCGCGGGAGACCCCGGCCCGCTCGGCGACCTCCTCCATCAGCACCCCCTCGTACGGCCGTTCGGCGAACAGCCGGGCACCGACGGAGAGCAGCTGGGCGCGTCGCTCGGCGGGGGAGAGTCGGCGGCGCCGTTCGTGGACTGGCATGCGGGCCAGGCTACTTGACACGTGTCTACTTGCCGGCGCTAGCGTGGTGGGCAACGTAGTAGACACGTGTCAACCAGACCTCTGTGAGGGGTGGACGGGCCATGGCCAAGGCGTTGCGGGTGCTCGCGTGGACGATGGGGATCGCCTGCGTGGCGATCGGCTTCCTCCACATCCTGCTGGGGAACTCCGCGATGCCCGGGATCGCGGACGCCGGCCCGACGGTCGGCAGCTTCGGCCGCTTCATGGGCGCGGTCTTCGCCGGGTACGGGGCGGCCTGGATCCACGCCGCCCGGCAGACGCCGGTGCCCGCCCGGCCGGTGCGGTGGCTGGCCGCGGTCCTCCTGCTGGGCGGCCTCGCGCGGGTGCTGTCGCTCGTCGTCGACGGCCGTCCGCACTGGTTCCAGCTGGTGCTGATGGGGATCGAACTCGGGCTCGCACCCGTGTACTTGTGGCTCGCCGACGCGGACGAGCGGGTGCACGCGGACCGGTCGACGCACGCGGAGCGGCGGTCCTGAGCTCCCCCGGTTCCGTCATCGGGGGGCCGGTCGTCAGCGGCGGCTATGCTGCTCCTGCGATCGAACGTACGTCCGCGAGGAGGGTCCGGAGTATGAGCGGCACCGTGGTGGCGGTCAGCAGCAACGCCGAGTACTCGTTCACCAAGCCGAACCGGGACGGCATCACCCTGCTCGCCGGCCTGGGCGTCGAAGGGGATGTGCACGCCGGGGTGACGGTCCGGCACCGGTCCCGGGTCGCCCAGGACCCGACCCAGCCCAACCTGCGCCAGGTCCACCTGATCCACCACGAACTGCTCACCGAACTCGGCGAGTCGGGCTTCGACGTCACGCCGGGCGCCCTCGGCGAGAACATCACCACCGAGGGCGTCGACCTGCTCGGCCTGCCGGTCGGCGCGGTGCTGCGGATCGGCCCGGAGGCCGAGGTGGAGATCACCGGCCTGCGCAACCCGTGCACCCAGATCGACGCCTACCGGCCCGGCCTGCTCAAGCAGGTCGTCGGCCGCGCCGAGGACGGCACGATCGTGCGCCGCGCCGGCATCATGGGCGTCGTCCGCACCGGCGGCCCGGTCCGGCCCGGCGACGCCGTCGCGGTCGAGCTGCCGGACGGCCCGCACCGCCCGCTCGACCGGGTCTGACCCCGCGGGCCTCAGGACGCGTCGCCGTCCCCGTTTCCATCGACGCGGCGCAGGTCGTAGAGGTACGACCGGCCGGCCTTCCAGCTGCGCCACGGCCCGGTCGGCGGGAGCTCCCGGTGCCGGTCCTCGCCCAGCAGCGGACCGGAGTTGGGCACGCCCTCGGCGTCGACGACGCACCAGCCCCGCTCCGGCGTCCACCGGCACCACAGGTCCAGGTCCCGCCGCTTGTAGGACGGGCGGCCGTTGGCGGTGCCGTTCAGGTCGAAGCGGTAGACCAGGCCGTCCAGGCGGCGGACGAACTCGATCGCGGACACGGTTGATCCCCTCCTGGAACGCCCCGGGGAGATACCCCCACCCCGTAAAGGTGACGGCTCCCGGGGGCCGTCGGAGGAGCCGTCACCGCTGGAACGGGGTCAGGACCTGACCAGGCGGGCGATGGCCTGGTTGGCCTCGCGGATCTTGGTGCCCGCCTCCTGGCCGCCCTCGGCGATGGCGTCCCGGACACAGCATTCGATGTGCTCGTCGAGGAGTTGGAGGGCGAAGGACTGGAGGGCGCGGCTGGCGGCGGACACCTGGGTGAGGACGTCGATGCAGTAGGTGTCCTCCTCGACCATGCGCTGGAGGCCACGGATCTGGCCCTCGATGCGGCGGAGCCGCTTGCGGAAGTCGTCCTTGTGCGAGCTGTAGCCGGCCATGGCCGTCTCCGGTTCCTGTGCGGTGAGGCGTGCGCTCACTCTACCGGGGGCGTGCCGAGGGGGAGTCGGCCCGGACGGGCGGGGTGGCGCCCTCCCGTCCGGGCCGATGTCGGAGGCTCAGGCCTCGACGCGGCCGACCAGCTCGTAGCCGGCCTCGTCGACGGCGGCGGCCACGTCGGAGTCGGCGAGCGGCAGGGTGCTGCCGACGGTGACCCGGCCGGTGGCGAGGTCCACGGCGACCTCCTCGACGCCGTCGAGCTTCTTCAACTCGGCGGTCACCGAGGAGACGCAGTGGCCGCAGGTCATGCCCTTCACCTGGAAGACCGAGGTCCGGCCGGACTCGGCGGCCGGGGCCGCGCCGGCGCCGGTGCCGCACGAGCCGCAGCAGG
The DNA here is from genome assembly GCF_042896795.1 of Kitasatospora sp. NPDC001261. Classification (NCBI taxonomy): domain Bacteria; kingdom Bacillati; phylum Actinomycetota; class Actinomycetes; order Kitasatosporales; family Streptomycetaceae; genus Kitasatospora; species Kitasatospora sp. NPDC001261. The sequence goes on from NZ_JBIAXP010000004.1 coordinate 230,653, forward strand.
AGGTGGCCTCGGCGGCGGCGGACTCGACGGTGACGGTGGTCTCGCTCATGGGTGTGCTCCTGTCGTGGTGCCCGGCGCCGGCCGGACTGCCCGGGCGGCTGCTTCCTTTCGAACATACCATACCCCCCTAGGGTAATTGCTAGAGCTGCTGGAGCACCTTCCGCCGCCCGGACGGGGCCGTCAACGACCCGCTGTGACAGTCCTGTTGCGGGTGCCGGGGCAGGGTGGAGGAGCTCCCCCGCATCCCCGGACGACCGACCCCACCACCTGAGGTGAACCCATGGACCACACCACCCGGCGCACCCCGCGCGGCCTGCGCGACATCCTCGCGGCCGGCGAACGGACCTACTCCTTCGAGTTCTTCCCCGCCAAGGACGAGGCCGGCGAACGCGCCCTGTGGGCGGCGATCCGGCGGGTGGAGGCGGTCGCGCCGACCTTCGTCTCGGTCACCTACGGCGCCGGCGGCTCCTCGCGCGACCGCACCATCGGCACCACCGAACTGATCGCCGCCCAGACCACCTTGCGCCCGGTGGCCCACCTCACCGCCGTCGGCCACTCCACCGCCGAACTCCAGGCCGTCCTACGGCGCTACGCCGACGTCGGCATCCGCGACGTCCTCGCCCTGCGCGGCGACCCGCCGGGCAACCCCAACGGCCGCTGGGAGCCCCACCCGCAGGGCCTGCGCTACGCGGCCGAACTCGTCCGACTCGTCAAGGAGTGCGGCGCGTTCACCGTCGGCGTCGCCGCCTTCCCCGAGCGCCACCCGCGCTCGGCGGACTGGGACGACGACATCCGGCACTTCGTCGCCAAGTGCCGGGCCGGCGCCGACTACGCCGTCACCCAGATGTTCTTCGACGTCGAGCACTACCTGCGGCTGCGCGACCGGCTGGCCGCGGCCGGCTGCGCGACCCCGGTCATCCCCGAGATCATGCCCGCCACCGACGTACGCCAGATCAGCCGCTTCGCCGAACTCAGCGGCGCCTCCTTCCCCGCCGGACTGGCCCGACAACTGGAGGCGGCCCGCGGCGACCGGGCGACCGCCCACCGCATCGGCGTCGACCACGCCACCAGGATGGCCGAACGCCTCCTCCACGAGGGCGCGCCCGGCCTCCACTACATCACCCTGAACCGCTCCACCGCCGCCCTGGAGATCCACCGCAACCTCGCCCTCACCACCCCGACCCCCCGCCCCCTGACCCCCACCGCGGCCTGACCCCTGCGGTGAACGGCGAAGCCGAACCAGTCCGCCGCCGGCCTCCTCGGGTGAGGAGGCCGACGCCGGACAGGCCCGTCGGTGGCCGCGCCTACAGGAGCAGGGTGTTGAAGGACCGGCCCGGCCGGTCGAGGCTGTGGCCCCAGTGGCGGCCGGCGGTGTCGAGGATCCTGAGCAGGGTGGCGCGGTCCTCTGGGTGCTCCCGCAGCATCAGCGCCGACCGCTCGATGACGAGCAGGTAGTGGTCGGCGGGCGCCCAGGCCAGGTCGCGCAGGCAGTCCGCGAGGGCGTCCCAGTTCCAGCCGAAGTAGGCCGGGAGGCGGAGGTGGATGCTCAGCTGCTCGAAGAGCCGCTGCTCGTCGACGAGTTCGGCGCCGTCGAGGCGGGCGACGAAGGTGGTGCCGGAGGGCGGCAGGAGGCTGGGTCCGGAGGGCCGGGTGTCCGCTCCGAGGTGGTGGACCCAGGGGGCCTCGCCGGTCCAGTACACGGTCATGTCCGTCCGATTCGGCAGCAGGTTCAGCGGGTGAGCGGGACAGGGCGACGGTAGGGCTTCAGTGCTTGGAGTGCAGGACAGCTTCGGCGAGTTCCCGTACGCGGTCCATGGTGATGCCCGTGCGTTGTTCGACCGCGAGCGGGTGGTCGGTCGGCTCCAGTTCGATGAAGGGGCGCTCGCCCACGGGACGCGTGTGGACCATGGTCTTCAGGTTGATCGTCGACGGAGAGTACGGGAGCAGGTCGGTCGACAACCAGCCGAAGTACGCGGGCTCCGACTCGCGGCCGGGGGTCTCCCACAGCTCGCTCGCCCGCTCGAAGTTCTTCTCGCTGAGCGAGACCCACACGCCCCAGGAGAAGACGTCGTCCCGGCCGATGACGGGCAGCTCGATCAGTCCTCGCACGAAGAAGGCTTCGCCCTGGATCACGCACTGGTCGGACGAGAGGAGGCAGTCCCGCACCTGTTCCATGTCCGGCTGCCAGTAGGCGGGCGCAGGACTGGAGAAGTTCATGGGTGTCTCTGCGTGACGTTCGCCGCAGCAGGTGCAGGTGAATCCAAGATCGGCCGACATGCGGCAGAGACTACAGATCCGCTCCCACGCGGTGGTGGCCGGACCCGGGAGTGGTCCGACCACCAACGAGGCGTGTGCGATCAGGCCCGTGCGAGCCGGTGCCGACCTACGGTTCCCGGCAGGCGGTCAGGCGTCGGCTGTGGGCCGGGGTCAGTGTCCTGTTGCACGGAACCTCGGCAGTCTCACCGAAGCCCGAGCACTGGCTGTGCCACAGGCCGGAGGGCGCCTCGCTACGAACGGAGTCCATCATTCGCGCGTTCCGTAGCAGCCGCCGACTCGGCGAGTGCACGGACGACGAGCAATGCCGTCCCCTCGTCGTGGATCCCTGTCGATTCCCTCTGCTCCACGATCATTTCCGCTGCCATGTGCGCCGTGGCATGCGCCAGCGAGTACTCGCCCAGGACCAGATCCCGCCCGATGATCCCGATGACAGCGTCGAGAGCGGGGACGACGTCGTACAGGTTCTTTCCATCCGCCCACACGGCTTCTCGGGCCCTCGGATCCTCACTCATGAACGAGATCTTCTCAAGGACCACGGGGCCGACCGACTGTGGGCCGGCAGGCGCGCGAACCCTGTCCTCCACCGACTCCACCGTGGCCAGAGGCGTGAGCGAACCGGCTCGGCCGGGATCCCGGCCGAGCCGATCTCGGATCCGGTAGGCACAACAGGGCCCTGCTCTGCCTGCTTGACCTTCGATGAGACACGGTGTGATCCGTCAGGCCTCGGTGAGGATCGCTCAGGGTTCGTCGCAACGGGACGGTCAGCGGGTGCGGTAGGCCTCGGTGATGGTCTGGTCGAGGGTGTTGCCGTCGGTGTCGGTCAGTTCGGCGCGCAGGGAGACGGCGGTGCCGGCCGGGGGGTTGTGGACGGTGACGGCGCCGGCGTCGAGGGGGAGGCGGGTCCAGGAGGCGCCGCCGTCGGTGGAGGACGAGACGGTGAGCGAGCGGACGCGGCCGTCCGCGGCGGCGCCCTGCACGGTGACCGGGACGCGCAGCGCGCTGCCGGCCGTCGCGGTGCCGGATGGGTCGAGCTCGGGGGCGAACCGTACGACGCTGACGGGGAGTGCGGTCGGGGCGGCGGTGGTGGCGGAGGCGAAGGTCCAGGACGCGGTCACCCGGGTGGTCGCGCCGGCCGCGGCCTTGCGGGTCACGGTGGTGGCCAGGCGGTAGCCCGCCATGCCCGGGGTGACGGTGAACTCGCCGCGCCCGGCCGCGTCGGAGGCGGCGCCGACCAGCACCCCGTCGCGGTACAGCGAGGTGTAGGCGGTGTCGAACGACGGGGTCCACGGCACGTGGCCGTCGCCGTCGGCGAGCAGCGGGACGTCCGCGGTGATCCGGTCGCCGTCGCGGGAGACGGCGGGGCGGTCGGTGAGCGCGGGGCCGAAGACGGGGCCGTCGAAGGTCCGGGTGGTCGTGGCCCCGGCCCGTACGGCGACGCGGTCTTCGGTGTAGTAGGTCGGCCGGCTGCCGTCGGCGCGGGGGACGGTGACGCCGATGTCCCAGGTGCCGCGTTCGGGTGCGACGTGGAAGGTGGCGGTGCCGGGTGTGGTGACGCTCCGGGATTCGCCGATGCTCGCTCCGTCGCTGGGCTGGAGGCTGACGAGCGCGGTCCCGGCGCCGCCCGGTCCGGCGGCGCCGCGGATGTTCACGGTGGCCAGCTCCTGCGCGGAGTAGTGCTTGCTGAGCCCGGTCAGCGCGCGGGTGCCGGTGGAGGTCCGGCCGAGCAGGTAGCCGCCGCTGTCGGTGTCCCAGTTGACGTCGAACCACTGCTTGACCGCCCCGGCCTCGGTCTGCGGCCCGAGGTGGGCGACGCGCAGGTTCGGCGACCCGTTGGCGACGTTGACGGTCCTGGTGGCACCCTCGTGTGTGACCTCGACGAACATCCCGCTGTGCCGGAAGCGCGCGGACCCGTCCGGGGGCCGGACGTCGACGAGGGCGGTGGTCCGCGCGTCGACGGTGACGGTGGTGTCGTGGTCGAGGTCGAGGCGCGGCTGGACGATCCAGTCCGTCCAGATCGTCCCGCCCGGCTCCAGGCCCGAGGCCAGGTTGCTGTCCAGCACGTACCGGCCCTTGGGCAGCCGCACGGTGGTGACGCCGGAGGGGGCGTCCAGCCGGACCGAGGTGTCGGCGCCGGGGCCGGAGATCCCGGTGACGCTGGTCCGGTACGGCGCGGTCGGGTGGCCGGCGCGGTCCAGGTGCCGGACGGTGAGGGTGTACGTCTCCGGCTCGGCGGCGAAGGCCGGGCCGCCGAGGGCGGGAGTCGAGGCGCCGACCAGGGCGCCGGCGACGGCCAGGGCCCGGAGGGCGTTCCGGCGGGGAACGGAACGGGGAGCGGAAGCGGTGGTCATGTCCTGTACTGCTCGGAGGGGCACCGGAGTTCCTGTGAGCCGGGCCACATCGACGGTGGGTCGGGGCCTGTGACGCACGTCACCGGAACCCGGGTGCCGGACCGGGCAGGGCAGAGTGTGGAAGCACTCATGAGAACGCGTCTGCGCCGCGGCGACCCCGACGTCCTGGGCGAGCTCTACGACGAGCACGCCCAGGTGCTGTACCGCTACGCCCTGCGCGTGACGGGCGACTGGGCGGAGGCCGAGGACGTCGTCTCGACGACCTTCCTGGAGGCGTGGCGGGGCCGGGAGCGGCTGCACCCCGACGGCGACGGCCTGCGCCCGTGGCTGCTGGGGATCGCGACCAACGTCATGCGCCGCAACGCCCGCGCCCGGCGGCGCCGCGACCTCGCGCTCGCCCGGATCCCGGAGCGCGGCGCCGTCCCGGACTTCTCCGACGACCTGGTCGCGCACCTCGCGGACGTCGAGGAGCTGCGGGCCGCGCGCCGGGCGCTCGCCCGGCTCCGGCGGCGCGACCGGGAGGTCTTCACGCTGGTGGTGTGGGCCGGACTGGACTACGCGAGCGCGGCCGAGGCGCTCGGCACGCCGGTCGGGACCGTCCGCTCGCGGCTGTCCCGGGCGCGGGCCCGGCTGCGCGAACTCACCGAGGCCGAGGCCAGGGCGGAGGCGAAAGTGAAGGCGAAGGTGAAGGCGAAGGCCGAAGCCAGGGCCCGCGCCGCCGTCCCCGCTCCCGCTCCCGTCCCTGTCCGCGTCGCCGCTGCCGCCGCCCCCGCCCTGCCCGTACCGGGCCGCCTCCCCGCGCTCCGGCCGTCGACCCAGGAGAGCCACGGATGAACGCCACCCCACGGCGCGCCGCGCAGCGCCCGGTGTCCGAGGAGTCGGAGCGCCGTGAACTCGCCGGGCTGCTGCCCCCGCCGGCGGTGCCCGGCCTGGACGCGGACCGCCGACTGCTCTTGAGGGAAGCGCTGTTGCGCAAGGCCGCCGAGCCGCAGGGCCGCCCCGCTCCGCGAGCCCCGCTCCGGCGTCGGGCCGGGCGCCCGGTCCGGCGCCCGGCCAGGCGTTCGGCCCGGTTCCGGATCGCGGTGCCTGCGCTCGCCTGCGCCCTGGCGGTGGTCGGCGTCGTGGCGTCGGACCTCGGGGGCGCGGGGACGGCCGGGCGCGACCACGCGGCGGTGGCGGGAGGCGGTGCGACCGGCGGCTCCGAAGCCGTACGGCTGCTCGACCGCATCGCCCTCGCCGCCGCCGGATCGGAGCAACCGGCGGTCCGCGCAGACCAGTTCGTCTACATCGAGAGCAGGGTCGCCTACGCGGCGCAGAGCGCGGGCGGCGGCCCCGTGACCATGGCGCCCGCGCACACCCGGCAGGTGTGGCTGTCCGCCGACGGCAGCCGCCCCGGCCTGCTGCGCGAGGAGGGCGGGCCGGACAGCCGGCTCGGCGAGGACGGGCCGGTCCTCCACCTCGACCAGCCGGGGGCGACGGCCCGGCCCGAGGCGTTCGGCGGGGGAGGCGGTCCGTCGGTCGGCGAACCGACCCACGCCTTCGTCGCCGCGCTGCCCACCGACCCGGACGCCCTGCTGCGGCTGGTCAGGGAGCAGACCCGGGGCCAGGGCCAGGACCCGGACCAGCGGGCGTTCACGGCGATCGGCGACCTGCTGGCCGAGACCTGGGCGCCGCCGCAGGTCGGCGCCGCGCTCTACCGGGCGGCCGAGCGGATCCCCGGGGTCACGGTGGTCGGCTCGGCCGTCGACGCCGCCGGACGCGAGGGCGTCGCCGTGGCCCGTACGGCGGACGGGCGGCAGACGCAGTGGGTCTTCGACCGGAGCACGTACGGGTTCCTCGGCGAGCGCACGGTCCTCGCCGAGGACGGCGAGGCGGGCCCGGCCGGGACGGTGGTCGGCATCTCCGCGGTCCTCGCCCGGGCCGCCGCCGACCGTGTCGGCGAACTCCCGCCGCCAGCCCGGTAGTCCGGTGCCGGCCCACCCCCGCCGGGTTCCTCCACGAGGGCCCCCGGTGCGGTGGGCGCGGCCCGGCCGAGGGTCGCTCGCGGGTGAGGCGGCCGAGGGCGGCGGTCAGAACGTCACGACGATCTTCCCGGCCAGGCCGCCCTCGCGGAACCGCTCGTGCGCGGCCCGGATCTCCTGGAGCCCGTACGTGGCGTGCACCCGCGGCCGCAGGGCGCCGGCGTCGACGAGCCGGGCCAACTCGGCCAGCCCGGCGCCGTCCTCGCGCACCTGGTGGACGGTGGTGCGCACGCCCCGGGCGGAGAGGTCCGGGACGGGGCCGGCCTGGGTGGCGATCGAGGCGTAGCGGCCGCCGTCCGCGACCGCGTCGGTGACGAAGGCCCCGAAGGTGTCGAAGACCGCGTCGTAGCCGCCGCCCCGGAAGGCGGCGGGGTCGGTGGAGACGAGCCCCGCGCCGTGCTCGCGGGCGAAGCCGGCCTGTGCGTCTCGGGAGACCAGGGCGTCGACCTCGACGCCCCGCGCCCGGGCTATCTGCAGGGCGAGTCCGCCGACCGCGCCGGCGGCACCGGCGATCAGCAGCCGCTCGCCGGCGGACACCGCCAGCCAGTCCAGCGTCTGCAGGGCCGTCAGCCCGGGCAGCGGCAGCGTGGCGGCCTCGACCAGGCTGACCGCCCGCGGCGCGACGGCCACCGCCGCCGCGGGGAGGACGACCAGGTCGGCCCAGGTGCCGCGGGTGGTGCCGAGTTGGTGGGACATGGCGATGACCCGTTCCCCCACCTCCAGCGGGCTGTCGCCGCCGTCGACCACGACGCCGGCCAGGTCCCAGCCGAGCGTCGTCGGCAGCGGGGGAGTGCCCTCGCCGATGGCCCCCTCCCGGGTCTTGTCGTCGACGGGGTTGATGCCGCTCGCGACGGTCCGGACCAGCACCTCCCCGGGGCCGGGCGCGGGCCGGGGGGTCTCGACGAGGTCGAGGACCTCGGGGGTGCCGAAACGGTCGATCTGGATGGCGCGCACGGAGGGCCCTTCACGAGGCGGGTGCTGACGCCTGGTGAAACCCCGCCGGTGGACGCCGGATTCCCCGCCTTCGCGGGCTGCCTCCCGCCGCCGGGCCCCGTTCCCCGCCGCCCCGGCTCCGTTGACTAAACCCTACCCCCCTAGGGTATGTTCTCGGTCGTCCTCACCGGGGTCGTCGACCGGCACATCCACCGTGCCCGTCCTGCGAGTTGGCGATCCTCGGCGATCGCCGCGAGGCACCGCCCCCGGCCGATACCCCTCACAGACAGGGAGTAAGAGATGGCAACCGACAGCACCGGGCCCGACCCCCGGAGGTGGCGCGCACTGGCGCTGATCGCCGCCGCGCAGTTCGTGGTGATCATGGACACCTCGATCATCGGGGTGGCCCTGCCCAGGATGAAGGACGCCCTCGGCTTCGGCCAGGAGGACCTGTCCTGGGTGTTCAACGCGTACGTGGTCGCCTTCGGCGGCCTGCTCCTGCTCGGCGGACGGCTCTCCGACCTGCTCGGCGCCCGCCGCCTGTTCAGCGCCGGCTGGGCGGTCCTCGGCGCGGGCTCACTGCTCGCCGGCCTCGCCGGGAACGTGCCCACCGAGCTGGCCGGCCGCGGCGTCCAGGGCCTCGGCGCCGCCCTCATCGCCCCCTCGGCGCTCACCCTGCTGATGACGCTCTTCGGCGGGAACCCGAAGGAACTGACCAAGGCCTTCGCCCTGTACGGCGCGGCGGCCCCGGCCGGCGGCACCGCGGGCGTCTTCCTCGGCGGCCTGATCACCCAGTACGTCAGCTGGCCCTGGGTGTTCTACATCAACATCCCGGTGGCCGTGGTCGCGCTGCTCGCCACTCCCGCGCTGATGCCCTCCGCGCCCCGGCGCCGCGGCGGCATCGACCTCGTCGGCGCGCTCACCGTCACCGCCGGACTGGCCGCCGCCGTGTACGCCGTCGTCCGTGCCCCGGAGGCGGGTTGGGCCTCCGCGTCGACCCTGCTGACCCTGGCCGGCGCGGCCGTGCTGCTGGCCGCCTTCCTGGTCGTCCAGGGCAGGCGCCGCGAGCCGCTGATGCGGCTGGGCATCTTCCGGGTTCCGAACCTCGGCGCCGCCAACCTCGCCCAGTTCCTGCTGGCCGCGGCCTGGGTGCCGATGTGGTTCTTCCTGAACCTCTACCTCCAGCAGGTCCTCCACCTCGGCGCCTTCGCCAGCGGCGCGGCCCTGCTGCCGATGACCGTCGCCATCATGGGCATCATGATCACCCTGGCGCCCCGGCTGATCGCCCGCTTCGGCCCCAAGGCGCTGGTCGTCACCGGCATGCTCGCCCTCGGCGCCGGCCTGGCCGGGCTCTCGCTGGCCCGCCCGGACGGCAACTTCTGGACCGACGTGCTGCCCGCCTCCCTGCTCGCCGCGACCGGCATGGCGCTCGCCTTCATCCCCTCCCTCGGCACCGCGATCTCCAGCGCGCCCCCGGAGGACGGCGGCCTCGCCTCCGGCATCGTCAACACCGGCTACCAGGTGGGCTCGGCGCTCGGCCTGGCCGCGATGACCGCACTGGCCGGCGCCCGGACCCCGGACGCCACCGTCCAGGGTCTGACCTCGGGCTTCTCCGCTGCCTTCCTCGGCGCCGCGGCGATCGCGGTGGCCGGGGGCCTGCTCGCGGCGGCCACCCTGCGCACCCCGCGCCCCGGGCGCGCGGACGCCGCCGGGACGAAGTCCGCGACGGCCGCGTGAGGCCGCCCACCACCCCGCCCGCCCCGCCGGGGGCCGCGTCCACCGACGCGGCCCCCGACGGCCGTACCCCCACGCGAAGGAGCCCCCGATGACACACCACCCGGCCCCCGCCACACGCCCGCCCGCCCTGCTGCGCGCCGTACGCCACCCCGTCACCCGCTGCCTGATCGCCTGCCTGGCCGGCACCGTCGCGGCGGCCGTCACCGCCGACCCGACCCGTGGCACCCCCGCCCCCTGCCGCCCGGGCCGCTGACCACCCGCGCCCGCACTCGATTCTCCCCGCCTCACGTACGCTCCTCAGTCGTGGACTTCACCCCCGAAGCACTCGCCGAGCTCGCGCGGGCCGGAGACGCCGCCGCACTGCGGCAGGCTCTGCCCGTAGCCCTGCCCTGGTGCACCGTCCTGCCCGACGGGGACCTCGACACCCTGATCACCGAACTGGTCGACACGGCGCGCGGCGCGGTGGCCCCGGACGACCTCGCCCCGGTGGAGCTCCTGCTCACCCAGTGGCAGCACAGCGCCGAGGTGTACGCGGACCCGGCCCTGCTCGCCGTCCTCACCCGCGGGCCCGAGGCCGACCTCGGGCCCGTCCCGCCGCCCGGGGCGGACCGACGAGCCTCGGACTGACCTGCGGACTGACGCTCGCGGGGCTCAACGGCCGTCCTGTGGCCCGCCGTTCGCCTCCGCCACCGCTGCCGCGCGCAGCGCCGCCGCCAGGCGGCGGACCGGGTCGGTGGGCGGCTGCGGGAGGCGGGCCAGCAGCAGGCGCCGCACCTCCTGCGGGCCGCCGCGTACCGGCAGGACGCGTACGCCGGGCGGTGCGGCGGCGGCCATGGCGGGGGAGACGGTGGTCAGCCCGCCGCCGGCCGCCACCAGGTGCAGCTTGGCGAGCCAGTCGCGGGCGGTGTGGGCGATCTCGGGCCGTTCGTCCAGCCCCGGCCACACCCCCATCAGCCGGTCGGCCCCGGCGGACGGCCCGGCGATCCACCGCTGCCCGCGCAGGTCGGCCACGTCGACGTACTCCCCGCGGGCCAGCGGGTGCGCGGCGGGCACGGCCAGGCACAGGGCGCGCTCGGTGAGGGTCTGCAGCACCAGGGGCGGCGACTCGGTGTCCGGGGCGCGGAACGGCGGGGCCGAGGAGAGCAGGGCGAGGTCGATGCCGCCCGCCCGCAGCGCCCGCGCCAGCGTCGCCGTGCCGCCCTCGCGGCTGGTCACCCGCACCCCCGGGGCGCTGCGCCGCAGCGCGGCGAGGGCCTGCGGGACGAGCGTGGTGCCGGCGGTCGGCACCCAGCCGAGCCGGACCGTCCCGCCCTCCTCGGGCCTACCAGACAGTTCGCGGGCCGCCGCGTCGATCTCCTCCAGCACGACGGTCGCGTGCCGCATCACCACCCGCCCGGCGGCCGTCAGCCGGACGCCCTCGCGGCGCCGTTCCAGCAGCTCCGCGCCCGCGGCCCGTTCGATCGAGGCGATCTGCCGGGACACCGCCGACTGGGTGTACCCCAGCGCCTGCGCGGCCGCCGTGAAGGTGCCCTGCTCGGCCACGGCCCGGAACACCCGCAGCGCGGTCAGCGAGACGTCCGTGAAGTCCATGACGTCTACGCATAGCAGAGGTGCGAGAGTTTCGTTGGACTCATGGAGGCGCCGGTTCCTACCGTGGTCGGTATGAGCGATCCCCGCACCGCCCTCGTCACGGGGGCCAACCAGGGCCTCGGCCGGGCCCTCGCCGAGGGGCTGGCGGCCCGCCTGCGGCCGGCCGACCTGGTCCTGCTCACCGGCCGCAGCGAGCAGCGCGTCACCGAGGCCGCCCACCAGGTCGCCCGGTCGGCCGGCACCTGTGGCCGCGTCGAAGGACGGGTCCTGGACGTCACCGACACCGAGGCCCTCGCCCGCCTCGCCGACGAACTCCGGCAGCGGCACGGCGGCGTCGACATCGTCCTGTCCAACGCCGTCGCCCGGCTGCTCCCCGGCGAGTCGCAGTCCGAGCGCGCCGACGAGTTCATCGACGTCTCCAACACCGCCACCCACGCCGTGCTGCGCGACTTCGCCCCGGTGCTGCGCCCCGGCGGCCGACTGCTCGTGGTGGCCAGCAGCCTGGGCACCCTCGGCCACCTGGACCCCCGGCTGCGGCACCTGTTCGACGGCGCGACCCTCGACCAGGTGGAGTACGCCGTCGAGTCCTGGCGCACCGCGATCCACCACGGCACCGCCGAGGAGGCGGGCTGGCCGCGCTGGCTGAACGTGCCCTCGAAGGTGGCCCAGGTGGCCGCCGTCCGGGCGGTCGCCGCCGAGCGGCGCGAGCGCGACCTCGCCGCCGGCATCCTGATCGCCTCCGTCTGCCCGGGCATGGTCGACACCGCGACCTCGCGCCCCTGGTTCGGCGACTACCGCGAGGCGCGCCCGCCCGCGGTGGCGGCCGCGGACATCCTGGACCTGGTGTTCGCCGAGCCCGTCGACCCGGCCCTGTACGGCGAACTCGTCCGCGCGGGCCGCCCGCTCGACTGGTACGGCGGCACGCCGCCGACCGAGCAGGACCGCCTGCTCGTACCGTGAGGGCGTCGACAACACCCGTCCCCCGAAGAGGAGTTCACCGATGAACGCGATCAGCACGCCGTACGGCTTCGCGACCACCGCCGCCGAGGTCGCGCAGGGCGTCGACCTCACCGGCCGCCGCGCCGTGGTGACCGGCGCCGCCTCCGGCCTCGGCACGGAGACCGCCCGGGTGCTGGCCGGCACCGGCGCCGCCGTCACCCTGGCCGTCCGCGACGTGGCGGCCGGGCGGCGGGTCGCCGAGGAGATCACCGCGGCCACCGGCAACCGGGAGGTGCACGTCGGCCGGCTGGACCTCACCGACCTGGCCTCCGTCGCCGCGTTCGCGGAGGCCTGGCAGGGCCCGCTGCACATCCTGGTGAACAACGCCGGCGTGATGGCCTGCCCGGAGCGGTACACCGAGCAGGGCTGGGAGTGGCAGTTCGCCACCAACCACCTGGGGCACTTCGCCCTCGCCACCGGCCTGCACCGCGCGCTCGCCGCCGACGGCGCCGCCCGGATCGTCTCGGTCAGCTCCAGCGCCCACCAGCGGTCGCCGATCGTCTGGGACGACGTCCACTTCGCCTTCCGCCCGTACGACCCGTGGCTCGCCTACGCCCAGTCCAAGACCGCCAACGTCCTGTTCGCGGTCGAGGCGAGCCGCCGCTGGGCCGGCGACGGCATCACCGCCAACGCCCTGATGCCCGGCGCGATCCTCACCAACCTCCAGCGCCACACCGACGGCCAGGGCAGCGGGACCATCCCGCCCGAGCTGATGAAGACGGTCGCCCAGGGAGCGGCGACCTCCGTCCTGCTCGCCGTCTCACCCCTCTTGGACGGCGTCGGCGGCCGCTACTTCGCCGACTGCGACGAGGCCGAGGTGCTCGACCGCCGAGGCGTCCCGCTGCAAGGCGTCGCACGCTACGCGCTGGACGGCGAGAACGCCCGGAGGCTCTGGGACCTGTCGGAGGAGTCGGTGAAGTCCTCCGGCTGACCGCCGCTCGGACCGGACCGGACCGGGTCCGCTGTGAGCCCATCATGCCCGCGAGGGTATGGCGCGATAACGGGATTGGTCTTGGAAAAGGCCGGCTCGCGGGTCATAGCGTCGAGGGAGTTCGCGCACGAGTTCACAGCGAAGGGGGAGCCTCCATGGGCACCAACGGAAGCAGCAGCAGGTACCTGACGGCCAGGAGGTTTGTCGCCGCCGCGCTGGCCACGGCCGCGATCGGATTCGCCGCGGTGGGCACCGCGGACGCTGACAGCCTGCGGAAGGGGCGCGTCGAGGTGCTCGAACTCAAGGTCCAGAACGACCAGTACGAGGTGCTGGACCTCGGCGCGGCCGGGCCGAGCCTGGGCGACATGGACGTCTACTCCGGCGCCACCGTCCAGGGCGGCCACAGCGTCGGACGCGGGGGCGGATCGTGCCAGGTCGTCCAGCTCCACGGTGGGGAGGTGACGAAGCAGTGCCTCATCACCATGGAGGTCGAGGGCGGCTCCCTGACCATGCAGTCGCTCTGGACGAAGGGATCGAGTGCCCCGCTCGACATGGCCGTCACCGGCGGTACGGGCGCCTACGCCGGCGCGCACGGAATCGTCCGCTTCTGGGACATCGGCACGCCGGACGAGCGGGCGCGGGCCGAGATCCGGCGCTGACTGCCCCTGAGGGCCGGACGGGAGTGGATCGGAGGTTCCGGCCCGTCAAAGGGCAGGTGGTGTGAGGCGGGAAGGTTTGCGCGAGAAGTCGGCCTGGCCGACTTCTCGCGCAGCTGCTTTCAGGTGTTGGTGGTTGCGGACGGGTGTGAGGCCCCCGACCCGCACGAGGTCCTGAACCGGTGTTCCGCTCCTCCTCACCCTCACCGGGCCGCGGGACAAGCCCGATCCGGGCTGTGCGGCGGAGCCGCTCAGCCCTGGTGGGGGATGCCCAGTGCTCGGACGAGCTGGGCCAGTTCCTCGCGGAAGAGCTTGTCCGGGCTGGCCATCTGAGTGTGGAGGTGGCCGTAGATCTCCAGTGACACCAGGCCGTGAAGGTGTCCCCAGATGCGCAGGGCGAGTGCGACGGCGGCGGGGGGCAGCTCCGGGAAGGCCTCGCGCACCTTGTCGCGGAGCCCGGGGTCGAAGTCGGGCCACTCGAACGTGCTGTCTCGGTAGAGGTGTTCGGTGTGGGGCCAGGCAGCCGCCGCGAGTGCGGCGAGTCCTGTGCACACCCGGCGCGCGGCGTCCGGGGCGGCGCCGCCCTCCGGGGCGTGGTAGCCGGGGACAGGGTCACCGTAGACGAGGCGGAAGCCCTCGGGGTTGGCGACGGCCCAGTTCCGGAAGGCGGTGGCCCATGCCTGGATCCGGACCGCCGGGTCCTTGGCGGGGGCGGCCTCCCAGGCCGCGTCCACGGCGTCGGCCAGCGCGGTGTACACGTCGTTGATGAGCGTGGTGACCAGATCGTCGCGGGTGGCGAAGTAGCCGTAGATGGCGTTGGCGGTCATGCCCATCTCTCGGGCGATGGCCCGCAGCGTGATGGCGTCGGGGCCGCCTGAGGCCATCAGCGCCAATGCCACGCTCTTGATTTCGGCCGTCGTCTCGGCGCGCAGCCGCTCGCGTCGTCCTGTGGTCCCGGTAGCCGCCATGCGGACACTCTACAGTGTCACCAGATTGGTTGGCGTATCGAAACTTCACGCCGTATAGTTTTCGCCGCGGCGACCGACGGTCCGTCATGTCACCGTATTCGCAGGCAGGTTGAGGAGAGAACCATGCACATCGGAGTCATCGGCGCCACTGGCGGCATCGGCAGCCGGGTCGTCACCGAGGCGCTTCAGCGCGGACACCTGGTCTCGGCCTTCGGTCGGGACACTTCACAGATCAAGGAGACCCGCGAGAACATCACCTGGGCCGACGTCGACGTCCTCGACGCGGCGAGCATCGCGGCCGTGCTGCCCGGCCTGGACGTGCTGATCAGCGGATTCCAGCCGGGCAACGCCGCCAAGGACTTCGCCGACACCGTCCGTCGCTCCATCGCCGACCCCACGGTCTACGCGACTGCCGCCCGCGCGCTGCTGACGGCACTGGAGAGCCACCCCAGGACGCGCCTGATCGTGATCGGCGGTGCCGGAAGCCTGGAGGTCGAACCGGGCGTGGTGCGCGCCGACCATGACGAGCTGATCCATGAGAGCCTCGACGCGCTCGGACTGCCCCGGGAGTACGCGGCCGCCGTGCGCGGCCACCGGGACGCCCTGACCGTCCTGCGAACCTCGAATCGGCTGTGGACCTACTTCAGCCCGGCCGAGGACATCGCTCCCGGCGAGCGTACCGGCCGTTTCCGGACCGGTGGCGACCAATCCGTCCTGGACGCGGACGGACGCAGTCGCATATCGGTGGAGGACGCCGCGGTCGCCCTGGTCGACGAGGCGGAGCTGCCGCGCTTCGTCCAGCGCCGCTTCACGGTCGGGTACTGAAAGGTCGTAGTCGAGATCCACCCGGGAACCTCTCTCCTCGCCGTGCTCCGGCAAGCCGCTCCGCACTCGATCGGGTGAACAGCAGAAGGTGCCGGGCGATCCCTCCGTGGGATCGCCCGGCACCTCTCGTGCGGGCCCGCTCAGTGCTGGTGGCCGGCCGGGGCGGCGGCGCCGTCCGTCGTCACGGTGAAGGCCGCCGTGTGGACGGTGTCCTGGTGCTTGAAGTCCAGGAAGAGGCGGTAGCCGCCGGTGCTCGGGGCGGTGGTGGTGAAGCCGATCTCCGGGCCCGGGGTGCCGGTGTCCGGGTGGACGTGCAGGTAGGCGAGGTCGCCGGCGCGCAGGGCGACGAGGTGGCCGTACGCGCCGAGGTAGGGCTGGAGGTCGGTGACCGGCCGGCCGTCCTTGCTGACGCCGAGGGTGAGCGTGCCGCTGCGCCCGGGCGTGAGGTCGCCGCCGAGGGTGACGGTGTAGCCGTCGACGGTGACGGTCCGTCCGGTCTCCGGCAGCGGGGCGGGCCGCAGGTCGCCCGCGGCGTGCAGGTCGGCGCCGAGGGTGAGTCCCTCGCTGGCCCCGGCCGGGGTGAAGTCCGCGAAGACCCGGTACTCCCCGGCGGCGGGGACGGCGGTCTGGGCGCTCCAGGTGCCGTCGGCGGCGAGGGTCGGGTGCAGGTGCTGGAAGGTCGACAGGTCGCGCGGGGCGACGATCAGGTGCAGGTCCTTCTCGTGCTGCTGCTGGTAGGCGGTGACGGGCTTGCCGTCCGTGCCGAGGATGCGGAAGCGCAGGTCGGTGGGGGAGCCGGCGGTCACGAACGGGTTCTCGACGCTGAGCGTGTAGCCGCGTTCGGAGACCTGCAGTCCGCCGGGCAGGTGCTCGGCGCCGCCGTCCGCCGGTTCCGCGCCGTGCCCGGCGTGCCCGCCGTGCGCGGTGGTGGCGGGCTTGGGGGAGGGGCCGTTGCCGGTGGCGTGGCCGACGCCGAGGGCGAGGCCGAAGGAGGCGGCGAGCCCGGCGGTGAAGGCGGTGATGCGCAGCGGGGTGTTCATGGCGGCGTTTCTCCTCGTGATGCGGGACGGCGGGACGGCAGGACGGCAGGACGGAAGGGGGACGGGCCGGGCGCTCAGGCCCGCATGAGCCGGGCGATGGCCTGGGTGGCCTCGGCGACCTTGGCGTCCGCCTCGGCCCCGCCGCCCGCGATGGCGTCGTGGACGCAGTGGGCGAGGTGGGAGTCGAGCAGCTGCAGCGCCACGGACTGGAGGGCCTTGGTGGCGGCGGAGACCTGGGTAAGCGTGTCGATGCAGTAGGTGTCGGTGTCGACCATGCGCTGGAGGCCGCGGATCTGGCCCTCGACGCGGCGCAGGCGGCGCAGGAGCTGGTCCTTGTCGTTGTGGTAGCCGGCCATGGGGTCCTCCTCGGGTTCCGGCGGGGGCTCGGTGCGACGTGATGCGACTCGACGCGGCTCGACGCCGCTCGATGCCCACGAGTGAATACCCCATGGGGGTATCAAGTCAAGCAGTCTCCGCCCCTCCAAAAATACGGGCAGGGGGTATCCGTCAGGGCTTGCGGCGGATACCCCTCAGGGGTATAAATGAACCCGGCACCGCCCGATACCCCCCATGGGTACGAGGGCCCGGCCGCCGAACGTACCGCACGACGACGTCACGAGGAGCGACGATGACTACGCAGGCACCCGCCTCAGCGGAGGTGGAACTCTCGATCGGCGGCATGACGTGCGCCTCCTGCGCGGCCCGGATCGAGAAGAAGCTCAACCGGATGGACGGGGTCACGGCCAGCGTCAACTACGCCACCGAGAAGGCGAAGGTCTCCTTCGAGGGCGGGGTCGAGGTCGCCGACCTGATCGCCACCGTCGAGGCCACCGGCTACACCGCCGCGCTGCCCAAGCCCCCGGCCGCGGAAGGGGGTTCGGGCGCCGGGCAGGCCGAGCCGGCCGACGAACTGGCCCCGCTGCGCCAGCGGCTGTTCACCGCCGTGGCGCTCGCGGTGCCGGTGATCGCGATGGCGATGGTGCCGGCCCTCCAGTTCGACAACTGGCAGTGGCTCTCGCTGACCCTCGCCGCGCCGGTCGTCACCTACGCCGCCTGGCCGTTCCACCGGGCCGCGTTCACCAACGCCCGGCACGGCGCCGCGACCATGGACACCCTGGTCTCGCTCGGCACCACCGCCGCGTTCCTCTGGTCGCTGTGGGCGCTGTTCTTCGGCGACGCCGGGATGCCGGGCATGCGGCACGGCTTCGAGTTCACCATCGCCCGCGGCGACGGCTCGTCCAACATCTACCTGGAGGCGGCGGCCGGGGTCACCGCCTTCATCCTGGCCGGCCGCTACTTCGAGGCGCGCTCCAAGCGCACCGCCGGGGCCGCGCTCAAGGCGCTGCTGGAACTGGGCGCCAAGGACGTGACGGTGCTGCGCGGCGGGGCCGAGGTGCGCATCCCGATCGCCGACCTCGCCGTGGGCGACCGCTTCGTGGTCCGCCCGGGCGAGAAGATCGCCACCGACGGCACGGTGGTCGAGGGCGCCTCGGCGGTGGACGCCTCGATGCTGACCGGCGAGTCCGTCCCGGTCGAGGTCGGGGTCGGCGACAGCGTCACCGGCGCCACCGTCAACGCGGGCGGCCGGCTGGTGGTCGAGGCCACCCGGGTCGGCGCCGACACCCAGCTGTCCCGGATGGCCCGGCTGGTCGAGGAGGCGCAGAACGGCAAGGCCGCCGCCCAGCGCCTCGCGGACCGGATCTCCGCGGTCTTCGTCCCGATCGTGATCACCCTCGCGGTGGCCACCCTCGGCTACTGGCTGGGCACCGGCGAAGGCTGGACCGCCGCCTTCACCGCGGCCGTCGCCGTGCTGATCATCGCCTGCCCGTGCGCCCTCGGCCTGGCCACCCCGACCGCCCTGCTGGTCGGCACCGGCCGCGGCGCCCAGCTGGGCGTCCTGATCAAGGGCCCGGAGGTCCTGGAGTCCACCCGCAAGGTCGACACCATCGTCCTGGACAAGACCGGCACCGTCACCACCGGCCAGATGACCCTGCTCGCCGTGCACACCGCCAGCGGCGTGGACCGGGCCGAGGTGCTGCGCCTGGCCGGCGCCCTGGAGCACGCCTCCGAGCACCCGATCGCCCGGGCCATTGCCACCGCCGCCGCCAAGGCCGGCGAACTGCCCGCCGTCGAGGGCTTCGAGAACGTCCCGGGCCTGGGCGTCCAAGGCGTGGTGGACGGCCACGCCGTGGTGGCCGGCCGGGAGGCCCTGCTGAACGAGTGGTCGCAGTACCTGCCCGAGGCGCTGGCCGAGGCCAAGGCCGCCGCCGAGGCGGCCGGCCGCACCGCGATCGCGGTCGGCTGGGACGGCGAGGCCCGGGCCGTGCTGGAGGTCGCCGACGCGGTCAAGCCGACCAGCGCCGAGGCCATCGGCAGGCTGCGCGCCCTGGGCCTGACCCCGGTGCTGCTCACCGGCGACAACCGGCTGGTGGCCGAGGCCGTGGCGGCCGAGGTCGGCATCGGGCCGGAGCACGTGATCGCCGAGGTCATGCCGCAGGACAAGGTCGACACCGTCAAGCGGCTGCAGGCCGAGGGCAAGGTCGTCGCGATGGTCGGCGACGGCGTCAACGACGCGGCCGCGCTCGCCCAGGCCGACCTGGGCCTGGCGATGGGCACCGGTACGGACGCCGCCATCGAGGCCGGCGACCTCACCCTGGTCCGCGGCGACCTGCTGGCCGCGGCGTACGCCATCCGGCTCTCCCGCAAGACCCTGGCCACCATCAAGAGCAACCTGTTCTGGGCCTTCGGCTACAACGTCGCCGCCCTGCCGCTGGCCGCGGCGGGTCTGCTCAACCCGATGATCGCGGGGGCCGCGATGGCCTTCTCCTCGGTCTTCGTGGTCGGCAACAGCCTCCGGCTGCGCCGCTTCCGCTGAGCAGCCGAGCAGCCGAGCCGCTCCGCACCGCCGAGCCGCTCCCACCGCCGGGCCGAGGCCCCGGAACCCCACCAGGGTTCCGGGGCCTCGGTGCGCGCCGCCGCCGCAGACCCTGGCCGACCAGCGCCGATCGCCCGCGACTAGAGTCCGACCCATGGACGAAGACACCGCGCTCTGGCACCGGATCGCCGACCTCCTGCCCGCCGACGCCGCCCAGGGCGTCAAGGACTGCCGGGCGGTCGGGGAGCAGGAGAGCGGGCTCGGTCTGCTGGTCGAGGGCCTGCTCGCCCGCCAGATCCCGATCGGCGGTACGGACCGGGCGCAGATCTCCGTGCTCACCGAGGAGTGGGGGGAGCGCGAGCGGCTCGCACCCGGCCTGCTGCGCTGCCCGGGCGACGGCGCGCCCGCCCCGGTACGGCTGCTGGACGGCGAGCGCGACGAGGCCGAGGTGGTGACGGGCTGGAGCGAACCGGAGCTGGCCGACCTGGTCCTCGTGCCGTGGATCGGCTGCACCCGCTGCGGCCGGACTCTGCTGCGCGCCCACGCCTGGGAGCCCTGGGACGACTTCTCGTACCACGCCGAGCGCTACGTGATCAGCACGCCGGACGGCCGCCGGGCGGAACGGATCCTCCCGCGGGACGCCGCCGGAGCGGCCTTCGCCGAGCTCCTCCACGGCTGCCCGGAAGCCACGGCCTGACCCCCTCCGACGAACTGCTCCAGGGCTGCCCGGAAGCGCACCGACGCTAACCCTCCTCCGGCAGCTCCACCGCCTGCCAGCGGTACGCCGCGTCCTCCTGCCACACCTGCAACTCGCCCTCCACCACCGCCGCCAGGCACAGCCGCCAGTCGTCGCCGATGGCCAGCGCGACCCGGGTGGCCGGGCGCAGCGTGGGCCGCCACCAGCGCGGCCGGCGGGACGCGCCGCCGGCCGGCAGCCGCAGCCGTACGCCGCCCGCTCCGGCCAGTGCGACGGTCGGGCCGCCGCGGTGGCCCACCATGGCGAGGCCGAGCGAGGGCTCGCCGTCGCCGATCTCCGTTCCCGCCTCCGTACCCGCCCCGGCTGTCCCCGCCCCCGCGCCCAGCGTGTGCAGTTGGACGGAGCCGTCCGCCCGCAGCACGGCGGCCTGCGGTCCGGCGGAGGTGCGGGCCAGCGCCCCGGCGCGCAGCGGGCCGGCCGGGCCCACCGGGACGGGCGGTCGGGCGGCGCCGGGCCGCCAGCTCAGCAGCCGTTCGCGGTGCTCGACCAGCAGTAGCCAGCTGCCGGGCCGCTCCTCCTCGGCGGCGAGCACCCGGTCGGCCGGGCAGCCGGGGTGCTCCTGGCCGGTGAGGGTGCGTCCGGGCGCCCAGCGGTACGAGCGCAGCGCGCCGCCGACGGCCGCCCACACCGTCATCTCCCCGGCCGAACCGACCGCGCCCGCCAGGCCGTTGACCCCGCGCGCGGCCTCCCACCAGCCCGCGGCCGTACCGACCCACAGGGTGCCGCCGCGGTCCTCGGCGCAGACCACCAGCTCGCCCGGGTGTCCGGCCCAGCCGGCCGTCAACTCCCGTACGGCGGAGAGGCCCTGGCCTGCCGGGAGGGCCCGGCCGGGGCTGCCGGGCCCGGTCAGCGCGGTGCCGTCGGCGCCGCCGGTGACCACCAGCGGGCGCCCGGCCGGGTCGGGCAGCACGGCCAGGCCCGCGGTACGGGCCACCGGCCGGTGGGCGCGCAGCAGTTCACGGCCCCGGGCGGCCCACGGGCCGAGCGGGGCGGGGCGGCGGTCCGGGTCGCGGGCCAGCGGCTCGCAGGCCCAGCGCGCCAACTCCTCGCCGTAGCCCGCCGCCAGCAGTTCGGCGCGGGCCTGTTCGGCGGCCAGCCGGTGGTCCAGGCGGCCGTGGTCGGGCAGCAGCAGGGTGCGGGCGAGGGTGCCGACCGCGAACAGGTCCTTGGCGGTGGTCGGGAAGCCGCCGACCTGCTCGGCCTCCGGCGGGACGTGCCCGGGGGTGAACACCGCGACGGTCAGGGCGTGGTCCAGCGGGGCGAGGAAGGTCAGGTCGATCAGCTTGACCTGCCCCTGGCCGTCCACCAGGACGTTGGCGGGGGAGATATCGCGGTGCACCCAGCGCTTGCGGTGCAGCTCGTCGACGATCCGGCAGAGCCGGGCCAGCACCTCGGCCACCGCCGGCGGGCCGCCGCGCTGGCCGCGCGCCCAGGTGTGCAGCGGCACGCCCTCGACCCAGGGCGAGATCTGGTAGCCCAGCAGCGCGCCGCCGGGCGGGGTGCCGGGCCGGTGCGGGGAGGGGCCGAGCAGGAAGCTGGGCACGACCAGGTCGGTGACGCCCAGCCGGTGCGCGTTGTGCGAGACGTCGTCCCAGCGGCCGAGCCAGCGCCGCACCTCGCCCGGGTCGCGCTCCAGCATGATCTTCGCGGCGACCAGTTCCTTGCGCCCGTTGTGCCCGGTGCGGACCGCCCGCCACACCTCGGCCTCGCCGCCCCGGTGGTGGAACTCCAGGAGTTCGTACTGCTCGGGGTCGAACTCCGGCCCGAACCGGAGCCCGGGCACCCAACGCGACTCCGACACTCGACCCCCGACGGTTGACCGCTGTTGACGCGCCGGTTCAGGTACCGCCGGCGCGCTGCTGGCTGTGCTGCCGTTCCGCTCCCGACGAGCTGCTGCTGTGCTGCTGTCGTACGGCTGCCGCGCTGCCCAGGATAGTGCGCTTTCCTGTTCGGCTGTCCGATCGAGGGCCTATTCTGATGGCGCCCGAGCAACATCACGACACGACGTCAACTCATGATCTCCAGAAGCCAGTTGGTCATGGGGTGGATGGTGTCCGAACCCAGGGGGACGGTGCATGGCGCTGTTAGCGGTGCTGCTGGTCGTGGTGGCGCTGGCCGGTGCGGCGGCCGCCGTCGTGCTGGCCCGCCGCCGTCGGGCCCTGGACGCCGCGACGGTGGCGAGGGAACTGGCCGCCGCCGCCGCCCGGCTCGCCGCCGGCCGGGACGCCCAGGCCCGCCGCCGCTACGCCCGGCTGGCCCGCCGACTCGCCGACGCACCCGGGGAGTTGGGCCCGCAGCGCGGCCTCGCCCTGCTCGGCCAGGCCGAGGCCACCGTCCCCACCGGCGACCAGGAAGCCACCCTCGCCCTGCACCGCGAGGCCTACCCGCTGCTCGCCGACCCGGCCCGGCAACTGCCCCGGTGGAGCCTGCGCCTGCTCGCCGAGGAGCGGCTGCGGGCACCCGACGGCGACCTCGGCCCGCTGTTCGCCCACCTCCAGGCCACCGCCGCCGGCCCCGAGTCCGGTGCGGAGGCCGAGACCGTCGCCCGCACCGTCGACTGGCTCCAGCGCCGCTGCCGCGACGGCGCCCCCGAGCAGCGCGAGGACACCACCGCCCGCGCCCTCGCCGCCCTGCCCGGCCGGGACTGGCCGGTGCTCGCCCGGGCCGCCCTGCTGCGCGCCACCGACCGGGCCGCCGAGGCCGAGGCCCTGCTCGCCGCCGCGGCCCCCTCCGGCAGCGCCGAACTCTGGTTCCGCTGGGGCGCCCAGCTCTACACCCTGCACCGCGACGAACCCGCCGTCGCCGCCTTCGACGAGGCGCTGCGCCGCGGCCCCGGCGAACCCTCCCCGTGGGGGCGCGGCCCGGCCCTGCGTGCCGAGGGCCTGCTCTTCCGCGGGCTGGCCCGCCAGCGCCTCGGCGCCACCGAGGCGGCCTGGGCCGACCTCGCGGCCGCCGCCGGCGAGAGCCCGGCCGACCCCCGCCCCCGCTACGCCCTCGGCCGGCTCGCCCTGCTGCTCGGCGCCGACGAGCGGGCCCGGGAGCAGTTCACCGCCGCCCTGGCCGTCCGGCCCGGCTTCGCCCCGGCCCGGTTCGGCCTCGCCCTGGTGCACGAGCGCGCCGAACGCCCCGCCGAGGCCGCCGCCGACTACCGGGCCGGCCTCGGCGCGGCCCCCGACTGGCGCCCCGCCCGGGTCCGGCTCGGCGCCGCCCTGCTCGCCGCCGGGCGGGCCGAGGAGGCCGAGCCGCTCCTGCGCGCCGAGGCCGACAGCGGGGCCGCCGCCGGGGCCGAAGCCGGTACCCAGGCCGGTACCGAACCGGGCACCCGCTGGACCGCCGTCGCCGCCTTCCACCACGGCCTCGCCCTCGCCCGCACCGGCGACCCGGCCGGCGCCCTCGCCCGCTGGGAGGCGCTGGACGACGAGGACCTGCGCCCCCGCCGGGCCCTGGCCCGCGACCGGCTCGCCCGCACCCGGCTGGACACCGACCCGACGGCCGCCCGCGAACTCTGGCAGCGGGCCACCGCCGAGCACCCGGACGCCCCCGGCTACCGCGCCGCGCTGCGCGAAGCCGCCCTGCGCGAGGCCGCCCACCTGCTGGTCACCGGCCGCGACCACGCCGAACCGCGCCGCCGCGCCGCCGCCGCGCTCGCCCTCGCCGACACCCTGCCCGGCGCCCTCACCCACCGCCAAGCCCGGCTGCGCGCCGCCCTCGCCCTGGCCGAGGGCACCCCGGAGCCGGTCGCCGCCCTGCTCGACGCCGACCACGGCCCGCGCGACCGCTACCACCTGGCCGCCGTCGCCCTGCTGGCCGGCCGCCCGGCCCGGACGATCGCCCTGCTCGGCCCGCCCGACCCGGCCGGCGACCCGGCGACCGCCCGGCTGCGCGCCCTGCTCGCCGAACGGGCCGGCAACTGGGCCGCCGCCCTGGACTGGTACCGGCACTTCCTCACCTCCGGCACGGCCGCGGCGGAGCCGGCCGGCGACTGCGCGCTCTGCGACCGCCCCGCCACCGGTACCTGCGGCGGCTGCGGCCGCGAGGCCTGCCCCGACCACCAGCACGCCCCCGAGGCCGCCGCCTCGCCCCGCTGCGTCCGCTGCTCCGCCCCCGCGCTGCGCGCCGTCCTCGACTGCGCCCGCCGGGCCGGCACCCCCGAGCAGGCCGAACCGGTGCTCGCCCGCTGGGCCGTGGCGCTCGGCGACGGCGCCGCGGCCGTGCCCGTCCGGACCGACCTCGCCCTGCTGCGCGCCGAACTCGGCCGCCTGGACGAGGCCCTGGCCGGGGTGCCCGCCGAGGCCGGGGCGGCCCGCGCGGCCGTCCTGGTCCGCCGGGCCGGCGCCGCCCTCGCCGCCGGTCGGCTCGGCCAGGCCGCCGTCGACCTGCGCCAGGCGCTCCAGCCCGTCCCCGGCGACGGGGTGCCGGGGCGCGAGGTGCCGGGCCGTGAGCGGGTGGCCGGCGCGCTCGCCCTGCTCGCCGAGCACGAGGCGCACCAAGCCGTCCTCGACGGTCGCCACCGCGAGGCCTGGGAGGCCTACCGCGAGCTGCTGCTCAGGGACCCGGCCCACCCCCGGGTGCTGCACGCGCTCGGCCTGGCCGGCTACCGGCTCGCCGCCGGTGCCTCCGACGCCGCCGACACCGCCGCCGACGCAGCCGACGGTCCCGACGCCCCCGGCGAGGAGGTCTGGGCCTGGACGATCGGCAGCCTCGTCGCCGCCCTGCACCAGCCCGAGCTGTGGGCCGAGTCCGCCCGGACCACCGGCCGCACCGCCGAGCCCCAGCGGCTGGCCGCCGCCCGTACCGGACTGCTCGACCGCCTCCGCGACGACCTGCGCGCCCTGGACCGGGCCGCCGGGCGCAGCGGGGACGAGGTCACCGCCTGGACGCTGCGCCTCGGCCTGGAGACCCACTGCGCGGACGCGCTCGCCCAGGAGGACGTCCGGATCACCCTGCCCGGCCGCCCGGCCCGCCGCCTCGCGCTCGGCCCGACCCTCGACCGGCTGCTGCGCGCCGAGCCCGGAGCGGACGGCTGGGCCGAGGCCTTCGAGCAGGCCGTCCGGCCCTGGCGGCAGCGCTCGGCCGGCCCCGACGCGCCCGCTCCCACCCGGGCCCTCGGCCTGTTCGGCGAACTCGGCCCGCAGCGCTACCTGCAGCTCCAGGGCCGGCAGGCCGCCGCCGTCGCCGCCCTGGACGCGGTGCCCGAGCAGCGGCGCGGTGAGGACTGGCAGGAACTGCTCGGCGAGTCCCTGGTCAGCCAGGCCCGCGAGCACCACCGCAACCAGGACTGGCGCGAGGCCCTGGACAGCCTCTCCCGCGCCCGGGCCGTCCCCGGCGCCAGGCTGCCCGCCGACGCCGCCGCGATCGCCGCCGAGTCCGGGGTCCGGGCCGCCCGCGCGCTGCTCAAGAACAGCCTGGACGACCAGGCCGGAGCCGCCGAACTCCTGGAGAAGGCCCTGGCGTTGGCCCCCGACGACCCCGAGGTGCGGGGCGACCTCGGCGCCACCTACGCGCAGTGGGCACGCAAGATCAACAACGAGGACAAGGACTACTCCCGCGCCCTCGGGCTGCTGGAGAAGAGCCTGGAGCTGGTTCCCGGCGACCCGACCGCCCGGCACTTCCTGGAGGCCGCCCTCGGCAACCGGGCCGGCCAGCTCAGCCACCCCGACGCCACCGACGCGGAACTGGAGGAGGCCGCCGGCGCCTGGCGGGCGCTCGTCGAACTCAACCCCGACCCCGACCACCGGATCGGCCTGATCTTCGTCCTGCGCCAGCTCGCCCGCTCGGCCGCCTTCGCCGACGACCACCGGCGCGCCGTCGCGTGGATGGCCGAGGCGCTGCGCGCCGACCCGGAGTGGGAGGGCGGGGTCGAGCACGAGGCCCCGCGCCGGGTCTCGGTGCTGATCGCCAACCACGTGGTGGACGCGATGCAGGACAAGCCGTTCGCGGACCAGGCCGCGATGCTCGAGAAGGCCAGGTCCTACGACGACTCGACCGACATCCGCCGCCTGATGGTCAGCCTCTGGCGCGGCAAGGCCATCAGCCACTACGAGGCCCGCCGCTACCGGGCGGCGATCAAGCTGCTGGAGGAGGCGCTCGAACTGTCCGGCACCCAGGAGGACACCGACCAGCTGTGCCGCGAACTCGGCATCGTCTACGGCTCGTTCGCCGTCCAGCAGGCCAACGCCCGGAAACTGCGCGAGGCCAAGGAGCTGGCCCGCACGGCCGTCGAGTACAGCCCGGACGACCCTGAGCTGCACGCCATGCAGATGCGGATCAGGTCGCTCTACTGACGGCAACCGCACGGCAGTCGGGAGCGTCCTGGACCGTACGCCGCAGACCGTACGCCGCAGGCCGAGCCGTCACCCGAACCGCCGACCGAACCGCCACCGCCACCGTGAGGAGAGAGACCTCCCGCCATGCCACTGCACGAACCGTCGCCGTACGAGGTCCTGGGCATCCCGCTCACGGCCGGCGTGCGCGAGATCAACCTCGCCGTCGGACCGGCGATGCGGGCCGGCCGGTACACCCGGCAGCAGATCCAGGAGGCCGCCGCGCTGCTGCGCAACCCGGACCGGCGCCTGGAGGCGGACCTCCAGCGGCCCCTCCCGCCGGAGCCGGTCGACCAGGCCGCCGAGCTGCTCGCCCCCGCACTCGTCGAGCCGCTGCTGGTGATCGAGCGCCCGCCGCTGCCGCCCGCCGCCCTGCCCGCCCTCCACCGGGCCGAGCTGGCCGCCGACTTCACCGAGCCCGCCCCCGGCGGCGCCGACCCCGAACCGCCCGTCCCCGCCCGCTACGCGGCGGACCTGTCCGTGCTCCCGCAGATCGAGGTCCCCGAATGACCGACGCACCCACCGACGCACCCGCCGAAGCCCCGGCCGGCGGCCACCGGCCGCTGGAGATCCCGCCCGGCGTCGAGGACGTCGACCTGGAGCAGGCGTTCGGCCGGCTGCTCTTCCGGGCGTCCCTGCTGGGGAGCAAGCTGACGGAGCAGAAGCAGGAAGCCCGGGCCGAGCAGCGCGAACTGCTGGGCATCCTGGTCGAGGTGGACGACGCGCTCGCCGCCCTCGGCCTGGACCGCGAGCTGGTGGCGCTCGGGCGCGGCGCGGGCCTGGAGGCCACCCGGCGCCGGCTGCTCGGGCAGCTCGCCAAGGCCAGGGTGCGGCCGATGCGGCTGGAGGGCATGACGGCCGACCCGGACCTGACCGAGATCGTGGGCACCGAGGCCCGGTCCGGCGTGGCGCCGGAGACGGTGGTGCGGACGGTGGTGACCGGGTTCTTCTGGGGGGAAGAGGTGCTGCGCCGGGCCCAAGTGGTGGTCGCCGCACCGGAGTCGGAGCCGCACCCGGACCCGTACCCGGAGCCTGCGGTCGCCGAGCCGGAGGCGCCCGGGGCCACCGAGACCGCCGAGGCCGCCGAGACCGTCGAAGCCCTCGGGACAACGGAAGCCACCGAGGCCGTCAAGCCCGAGACACCCGAGACACCCGAGGCGGACGACGCACCCGAAGCCGCCGCGCCGGTCACCCGGGCCCAGCCCAAGGCGGCCCCGCCCCGGGCCCGCCGCCGGGCCAAGGCCGTGGCCGAGCAGGCCAGGCAGATGAAGCGCAAGAAGTAGCCAGGACCACGAGGGGCAAGAGGGGAACGACATGTACCGCACACTCGGCATCGACCTGGGCACCACCAACTCCGTGGTCGCCCACCTGCGCCGGGGCGAGCCGGAGATCATCTTCAACCGGCAGAACCAGGAGGCGACGCCCTCCGTGGTCGGCAGCGGCCGCAAGGGTGAGCTGCTGGTGGGTTCCACCGCGCGCAGCCGGATCGCCGTCGACGGCGCCAACGTGATCCGCTCGGTCAAGCGCTTCATGGGCCGCAAGTTCAAGGATCCGCAGGTCCAGGCGGCCCTGAAGGAGGTGGACTACAAGGTCACCGCGGGCACCGACGGCGACGTCAACGTCTGGTTCAACGGCCGCTCGTACACGCCGATCGAGATCTCCGCGATCATCCTGCACCGCCTCAAGGAGGATGCCGAGCAGCGCTTCGGCGAGCCCTTCCACCGCGCCGTCATCACCGTTCCCGCGTACTTCGGCGAGCGGCAGGTCGTGGCCACCCAGGAGGCGGGCCGGATGGCCGGCCTGCACGTGCTGCGGATCATCAACGAGCCGACCGCAGCCGCCCTCGCCTACGGGATCACCTCCGAGGCGGGCGAGGAGGGGAAGACCGTCCTGGTCTACGACCTCGGCGGCGGCACCTTCGACATCTCCATCCTGCTGCTGGTGCCCGGCTCGGTCTCGGTGCTCGGCATCGAGGGCGACAACCTGCTCGGCGGCGACGACTTCGACCGGGGGATCACCACCGCGCTGCTGGAGGACATCCGCGAGGAGTACGGCGCGGAGTACCAGCCCGACCTGCGCGACCGTCCGAAGATCGCCGCGACCGCCGAGACCATCAAGATCGAGCTCTCCCACCAGGAGTCCTCCGAGGTCATCCTGCCGGGCCTGGGCGCCGGACAGCTGGTGCTGGAGACGGAGTTCGAGCGGGCCCGCTTCGAGGAGCTGATCGAGGCCCGGATCGAGCGCACCATCGAGCTGACCCACAAGGCCATCATGCAGGCCAACCTGACCGTCGGGGACATCGACGAGGTGGTGCTGGTCGGCGGCTCGACCGCGATCCCGCTGGTCGCCCGCCGGCTCGGCGAGGTCTTCGGCCCCCGCCGGATCCGGCGCGGCGTCAACCCGATGCAGTGCGTGGCGCTCGGCGCGGCCGTGCAGTCCGCGCTGGTCGGCGAGGTGGAGTGCCCCGAGTGCCGGGCCCCCGGCGACCTGTCCGCCTCCAACTGCGCCAACTGCGCCGCCGGCCTGCTCGGCGGCGACCGGGTCTCCTGCCCGACCTGCCACCTCCCGGTCGACGCCGGGGCGGCCTCCTGCCCCAAGTGCGAGCAGGCGCTGGACGGTTCGGGCGTCAGCGGGACGGTCCCGCGGCAGGCCACCCGGGCCACCGCCGTGGTGCACGGCGGCAACTGCCCGCGCTGCGGCACCCCGGCCGCCCCCGGCGTCACCGCCTGCGAGCTGTGCGGCGAGCCGCTCAACTCGGCCGCCCCGGGCCACACCAGGGTGGCCACCACCGCCGCCGAGGACGTCGGCCTGCGCTGCGCCTCCTGTGGCCTGGTGAACCCGCCGGGCTGCGAGGTCTGCCCGGGCTGCGGCGAACTGGCGCAGGTCACCAACCCGTTCGACATCACCCCGAAGAACCTCGGCATCGAGCTGAACGACGGCCGCCTCGCCGTCATCATCCCCAAGAACACCAGCTACCCGACGAGTTCGCCGGTCAGCCGGGAGTTCGTGGTCTCCGGCAGCGGCCGGCAGCGGCTGGAGGTCGCGGTCTACGAGGGCGAGCACGAGATCGCCCAGCAGAACGAGCTGATCGGCCACCTCACCCTGCGGCTGCCCGAGGGCCTGGGCGGCCGCACCCCGGTGGAGGTCGCCTTCGGCCTCGACCGGGACCGCACCATCACGCTGTCGGTGCGGATCCAGGGCGGCGCCGAGAAGACCGTCAAGCTGGAGCGGGTCACCCTCGACCCGGAGCTGAAGGTGCAGGTCGAGGAGCAGCAGCGGCAGATCGAGTCCTTCACGGACCGCTGGGGCGGCGAGCTGACCGAGGCCGAGATGCGCGAGGCGCAGCGGCTGATGGACACCCTGGACGACCTGGCGGCCGGGCAGACCCGCGGCCAGTCGGTGGACGCGGCGCTGGAGCGGGCCCAGCAGCAGCTCAAGGCCCAGCGCTGGGTACGCGGCTCCGAGGCGTACCTGAGCCTGTTCATCCACTACTGCGAGAAGCTCCTCGACCCGAGCGACCTGGACCGGCTGCGGTCGGTGGCCGCCGAGCTGCGGCTGCGCCGGGAGGCCGCCGACTGGGACGGCGCGGTGCGCTCGGCCCGCAAGGCGGACGAGCTGTGCGACTCGCTCGGGCACACCATGCGGATGCTGACCATGTGCAACATCTACGTGACCCAGAGCATGGTCTCGCCCGCCCTGGCCCAGCTGATCATGGCCGAGCTGCGCGGGCTGGACGAGGCCGTGGAGGCGCCCAACATGGCGGACGTGAACACCCACATGTCGAACCTGCTGGCCCTGTACGCGCAGGCGCAGCGGGAGCTGGGCAGCGAGCCGGCCCAGGAGTCGCTCGGCCCGGTCCGGCCGGAGGAGGCGGGGCCGCGATGAGCGCCGTGGACGCCGTGTCCGTCCCGGGCGCCGGGGGCGCTGTCGCGGCCCTTGGGGCCCCGCCGGTGCCGTGTCCGCTGTGCAGGGTTCCGGCGGACCCGGTGACCCTGCGCTGCCCGTCCTGCCGGGAGGACCTGTCCGTGCTGTTCCGGCTGCGTTACGCCGGACGGATCGACTACAACCGCGCACTGGAGGCCCTGGCGGCCGGGGAGGGGCCGCTCGCCCTCGGGCTGCTGCACCGCGCGGTGGCGGCCGAGCCGGGCCTGCGTCCGGCCCGGGACCTGCTGGAATCGCTCGGCGGCGCCGGTCCCGAGGGCGGGGAGCCGGTGGGTCGGGAGGGCGACACGCCCTAGACGGGCGAATCCGGCGTGCGGAGGAGCGCATCCCTTGTGATCGTGGGCGAGGTGTGATCGTCACACTTCGACCCGCTCTGCTCACAAGGAGTGACGCAATGCGTATGCGTACCACCTTCGCCGCCACCGCCCTCGCCGCGGTGACGGTCCTCGCCG
Organism: Kitasatospora sp. NPDC001261; assembly: GCF_042896795.1. NCBI lineage: Bacteria > Bacillati > Actinomycetota > Actinomycetes > Kitasatosporales > Streptomycetaceae > Kitasatospora > Kitasatospora sp. NPDC001261. Next base: position 261,327 of record NZ_JBIAXP010000004.1, read on the forward strand.
GGGCCGGCACCGCGTCCGCCGGCGACGCCACCGCCAACGGGGCCGCCATCGGTTCGCCCGGCATCCTGTCCGGCAACGTGATCCAGGTCCCGATCAACCTGGAGGCCAACGTCTGCGGGAACTCGATCGACATCATCGGGCTCCTCAACCCGGCGTTCGGCAACACCTGCGTCAACAAGTGACCCCGCGCGCTGGGGCCGTCCGTCGACCATGACGGGCGGCCCCAGCGCCGTGTCCGTACCCCCGTTCGGGGGTGGCGGCGCGGGGCCGGCGCCCGCGACCATGGACCCCGTCCCGCACCGCCGTCCCCAGGGAGCCCGCCCGTGCCGACCACGCCGACCCCCCGCAGCTACGCCTCCGGCACCTCGGACGTCCCGCTGCTCGGCGACACCATCGGGGAGAACCTCGACCGCGCGGTGCGCGCCTTCCCCGGGCGCGACGCCCTGGTCGACCGGGCCACCGCCCGCCGTTGGACGTACGCCGAACTCGCCGCCGACGTCGACGCCCTGGCGCTCGGCCTGCTGGAACTCGGGATCGCCAAGGGGGACCGGGTCGGCATCTGGGCCCCCAACTGCGCCGAGTGGACGCTCACCCAGTACGCCACCGCCAAGCTCGGCGCGATCCTGGTCACGGTCAACCCGGCCTACCGCGCCCACGAGTTGGAGTACGTGCTGAACCAGGCCGGCATCCGGCTGCTGGTCGCCGCCGAGCGCTTCAAGACCTCCGACTACGCCGGGATGATCTCTGAAGTGCGGCCCCGCTGTCCGGAGTTGGAGCACGTCCTGCTGCTCGGCGGCCCCGACTGGGACGCCGTGACCGCCGCCGGACGGCGCGCCGACCCGGCCCGACTCGCCGAACGGCAGGGCGAGTTGGCCCCCGACGACCCGATCAACATCCAGTACACCTCCGGGACGACCGGCTTCCCCAAGGGCGCGACGCTCTCCCACCACAACATCCTCAACAACGGGTACTTCGTCGGGGAGTTGCTCGCCTACACCGAGCAGGACCGGATCTGCATCCCGGTGCCGTTCTACCACTGCTTCGGCATGGTGATGGGCAATCTCGCCGCCACCTCGCACGGCGCCTGCATGGTCATCCCCGCCCCCTCCTTCGAGCCCGGCGCCACCCTGGCCGCCGTCGCCGCCGAGCGCTGCACCTCGCTGTACGGCGTGCCGACCATGTTCATCGCCGAGCTGGCCGACCCGGACTTCGACCGCTACGACCTCGGCAGCCTGCGCACCGGCATCATGGCCGGCTCGCCCTGCCCGAGCGAGGTGATGAAGGAGGTCATCGGGCGGATGGGCATGGCGCAGGTCTCCATCTGCTACGGCATGACCGAGACCTCGCCGGTCTCCACCCAGACCCGGGTCGACGACCCGGTCGAGCGGAGGGTCGCCACGGTGGGCCGGGTCGGCCCGCACCTGGAGGTCAAGGTGGTCGACCCGGCCACCGGCCGTACCGTCCCGCGCGGCGAACCCGGCGAGCTCTGCACCCGCGGCTACTCCGTCATGCTCGGCTACTGGGGCGAGCCGGAGCGCACCGCCGAGGCCGTCGACGCCGCCCGCTGGATGCACACCGGGGACCTCGCGGTGATGGACGAGGACGGCTACCTCGCCATCACCGGCCGGATCAAGGACATGGTGATCCGCGGCGGCGAGAACCTCTACCCGCGCGAGATCGAGGAGTTCCTCCACACCCACCCGGACATCCTCGACGTCCAGGTCATCGGCGTCCCCGACGCCAAGTACGGGGAGGAGCTGATGGCCTGGATCCGGATGCGGGAGGGCGCCGAGCCGCTCACCGCCGAGGCCGTCCGCGGGTACTGCGCCGGCCGGCTCGCCCACGTCAAGATCCCGCGCTACGTGCACGTGGTCGAGGAGTTCCCGATGACGGTCACCGGGAAGATCCGCAAGGTCGAGATGCGGGCGCAGGCCCAGCGGATCCTGGGGTTCTGACCGGGGCCCGCCTCCGCCCGGGCGAGTCCGGGGAGCGCGCCGGCCCGCCCGGCGGGAGAGTGTGATCATGCTCGACGTCACAGTGGAACGCCTGATCCCCCTCCCGCCCGCCACGGTCGCCGCCTACGCGATGGACTGGCGCCACGACTCCGAGTGGACCCGGGGCATCCGCAGCGCCACCCTCACCCGGGAGGCCGACACCGGCGGCTTCGGCGCGGGCGCCGAGGTCACCCGGACCGCGCACTTCCTGGGCCGGTCCTTCTCGTACGTGCTACGCGTGTCGCGCCACGACCCGCCGACGGTGCTCGACATGGTCTCCGTCGCCGGGCCGATGCCCATGCGCGTCACCTACACCTTCGAGCCCACCCGGACCGGCACCTTCGCCCGCATCCGGGTCCGCGGCGGCCTCCGCCTGGCCGGCCCGCTGATGTCCCGCCCCGTGCGGTCCGCCCTCACCGCGGACCTGCGCGCCCTGGAGTCCCGCCTCGGCCGCTGACGCCCGCCCCCCGCGCGCGAACGCGGACGGCCGGCGCGGGCTGCTGCCCGTCGCCGGCCGTCGAGGTCCGTGTCCCGGTTACCGCGCGCCCCACTCCCGGTCCGTCGGCACGATCTCGCGGCCGAGCGGCATCAGCGAGATCGGGATCATCTTCAGGTTGGCCCACCCGAAGGGGATGCCGATGATCGACAGGAACAGCGGGATGCTGGTGATCAGGTGCCCGATCGCCAGCCACCACCCGGCGAAGACCAGCCAGATCACGTTCCCGACGCACGACGCCGGCCCGGCGTCCGGCCGCTCCACCGCCGTCCGCCCGAACGGCCACAGGATGAAGCCGGCGATCCGGAAGGAGGCGATGCCGAACGGGATGGTGACGATGAGCACGCAGCAGATGATTCCCGCGAGCACGTAGGCAAGCGCCATCCAAATGCCGCAGAAAAGCAACCAGATGACGTTGAGGATGAACTTTATCGCCTTCATGGTCGGTACCTTCTCACGGCCGGTGACTTGCAGCTACGACCGTGGCATGCCCGTGGGCGGCTGTGTCCACGCCCCTAAGGGGTGGTTCTCAGGGTCCGGTCGGGGGCGTGGGGCGGTGGCCGGGTTCCCGGGGCGGGGCGGTGGGCATCCGAGAAATATTGGTATAGACCTAGTCGGCGAGCTGGCTTAGCCTCCCTGTGGTGACGAGCGGGACCATACGGGGGTATCTGCTGTGCTTGAGGTGCTGGGCATCGAACCGTCGGCGGAGGCGGTGTACCGGCTGATCGTGGAGGAGCCGGGGTTCCGGGTCGTCGACATGGCCGAGCGGTTGGGGTGGAGTGAGGAACGGGTGCGGGTCGCGTTGAACCGGTTGGCCGAGCTGGACCTGGTGAACCTGGAGGACGGCTGCCGGGACGCGGTGCCGTTCAATCCGGACGTCGGGTTCGGGTTCCTGCTCTCGCGGGCGACCGCGGACCTCAGCCGGCGCCAGCGGCAGATCGAGTCCGCCGAGCAGGCGGTGACGGCGCTGAGCGCCCGGTTCAACGCCAACCGGGCCTCGCGGTACGAGGTCATCCACCGGCTGGAGGGGCTGGACATGGTCCGCAAGCGGCTGGAGGACCTGGCCTCCACCGCTGAGCGCGAGTGCCTGTCGCTGCTGCCCGGCGGCGCCCAGCTGCCGGACACCATGGACGCCAGCGAGCCGCTGGACCGGCAGGCGCTGGAACGCGGGGTGCGGATCAGGAGCGTCTACCAGGAGAGCTTCCGCAACGACCCGGCGACGCTGGAGTACGTCCGCTGGTTCACCCGGCTCGGCGGGCAGGCCTGCACGGTGCCCTTCCTGCCGCTGCTGCTGGTGGTGGTGGACCGGGAGACCGCGCTGGTGCCGATCGACCCGCAGGACGGCCGCGCGGGCGCGCTGGAGGTGCGGACCCCGGGGGTGGTGAGCGCGCTGGCCCTGCTGTTCGAGGAGTTCTGGGCGGCGGGCACGCCGTTCGGCCAGGACCCGCGCCGCAACGAGCACGATCTGACGCCCCAGGAACGGGAGTTGCTGCTCCTGCTGAGCATCGGCTGCACCGACGAGGTGGCCTCCCGGCGGCTCGGGCTGTCGCTGCGCACGGTGCGCCGGATGAGCTCCCAGCTGATGAACCGGCTGGGCGCCCGCAGCCGGTTCGAGGCGGGGGTGCGCGCGGCGAAGGAGGGCTGGCTCTGACCGACGGGCACGGGGCCGGGGCCTGTCCCGCACGACAGGCCCCGACGGCTGGCGGGAGGTCCGGTCAGGCCGCGGTGTCCAGCCGTCGGCGCTGCTCCTCGTCGAGGACGAGGTCCAACGCGCCCAGGCTCTCCTCCAGTTGGGCGACGGAGCTGGCGCCGACCACCGGGACGGTCGGGACGGGGTGGCCGATCAGCCAGGCCAGCACCACCTGGTTGACGGTGGCGCCGGTCTCCTCGGCCACCTCCGCCAGTACGGCCAGCCGGGCCTTCGTCTCCGGCCGCTCGTACTCCGCGCGCAGCGGGCGGTCCGGGCGGCAGTACGAGCCGCCGAGCAGCGGGGAGTAGGCGAGCAGCGCCATCGACGGCCGCGCCGCGAGGTACGAGAGCAGGGCCTCGTCGGCGTGCTTCTGGACGCCGAAGTCCGCGTCGGGCCTCGGCCGCAGGTAGCTGTGGCGCTGCTGGACGCACCGGTAGCCGGGCCAACCCCGGTCGGCGGCAAGGTCGTTGGCGTCGGCCAGCTGGGCGGCGCTGTGGTTGCTGCACCCGAGGGCGGTGACCTTGCCGTCGGCGACCAGCCCGGCGAAGGCGCCCATGGTCTCCTCGACCGGTGTGGCCGGGTCGGCCACGTGCGCGTAGTACAGGTCCAGCCGGTCGGTGCCGAGGCGGCGCAGGCTGCCCTCCGCCGCCTCCCGCACCGCGCGGGCGGACAGGCCCTCGATGTGCTCGGGGAAGGGCAGTCCGGGCACCGGTCGGGCGCCGAGCTTGGTGGCGAGCACCAGGTCGTCGCGGTTGCCGCGGCGGGCCGTCCAGCGGCCGAGCAGTTCCTCGCTCTCGTAGCCGTTCGCACCGGGCGCCCAGAAGGCGTAGTTGTTCGAGGTGTCGATGAACGTCCCGCCGGCTTCCGTGAACCGGTCGAGGATCGCCGTCGAGGTCTCCTCGTCGACGGTGGTGCCGAAGGTCATCGCGCCGAGACAGAGCACGCTGGCCGACTGGCCGTCAACTCCGAGGCTGCGGTACCGCATCAGTCTTCCCTCCAGGGGGATCGGCAGTGGTGTCGCCGGGCGCGGCCGGGGCAGTGCCCCGCCGCGACCTGGTCACCAGAATCATTACCCCGGCGGTGCCCAGTTCGGCCACTGTGCAGACCAGCCGGGAGACGATCGCGGCCGCGCCGGCCGTGGAGACCGGCACGACCGTCGACAGCGACAGCACCAGGACCATCTCCCGGGCGCCCAGGCCGTCCGGGAGGACGATCGTCAGCGTGCCCGCGACGGTGGCGAGCGCGAACCCCCCGACGCAAGCCGCCAGCGAGCGGCCGGGCGGCCCGCCCAGGGCGACCACGATCAGCCACAGGTGCAGGCCGGCCGAGAACCAGGACAGCAGGGCCAGGGCGAGCGAAACCCGCACCGCGCGGGGCGAGTTGCGCCCGGACGGCGGCGGCCGGCGGAACAGCCGGGCGCCGTGCTCCACCGCCGCGCCGATCAGGCCCGGACGGACCACGAAGCAGAGCAGGACGAGGACCGGCAGGGCCAGCCACCAGGTGTTGCCGCCGAGCACGGCGGGCGCGATGCCGAGCGCGGCGAGGCAGGCGGTCAGCATGGTGATGCCCAGGCTGACCACGTAGGTGGTGACCATCCGTCCGGCCGTGGCCCCGTACTCGGCGCCCAGCTGGATGTGCGCGAGCAGCCCGAAGACCGGGGTCGGGAGGAACTTGCCGAGCAGCCCGCAGAAGAAGATCCGGGCGCTGCCGAACAGCCCGACGGGCGGCCCCAGGTCGTCCAGGACGGCCCGCCAGGACAGCAGGCCGAGCAGCAGCCCGCCGACGTTCGTCAGTACGGACAGCGCCAGCAGGGCCAGGGACCAGCCGTCCGCCATCCTGGTCACCAGGCTCCAGGCGTCGTTGCGGGCCACCGCGACCAGGCCCGCGATGCCGGCCACCAGGAGGACGGCGGTCAGCAGCCGCCGCCGGCCCCGCGGCGGGCCGGCCGACGGTGGCGCGGCTTCCGAAAGGCCCCCGGACGCGCCGTCCTTCGCGACGCCGTCCTTCGTGACACCGTCCGTCATGACGCCGGGTGCCGCGGCCGCCGGAAGCCGCGTTCGGTGAGCGCCCGCACCGCGCCCCGGGCGACGCCCGCCACCAGCGCGGTGTGCAGCAGGAAGTGGTAGCCGACGAACACCGGGTAGTACCGCAGCCCCTGGTCGCGCACCACGAACCGGGCCAGCCCCGGGTCCGCCACCGCGAACCAGGCCACGCCCAGCGCCGGGAGGACGGCCGCCTTGGGCGTGAGCAGCAGCAGCGGCAGGCTCCCCCAGGTGGCGGCGGTGGCCAGCACGCCCGGCATCCGGTTCGCCTTGAGCGCCCCGGGGCTGAAGCGGTGGGCGCCGGCGAACGCCACCAGCAGCTGCGAGCGCCGGTACTGCTCGCCGAGCAGCGCGCCCAGCCGCTCCACGTCGTCGTGCCGGCCGGTGATGCGCTCGGTCAGCAGGATCGGGTACTTCGCCGCCAGCCGCTCGCTGTACTCCACGTCCTCCGACTCCCGCAGGGTCTCGTCCAGCGGGCCGATCTCCTCGTACACCTCCCGCCGGATGGCGCACATGGCGAAGAAGACGGTGCGCACCCGGCCGGTGGCGCGCCGGCGCCACCAGTACTCGTGCAGGACGCGGTAGCGCTCGACCGGGCCGTCGTCGAACAGCGCCCGCTTGCCGACCACCCCGTGGACGCAGCCGAGGTCGGGCTGCTCCGTCAGCAGGGCCACGGCGTTCGCGACCGCGTCCGGGTCCAGCGCGATGTCGGAGTCCAGGAAGAACAGGATCTCCCCGGTGCTCTCGGCGGCCCCGCGGTTGCGGGCGACGGACACCCCGCCGTTGCGCTGGGTGATCAGCCGGACGGGGTAGCGCCGGACGATCTCCGGGGAGCGGTCCGAGCTGCCGTCGTCGACGACGAGCACCTCGTGCACGGGGTAGGTCTGGGCGAGGGCGGACTCGACGACCGCCGCGATGGTCTTCTCGTAGTTGTAGTTGGGGATGATCACCGACACGGTGGGCCGTGCGCCGGCCGTGGGTGCCTCCGGACCGGTCATGTGTGCCTCCGGATCAGCCATGTGTGCCTCCCGTTGCGGGCCCGGTGATCCAGGCGTCCTGGCGGAGATGGTCGGATGTGCCCTCGGGGCTGCTCAGCGAGTAGCGGTGGGTCCGGGAGCCGTGTGCGGTGAACGCCCAGTCGAAGCGCCACCAGTCGTGCCAGCTGCCGGCGTCCCAGGACATCGGCAGGACCGTGTCGCCCGCGTCCGCCGCGTCCTGGGTGAGGCCGCGCAGCTCGTTGAGGTCGCCCATGCCGGCGTTGGTGTTGAAGTCGCCGGCGATGAACAGGGGGTCGGGGTTGGCCCGGACGTCCCGGACCAGCCCGTCGAACTGCTGCCGGCGCTCCCGCTGCCGGCGGTGCACGTCGGCCGGGAAGTCCTGCGGGGGCATCCCGTAGGCGACCGGTACGAGCATGTGGACGTTGTAGAAGGACATCACCGAGCCGTTGACCGCGAGGTCGGTGCGCAGCACCTTGGCCCCGGCGAAGACGCGCGACCAGTCGCCCTCCCCGCGCGCCCGCAGCTCCTGGTCCGGGCCGACCGGTGGCTGCGCCACCACGGGGAACCGGGAGAGGGTCACCAACTCGCCCCGGGTGACCACCTGGTAGCCCGGGAACTCGCGCTTCAGCCGGGCGGTGTCGTCCACCTCGCGGGCGCCGTCGGCGCCGGCCGCGTCGTCCCAGTGCAGGTACTCCTGGAGCAGGTACACGTCGGCGTTCTGGGCCTTGAGGTAGGCGTAGAACCGGTCCGGGTCCACGTCGGAGCCCCAGTACTCGGTGTTCTGCGCGACGACGTGGATCGCGCCGGTCGGCACCGTCCGGTCGGCCGTCGCCGCGGCCAGCGTCAGCCCCGACTGGTCCAGCCCGACGGCGAGCGAGAGCACGCCCATGACGGCGGGCCAGCGCACCCGGCCGCGGCCGCGGCGCAGCCGGACGGCGAGCGCGGCCAGCAGCACCAGCAGCGGGACGCCGAGCAGGACCGGGGGCGGGGCGGCCCCGGGGACGACCCAGAACCAGGCCCGGCCGGTCAGGGCCTCCTGGAGCGCGCAGAACAGCAGCCACCCGGCGCTCACCGCGGCCAGCAGCCGGACCGGCCAGGTGGCGGCCCGGTCGGCGAGGAACCAGGACCGCCGGGGCCGGGGGAGCGCGAAGCGCCCGGGCTGAGGGGCCGTCACCATGACTGCACCGCCAGCAGGAGTCCGAAGCCGGTCAGCCACAGTCCGCCGACGGCGAGCATGGTCCGGTCCGTGAAGAGGGTCCGGGTCGGTTCGCCGCCGCCCTCGCTGACCAGCAGGATCTGCAGGTAGCGGGCGATCGCGAAGACCGCCAGCGGGGTGGAGAGCAGGATCCGCAGCTGGCGCATGCCGCCGGCCGCGGCGTCGCTCTGCAGGAAGGACACGTAGGCGAGCACGGTCACCGAGGCGGCGAAGGTGACCATGCTGTTCAGGAACGGGACGGAGTAGGCGCGCAGGGCCGGCCGGTGCAGCTCCGAGGGCCCGCCCTGCACCGAGGTCAGCTCGTGCCGGCGCTTGCCGAAGCCGAGCAGGATGCAGACCGAGAAGACGCAGAGCAGGAACCAGGAGGAGATCGGGACGGAGGCCGCCATCGCGCCGGCGCAGACCCGCAGCACGAAGCCGGTGGCGATGACGAAGACGTCGACCACCGAGACGTGCTTGAGGACGAAGCTGTACAGGATGTTGGTGACCGCGTAGACGAGCACGGGGACGGCGGCGGCCCCCGCGGCCGCCGAGCCGGCCAGCAGGGCGAGGTAGAGGACGGCGCCGAGCACGATCGCGACCGGGACCGGGACGGCCCCGGAGGCGATCGGGCGGTGGCGTTTGACCGGGTGGCGGCGGTCCCGCTCCCGGTCGGCGAGGTCGTTGACGACGTAGGTGGCCGAGGACGCGAGGACGAACAGGACCAGGACGGGCAGGGCGTCGGCGACGGCCGGCCACGGCGAGGCGCCGGACGCCAGCAGGGGCAGCACCAGGACGACCGCGTTCTTCGGCCACTGGAACGGTCTGACCAGCCGGAGCAGGCCGCGCACCAGCGAGCCGCGCCGGGGCTCCCCGGGCAGCCCGGACCCGCCGGGCTCCTCGGGCAGGTCGGCGGGCGGGGGGCCGGTGGCCCCGTCGGGCGGATGCACCGGCGGGCCGACGAGGCCCTTGCGGTACTCGCTCGCAGTACTCACTTCCGTTCCCTTCGCTGCTGTCAGAAGAGGACCTTGACCGTGCGCAGGGCACCCTCGCGCCAGCGGTCGGAGTGCGTCCGGCCGGTGGTGCCGGCCACGGCGGACCGGTTCGCGCGGTACCAGGTGAAGCTGCGCTCGATGGCGGTCGCGTTGGAGTGGCGGGGGGTGAAACCGAGCACCTCGCGGGCGTCGGTGATGTCGACGCAGGAGTCCCGGGTGAGCTTCTGGACGAGGCGTCCGTAGACCGGGGACAGCCGCAGCGCGGCCAGCGTCCGCAGAGCGGCCTTCGCCGGGCCGAGCGGCAGCGGGACGACCCGCTTGCCGTGGCCGGCGAGGTCCAGGACGACCTGGCAGTCCTCGCGGAACGAGCCGTACTCGGCCGCGCCGACGTTGAACTCCCGGTTGACCCGCTCGCCCGGCAGGGTCAGCACCGCGGTCACCAGGTCGCAGAGGTCCTCGACGTCCAGCATCTGGTTGAGGGTGTGGCCGCCGCCGAGGACGGGGAAGCCCCGGCCGTCGAGCGCCCAGTCGAAGAGCATCGCGAAGACGCCCAGCCGGCCCGGGCCGATGAAGGTCTTCGGGCGCAGGACGGGCACGCACATGCCCCGGTCGCGGTAGTCGGCGCACAGCCGCTCGGCCGCGATCTTCGCGGCGTTGTACGGGTCGACCGGGACCAGCGGGTGGGTCTCCGGGGTCGGCGTGCGCTCCGGCAGGCCGTACACCGCGGTGGAGGAGATGTGCAGCACCCGGTCGGTCCCGGCCCGCCGGGCGGCGTCCAGGACGGTGCGGGTGCCGTCGACGTCCACCGAGCGGATCTCCGCCGCCGGGTGGCTCGGCAGGGCGGCGGCGCCGTGCACCACCACGTCCGCCTCGGCCGCCAGCCGGCCGAGCAGGGTGCGGTCCCGGACGTCGCCGACCACCGCCTCCACGGAGGGCAGGGCGGCGAGTCCGGGCGGCAGCGGGCGGCGGTCGAGGGCGACCACCCGGTGGACGGGCGAGCTGCCGAGCCGTCGGACCAGGGCGCTGCCGAGGAAGCCGGCCGCGCCGGTGAGCAGTACGCGCTGGGGTCGGGCGGTGGGGCGGGGGCCGTCGGGCGTCACGGGGCTGTCGGTGGTCACGGGCGGCCTGCCGGCGGGGTGGTCGGGCCGGGGGCACCGGCGAGCGGCGGACGGGCGGCGCCCGCCGGCGGCTCCTGGCGCCGGTACAGCCGCCGGAACCGCGGGCTCAGCAGCCACTGGCCGGCCCCGACCGCCGCGCCCGCCGTCACCGCGGTGCCCGCCGCGAAGTGCAGGGCGGTGTACGCGACCGCCGTCGGGACCCCGCGCTCGCGGACCAGGAAGGCGTGGAAGCCGCGGTCGGCGAGCACGGCGCCGGCCGCCAGGGCGGCGGTGGCGGGCAGCGTCCGGCGGGACACCAGGGCCAGCGGCAGCGAGGCGACCGCGCCGGCCGCGGCGAGCGCGGCGACGGCCCGGGAGCGGGTCTCGAACCCGCGCATGAAGCCCCGGTGGTCCACGTAGAGCGGCACCCGCAGGCGCGCCCGGCGGAACAGCTTGCGGACCAGCCCGGACAGCTGCTCCTCGTCGTTGTGCCGCCCGACCACCGCGGAGCTGAGCTCGATCCGGTGGGTGGCCGACAGCCGTACGCCGAAGTCGATCTCCTCGGTCTGGCGCAGGGCCGGGTTGAGCCCGCCGGAGTCCAGGAACAGCGACCGGCGGATGGCCGCCAGGGCCGAGAACCAGGGGGTGACGGTGCCCTCGGAGCTGATCCGCCAGTAGTACGACTGGAGGATCCGGTAGTCCCCGACCCGGGTGGTCGGCAGCAGCGGCTCCTTGGCGGTGATGCCGCACACCGACCCGGTCTCCGGGTCGGCGGCGAGGCGCTCCACCGCGGCGGCGACCGAGGTCGGGGAGAGGCCGACGTCGGCGTCCAGGAAGAACACGATCTCGCCGCGGGCCTCCCGGGCGCCGCGGTTGCGGGTCTCGGCGGGCCCCGCGTTGCGCTCCTGGCGGACCAGTCGGCACGGGTACTTCTCCGCCACCAGGGCGGAGTCGTCGGTGCTGGCGTCGTCGACCACGACGATCTCGAGGTTGGGGTAGGTCTGGGCGGTCACCGCGTCCAGGCAGGCGGGCAGTGTGCGGGCGTCGTTGTAGAGCGGGATGACCACCGACACCAGGGGAAGGGTCATGTCTGTCCTGTTCAGGCCGCGGGGATCTCGGGCAGGTCCGGGTCATCGTCGGACGGGTTGACCCGCGCCTCGCTGATGATCTTCCGGTCGTCACTGGTCAGGCAGCGGCCGGTGGCCAGGTCGAACTCCCAGTCGTGCAGGCGGCAGGTGAGGATGCCGTCCCGGTGGGAGCCGAACCGGACCAGGTCCGCCTTGAGGTGGGGGCAGAGCCGCTGGACGACGTGGTCGCCGGCCCGGGCGCGCTCCTCGGTCTGGCTCAACTCCGCGTAGTAGCCCTCGACATAGGCCATCCGCTCGGTCGAGAGAGAGGCGAAGAAGGTGGTCACGAACTCGTTGAAGGGCCCCTTGCGGGCGGCCTTGAAGCGGCAGGACAGGAACAGCTCGTTCGCCCAGTCGGGGCAGCGCTCGGCGACCATCCGCTCCACCAGCGGCCGGGGCAGCTCGAAGCGGTAGCGGCACTCCTCGCCCGCCCAGCGGGCCACCCGGCGGTCCAGGAAGTCGAACAGGATCTGCTCGGTGGGTGCGGCCCCGGCTCCGGTCCCGCCGTCGGCCCCCTCCTCGGCTCCGGTCGCGTCCGGGGTGTCCACCACCTCGACCAGGACCCGGCCGTTGATGCCCTCGCAGGTGCGGTCGGCGTACTGCAGCAGCGGCTCCACCCACTCCCGCAGGCCGGTCAGCAGGTCGGTGCGGGTGGTCGGCCAGCCGGCCTTCTCCGCGCGGATCCGGTCGGCCCGGCGGGCCTGGTACTCGCGCAGGTAGCCGGTGCGGTCGTCGCGGATCCGGGCGACCGTCCGCTCGTCGACCTGCTCCAGCCGGCAGCTGCGGTCCGGGCCCAACTCGGCCACGGTGCCCGGCAGGAGGAGGTGGGTGTTGGTCACCCCGCGCTCGCGGAGGAAGTCGAGGAAGACCCACTGGTCGGGGAAGATGTTGGCGTCGTCGCCGTCCAGGTCGTTGAGGTGGAAGAGCTCCTCGTCCAGGAAGCAGGGCGGCCCGGCGAACGGGAAGACGTGCTCGGCGCCGTACTGCTCGACGTAGTTCAGGGCGCGGGCCATGCCGTTGCGGCGCTTGCGGCGGCCGACGGTCTGCTTCATCCGGGCGGGGAAGTCGTACACCATCGGGTACCAGATCGCCCCGGAGTACTGGAGGAAGTGCCCGGCGAGCGGCCCGAAGGACCTGATCCGGGGCTCGTCGACCGGGCGGGCGTCGTTCTGGTTGAGGATCCGGGTGCCGTTGTCGTCGATGAGGATCGCGGAGTCGCCGATCGGGCCGTCGGTCGGCGAGGTGAGCGCGTTGACCATCACCTGGACGCCGCCGTCCAGTTGCGTCGGTTCGAGGTCCCGGGTCTGGACGAAGTGGCGGAAGCCGAGGCCCTCCAGGGACGTCCGCAGGTCGCGGACCGGGTAGTCCGGCAGCAGCACCACGGTGTCCTTGGACATCCGGGTCCGCAGCCACTCGGCGTCGAAGTGGTCGTGGTGAAGGTGGGAGACGTACAGGTACTCCGCGGTGTGCAGTTGGGCGGTGTCCATCGCCTCGTTGTCGGGGAACGGGAACCACGAGGCGAAGAACGCCGGATTGAACCAGGGGTCGCAGAGGATGCGCCCGGCACTGGTCTCCACGAGCAGGCCGGCGTGGCCGACGGATGTGATGCGCATGAGTCTCCAATGGCGGTCGAGCGACTTCAGGAGGAGGCGGCCGGGGAGAGGCAACGGCCGTGGGGGGAGCCACCGTTGGGGGAGCGGCCGCGGTGCCGTCCGGGCGGGCGTCAGCGGCCGTCCGTGGGCCCTGTCGGCGGTCGTGGACGGGCGTGAGCGGCCGTGAGCGGTCGTCAGCGGCCGTCAGTGGGTGTCGCGCCGCGGGCCGGCGGGCCGGTCGAGCACGTTGAAGTCCGTGACGGCGAACCGGGCGAGCGCCGTCGGGCCGGCGACGGCCCGGTGGGCGATCGCGATGGCGCGGCCGACGGCGTCGGTCAGGTCGCAGCCGGCGAGGTAGAAGGTCAACCGGACACCCCGGGGGGTGATGTGGACGTGGAGGTGCTCGACGCCGTCGCGGGCGGACGTGACGCTGTCCAGGGCCGAGAGCACGGCCCCGACGGTCGGCCGGGTGCCCGCCGACCCGCCTGTCGCGGCGGTCAGCAGCACGCCGACGAGGTGCACCGGAAGTCCTGGGAGCTCTGGGGGGGAACCGGCCGGTCAGCCCCAGGAGAAGCCGCTGCCCACCGCGGCCGGGAAGGCCTGCGGGAGCGGGCGGAAGGGAAGCGGGGCGACCGGCGCGGTGGTGAGCCCGGTCGTCGTCCGGCGTACGGGGCCGCGGGAACGCGCGGAGGTGAACATGGGGAAGTCCTCCGAATCCTGGGGGGTTTCGGGCCGCTCTCGTTCGTCCGCGGCCTCGGTGGTCCCAAGATTCGCACGGGCCCCGGTGCGCTCACACGGGTTCAGGGTGACACCAAACGCGTGGCAGCTTCGGGCCAGGAAGGGGACGTCGCGCCGACCCCGGATGAGCTGCGCGGCAGTCGACTTGGCAGGTTTCGGTCAGGCGGAAGGTGTCAGCCCGCCGCCGTCCCGCGTTCCGCGATGCGGACAGCCGGCGGCCGCCCCCGGGAGGGAATACGTGCAGGTCCCTCGCGTGGACGGCTCGGTCTCGCGAGGGACCTGAGGGTGGGTCCGGGGCCGGAGCAGGCCGGTGCCACGGCTGGGGTAGCGTTCCTTTGCCTACCCTTGACCCGGAAGACCTGATGATCGAAGCAAGCTACTCGGCCGTCCCCGCCCTCCTGCTCGTGTTCGCCGTCCTCGGGTCGGCGCTCGCCCTCGGAACCGCCCGGTGGGCCCGCCGGAGAGGCATGGCGGTCCCGACGGCGGTGCTGTGGGGACTGAGCCTGGCGGGCGAACTGGCGGTGACGCTGACACCGACGGCCACCGGGTACTCGGGGCCGCCGAGTTGCACGATCGGGCCCGGCATGTGGGCCGACGCGACGGCGCAGCAGGGGCTGATGAACATCGCGCTCTACCTGCCGCTGGCGTTCTTCGGCGTGCTGCTCTTCCGACGGCCGGTCACCGTGCTCGCGGGCTGCGCGGTGCTGTCCGCCGTCACCGAGGTCGTCCAGACCCTGCTCGGGACCGGACGCGCCTGCGACGGTGCGGACTTCGTCGACAACGCGGCCGGCGCGCTGCTGGGGACGCTGCTCGCCGCCGGCTGGCTGTTGGCGCGGCGGCGCGGGCTGCCCAGGCTGCGCCGGGACCTCGTCCACGGGCTGGTGCTGGGCGCCGTCGGGCTGGCGGGGGCGGGGCTGGTGGTCCACTTCGGGATCCGCACGTACCGGGACTCGCCGGGCCTCTTCGCTCCGCCGTCCGACGACATCGCGACGGCGCAGCGGGTGGCGGAGGGCGTGTTCGGCCCGCGCACGCTGGTGGACACCACCACGACCACCGCCGACCCCGGGCTCACCCAGCAGATCATGGACGTCAGCACCGACCGCGGCGACCTCCGGATCGAGCAGCCCAGCGGCCGTCTGCTCGCCGTCGCCGCCGCCACGCCCTCAGCCGACGCGGCCGGCTCGCCCGCCCTCACCCCGGAGCAGGTCGTCGCCGCCGGCCGGGCCTTCGCCGACACCTGGTTCGCCGACCGGATCGCCGGCCTGACCCCGACCGTCACCCCCGCCGGCCCGAACGGCGCTGCCCGCACGCTTGGTTACCGCCGCGAGGGTACGGCCGCGGGGCAGCCGGCGGTGCGCCTCGACCTGACCGTGGGCGCCGACGGCCGCATCCTGACAGCCGCCTCGTAGTCCCTGGTCCTCGAACTCCCGTGGTCCGTCCCGGGATTCAGGCGGGGCTGGGCAGGTACGCCAGACCGTGCGCGCCCGCCTCGCCGAGCCGGGGGACCTCCAGTCGGGCCACCGGCTCCAGCGCCGCCAGGTCGATGACGTCGACGGTGGAGGAGACGGCGCAGGAGACGTAGGCGAGGCGGCCGTCGGGGGAGGAGGTGACGGTGAGCGGGAAGAGGCCCACCTCGACGGAGCCGAGCCGCTGGTGGCCGTCGGCGGCGAAGACCGTGAGACGGCCGGGGAGTTGGCGCCCCAGCGGGGAGCCGTCGGGGACGCTGCGCACCTCGCCGGCCAGCAGCCTGCCGGTCGGGGTGAGGTGGACCGGCAGGGCGGGGGAGTCCGTCGGGAGGACCTCCGTGACGGAGGCGGTCGCGACGTCGATGACGCGGATGCCGGGGGTCGGGGCGGGCGTGGTGGTGGTCGAGAGGTACGGGCCGGCGGCGTAGACCCGGGCGCCGTCGGGGGAGGCGGCCAGGCCCTCGCTGCCGGGAACCTCGACCTTGGCGGTCAGCACGCCCCGGTCGAGGTCGACGACCGAGACGAAGGGCGCCTCCTTGTTGGTGGCGAAGCCGGTCCGGCCGTCCGGGGTGATGGCGAACCAGTGCGGACCGGGCGCCTCGGTGTCGATCCGGCCGAGCGGGCGACGGGTCCCGGTGTCGATGACCACGACGCCGCCGGGCCGGTCCGGGCCGCCCTCCACGCTGACGTACAGCCGGCCGCGGGCGGTGTCCAGGGCCAGTCCGTGCGGGCCGTGTTCGGGGGCGAGGTCGACCACGTCGACGACCCGCCGGGTGTCGGCGTCGATGACGGTCACCTCGGTGCGGCGGCCGCTGTTGGCGCCGTAGTAGCCCGAGTGGTAGGCGCTGGTGCACCAGAGCAGCCGCCGGGTCGGGTCGAAGCAGAGCTCGTGCGGTTGGGCGAGGACCCGGACGGTGTCGAGGTGCCGGTCGGTGGCGGCGTCGAAGAACAGGATGTTCGAGCCGCTCTGGCTGACGACGGCGAGGACGTCGCCGGTGCGGTCGGAGCGGTCGGCACGCTCGGTGCGGTCGGTACGGGAGGGCTGCGACATGAGGACTCCTCGGGGAGGGCTTCGCGGTTTCGCGGTCGTTTCCACTGTCGTCGGCAGCCGCGGCGGGAGCCATGCAAGGATCGGCATCGGATAGTTGCCCAGAATGCAAAGACCCAGGTCAGGAGCGGACGGCCGATGGATCTCAACCTGCTGCGGGCGCTGGACGCCCTGCTCCAGGAGAACAGCGTGACCCGCGCCGCCGAGCGGCTCGGCACCTCGCCGGCGGCCGTCAGCCGGATGCTGGCCCGGCTGCGCCGCGCCGTCGAGGACCCGCTGCTGGTGCGCGCCGGGCAGGGCCTCGTCCCGACCCCGCGGGCACTCGAACTGCGGGAGGAGGTCGGCGCGTTGCTGCGCGGTTGCGACAGCGTGCTGCGCCCTGGCGCCGGCTTCGACCCCGTCCACCTCGACCGCACCTTCACGCTGCAGGCCGGCGAACTGATGCTGGTACGGACGGCGGGCGCCCTCGTCGAGCGGGTCCGGGCGGAGGCCCCGCGGGTGGACGTGGTCTTCCTGCCGGAGGCGCTGGAGGACGGGCCGGCGCTGCGGCAGGGGCTGGTGGACGTCGAGCTGGGCGTGCTCGGCCACCTGGACACGGAGGTCCGCACCCGGCAGCTCCTCCGCGTCCCCCTGGTCGGCCTCGCCCGGGCGGGCCATCCGCTGTTCGACGGCCGCCGGATCACCGCCCGCCGGTTCGCCGCCGCCGACCACATCGGCGTCTCCCGGCGCGGCAAACGGCTCGGCCCGATCGACGCCGGGCTCGCCGAACTCGGGCTCCGGCGCCGGGTGGCGGTGGTCGTGCCCAGCCACACCGGCGCGATGCTGCTCGCCCGGGACAGCGACCTGGTCACCCTCGTCCCCGAGGACTGGCTGCCGGACACCGTCGCCGCGCTGGGCCTGCGCACCTTCCCGATCCCGCTGGAACTCGCCCCGCTGGAGCTGGGGATGGCCTGGCACCCGCGCAACTCGGCCGATCCGGGGCACCGCTGGTTCCGCGAGCACGTGGCGGCCGCGGTGCTGGGGCGGGAGTAGCCCCCTGCGGGGGTGCGCCCCGGCTCGGTCCGCGGTGTGCGGTCGGGATACCCTGCCGGGGTACATGGCAGTGGCTGGGGACAGGAGGCGGAGGATGGTGCGGTCACGGCCGTTCGGTCCGCCGGTGCCGTGGGCGCCGCGCCTGCTGCTGCTCGCCGCGCTGCTGTTCGGCATCGTGACGATGCACACGCTCGGTCATCCGGGCGGCGGGCACGGTGGTTCCGGCGGGTACGGCGGACACGGTGGTTCCGGCGGGCACGAGGGAGCGGGGACGCACGCCTCGGCCGTGCACCCGGCGCACCCCGCGGCCGCCGTCCACCACGGCCCGGCCGCCGCGCCCATGGAGGCCGCCTCCGCCGTCGACCCCGCCATCTTGGCCGCCTCCGCCGTCGACCCGACCATCGCCGGCGGCATGGACCCGATGGCGGTCTGCCTCGCCGTCCTGGCGGGCTGGACCCTGGTGCTGCTCCTCGCCGGCCCGCTGCTGCGCCGCAGCGGCGACGCCGCCGCCGAGGTACGGGCCCGACTGCTGCGGGCCGTCCGCGCGCTGCCCCCGCCCGGGGGCGGGCGGATACTCCTCACCCGGCTTTCGGTGCTGCGCCAGTAGGCGCGCGCCCGCCGTCCCGTGCCCGCGCCCGCCCTGGAGCGCCCGCGCGCACGTCCACGCGCCCGCTCGCGCCCCGCAGCGCCCGCGCACGGAACGGCCGACGCGACGTCCTGCACACCCACACACCGCACGAGGTGCACTCCGCCATGCGCACACCCCCCCGTCGTACCGTCCTCGGCGCCGCGCTCGCCGCCGCCGGGACCGGCCTGCTCACCGCCTGCTCCTCCGGCTCCATGAAGGGCATGGACCACGGGTCCATGGACCACGGCCCCACGAGCGGCACGACCGGAGCCGCCGCCCCGGCCGGCTACCTCGCCCCGAACGGCCCCGAGGTCGCCGCCGCCGAGGCCCGGCGCAACCCCGGCCCGGAGCGGAAGGTCGCGCTCACCGCCACCGAGACCACCCTGGACCTCGGCGGCCGCACCGTCCGCAGCTGGGCGTACGGCGACCGCCTGCCCGGCCAGGAGGTGCGCGCCACCCTCGGCGACACGCTCGCCGTCACCCTCGCCAACCACCTGCCGCAGCCCACCACGCTGCACTGGCACGGCCTCGCGCTGCGCAACGACATGGACGGCGTGCCGGGCGTGACCCAGGCCGACGTCCGGCCCGGCGCCTCCTTCGAGTACCGCTTCGCGCTCGCCCACCCGGGCACGTACTGGTTCCACCCGCACTCCGGCGTCCAGCAGGACCGCGGCCTGTACGCCCCGCTGATCGTGGAGGACCCCAGGGAGCCGCTGGCCTACGACAAGGAGTGGGTCGTCGTCCTGGACGACTGGGTGGACGGTGTCGACGGCAGCACCCCGGACGCCGTCCTCGCCGAACTCGCCCGGGGCATGGGCGGGATGGACCACTCGGGCGGCTCCGGCCACGACATGCCGGGGATGACGGGGATGCCGGGCCACGACATGGCGGGGATGACTGGGACGGGCAGCGCCCCGGGCGGCACCCCGAACGCCGCAGGCCCGTCCCGGATGCTGATGGGCGCTCAGAGCCAGCTGCTGGGAGGCGACGCCGGTGACGTCGCGTACCCGTTCCACCTGGTCAACGGCAGGCTCGCGACCGCGCCCGAGACCTTCACCGCCAAGCCCGGCGACCGGATCCGGATCCGGCTGGTCAACGCGGGCGGCGACACCGCCTACCGGGTCGCCCTCGGCGGCCACGAGCTGACCGTCACCCACACCGACGGCTTCCCGGTCGAACCGGCCACCACCCAGGCGCTGCTGCTCGGCATGGGCGAGCGCTACGACGTGCTGGTGACCGCCAAGGACGGCGCCTTCCCGCTCACCGCGCTGGCGGAGGGCAAGAACGCCACCGCCCTGGCCGTGCTGCGCACCGGCGGCGGCGCCGCGCCCGACGCCGCCGTCCGCCCGGCCGAGCTGGACGGCCGGCTGGTCACCGCGGGGCAGCTCAGGGCCGCCCCGGACGTCCGGCTGCCGGCCAAGACGCCGGACCGCACGGTGAGGCTGGAGCTCACCGGCGGGATGGCGAAGGCCGACTGGGCGTTCAACGGCCGCCGGTACGACCCGGCGCAGCGCTACCCGGTGGCGGCGGGCGAGCGGGTGCGGCTGGAGTTCCGCAACAGCACCGCCATGTGGCACCCCGTCCACCTGCACGGTCACAGTTTCGCGCTGCCCGGGGACGGCCCGCGCAAGGACACCGCGGTGGTGCTGCCGGGCACGACCCTGGCCGTCGACTTCGACGCCGACAACCCGGGCCTGTGGATGGTGCACTGCCACAACGTCTACCACGCGGAGACGGGCATGATGACCGTCCTCGGCTACCGGGCCTGATCGCGGACTCCCCCCCCGCGCGAAAGTGCCCGGGTTCCACCCCGAAAAGACCCCGAACCGCTCCGGCGGTTCGGGGTCCCGCCGTCTCCGGCACCCGGCGCACTCCGGCGTGCCACCGGCACCGACCTGCGGCGTCATGACGATTTCTTAACGCGGCCCGGTAGCGGATCCTTAACGCCGGTCGCATAGCCTGACGCACTGCCGTCGCCCGACGGCGTTTTTACGGGGTCTTTAAACAAGAGGTGCAAGGTGGTTTCGTCGGGTTCGACGGAGACGGCGGAGTCGGACGCGCCGTCGGCGCGAATACGCCTCCGCAGCTGGCTGCTGGAGGACGTGACCGCGGAGAAGCCCGCGCGGCAGTCCGCCGACGAGGGCGCCCCGGAGGCGCCGACCGGGGGCGCGGCGGCGGGGGACTCCGCCGCGCACGGCACGCCCGCCGGCCAGCGCTGGTGGCGGGTGATGTGCCTGACCGGCCTGGACTACTTCTCGACGCTCGGCTACCAGCCGGGCATCGCCGCCCTGGCCGCGGGCGTGCTGTCGCCGATCGCCACCATCGTGCTGGTGGTGGTCACCCTGCTGGGCGCGCTGCCGGTCTACCGGCGGGTGGCCAAGGAGAGCCCGCGCGGCGAGGGCTCGATCGCGATGCTGGAGCGGCTGCTGTCGTTCTGGAAGGGCAAGCTGTTCGTCCTCGCGCTGCTCGGCTTCGCGGCGACGGACTTCCTGATCACCATCACGCTGTCCGCCGCCGACGCGAGCGCGCACCTGGTGGAGAACCCGCACCTGACCGGCTTCCTCGGCGGCAAGCAGGTGGTGATCACGCTGGTCCTGGTGGCCCTGCTCGGCGCGGTCTTCCTCAAGGGCTTCAGCGAGGCGATCGGCCTGGCGGTCTTCCTGGTCGGGACGTACCTGGTGCTGAACGTGGTCGTGGTGGCCGTCGGCCTCTGGAAGATCGTCTCGGCGCCGCACGTGGTCACCGACTGGACGGACGCGCTGACCGCCCAGCACGGCAACCCGATCGTCATGGTCGGCGTGGCCCTGGTGACCTTCCCGAAGCTGGCGCTCGGCCTGTCCGGCTTCGAGACCGGCGTCGCCGTGATGCCGCACATCAAGGGCGACCCCGACGACACCGAGGCGAACCCGGCCGGCCGGATCCGCGGCACCCGCAAGCTGCTGACCACCGCCGCCGTGATCATGAGCTGCTTCCTGATCGCCACCAGCTTCATCACCACGCTGCTCATCCCGGCCGACCAGTTCAAGGCCGGCGGCGACGCCAACGGCCGCGCCCTGGCGTACCTGGCCCACGAGTACCTCGGCGGCGCCTTCGGCAGCGTCTACGACCTCTCCACCATCGCGATCCTCTGGTTCGCCGGCGCCTCCGCCATGGCGGGCATGCTCAACCTGCTGCCCCGCTACCTGCCGCGCTACGGCATGGCCCCGCACTGGGCCCGCGCGGTGCGGCCGATGGTGATCGTGCTGACCCTGATCGGCTTCCTGGTCACCTGGATCTTCGACGCCGACGTGGACGCCCAGGGCGGCGCGTACGCGACCGGCGTGCTGGTGCTGATCAGCTCCGCCGCCATCGCGGTGACCATCGCCGCGCACAAGAAGCGCGAGCGCGGCTGGACCGTCGCCTTCGCGGTCATCGCGGCGATCTTCCTCTACACCACCGTGCTGAACTGCCTGGAGCGGCCGGACGGCCTGAAGATCGGCGCCTGCTTCATCGCCGGGATCGTCCTGGTCTCGCTGCTCTCCCGGCTGCGCCGCGCCTTCGAGCTGCGTGTCACCAGCGTCGCCCTGGACGACGTGGCGGAACGTTTCATCAGGGACTACGCCCACCGGCCGCTGCGGCTGATCGCCAACGAGCCGAACAGCCGGGACCTCGCCGAGTACCGCGACAAGATCCACCAGATCCGCGCCGACAACGACATCCCCGGCGAGGACGACCTGGTCTTCGTCGAGGTGACCGTCCGCGACGCCTCCGACTTCGAGGCCGCGCTGACCGTGCGCGGCGAGGTGCTGCACGGCCGCTACCGGGTGCTCACCCTGGAGAGCTCCAGCATCCCGAACGCGCTCGCCGCACTGGCGCTCAACATCCGGGACCGCACCGGGCAGCAGCCGCACCTCTACTTCGAGTGGACCGAGGGCAGCCCTTTCGCCCAGTTCCTGCGGTTCTTCCTGTTCGGACAGGGCGAGGTCGCCCCCGTCACCCGCGAGGTGCTGCGCGAGGCCGAGCCGGACCGCTCGCGCCGCCCGCGCGTCCACGTCGGCTGACGGCCTGCTTCCGCTGCGAGGCCCGTACGCTGCGGCCCCTACGCCCCGGTCCGTCCGCCCCGGCCCGTCCGCTCCTGGTGAGCGGACGGGCCGGCGGCGTGTCCGGGGCGGAACGACGGACCGCCGCCCGCGCCTGGGCGGGCGCGGGCGGCGGTCGGGTTCGACCGGTCCTAGGAGGGGAGTTCGAGGACCAGTCCGGGATGGATGAGGTCCGGGTCCTCGCCGACCGCGTCGCGGTTGAGCTCGTAGAGCGCCGGCCAGCCGCCGGGGACGCGCAGGGACTCGGCGAGGTCGGCGAGGGTGTCGTTCTCGCGGACCGTCCAGGTGCCGTCCTCGGACTCGACCGGGGCGGCGTGGGTGTGGGTGTGGGCGTGGGCCGGGGGCGGCGGGGCGTTGTCGCGGCCCTGGCCGTGGGTGGCGCGGGCGCCGCACACGGGCCAGGGGGAGAGGCCGCGACGTTCGGCCAGGAGCTGGGCGACGGCGATCTGCTGCTCGCGGGTGGCGAGGTCGGCGCGCGGGGCGTAGCCGAGGCCGCCGTTCTCCCGCCAGGTGGGCTGGTCGAACTGGAGGCCGCCGTAGTAGCCGTTGCCGCTGTTGATGCGCCAGTTTCCGCTGCTCTCGCAGGCCGCCACGCGGTCCCAGTCGTACGAGCCGCCGCCCTCCCTCCCGGGGTCGGACCGGCTGTCGCGGCCTGGCGGCGCGGCGTGGGCCGCGGGGGCGGCGAGGGCCACGGTGAGGGCGCAGAGCGCGGTCGGGACGATGCGGCGCAGGCGAACGGTGGGAGGCATGGGCGGCTCTCAGACTCGGGGACAAGACCGGCGCCGTCCACGGGGGCGGCGCACTCCCACCCATGCACGCCGGACGGTGCGTTCCGTGGACGACACGTCCGACGGGTCACCCGCACGGCGGTCCGGGGCCACCCCGGTGGTCGGCGGCCGACCGGCCGTACTCCTCGTCGCCTTGCCGTTTCGTCGCTTTGGTGCCTCGTCACCTCGCCGCTGGTGCGCCTGCCGCCCGCTTTCGGCACCGGCAGCCGTTGTCGCGGCCCCGGCCCGCGCGCCGCGACCTCGGGGCTCCCGCGCCGCCCGGCCGACCGGGGACAAGGTCGTGCACCGAGGGTTCCCGGCCACCCGCCGTTCGGCTGCCGTTCGCCGTCCGCACGGCTGGGCGTGACCCGGCCGTGCGGTGCGGCTGGGAGCCTCCTCGGCGTTTCCCCGAGCCCAGGAGGCGGCAGTGGCGGCACAACCCTCTCGTACTTCCCGCACATCCCGTACGTCTCGAAGGACGGTCCTTCGCACCGGTGCGGCGGCCGGTGCGCTCGCCGCACTGCCCGCGTCCACCCTGCTGTGGACCCAGCCGGCGGTGGCCGGCACGCCCGGTCCGGAGCAGCTCCACCTCCAGTGGGGCGACGAGCCCTCCCGCGAGATGACGGTCTCCTGGGCGACGGCGGCGTCCGTGAACCGTCCCCGGGTGCGGATCGGCACCCCGCGCGAGGGCGCCGGCCGGACGGTGCACGCGCGCAGCCGCAGCTACGTGGACGGCCTCAACAAGGTCGAGACCTTCACCCACCATGCCCGCCTGGACGGCCTGCGGCCCGACACCACGTACGTCTACGAGGTGCTGCACGACGGCGCCCAGCCGGTCCGCGGCACCTTCCGCACCGCCCCCGCGCCAGGCCGGGCCGCGTTCCGCTTCACCAGCTTCGGCGACCTCGGCACCGGCGACAACGTGTTCAGCAAGTCCTCCATCCACGGCGCGGCGGCGGTCCGTCAGGTCGAGGGGTTCGACCCGCTGTTCCACCTGCTCAACGGAGACCTCGCGTACGCCAACAACAACCCGCAGCGCCAGCCGCAGGCCTGGAACGCGTTCATGAACAACATGTCCGCATCGGCCGCCCACCGCCCGTGGATGCCCACGCCCGGGAACCACGAGGTCGAGGCGGGTGGCGGGGAGCTCGGCTACGCCTCCTACCTGACCCGCTTCGAGCTGCCGGACAACGGCACGCGTGACCACTGCGGCACCTGCTACGGCTTCCAGATCGGCTCGGTGCTCTTCGTCAGCCTGGACGGCAACGAGATCGCGGTCGAGGACGACGCCAGCATCGACCCCGCCACCGGGCAGTCGATCTACATCAGCGGGTACAGCGACGGTGCCCAACTCCGCTGGCTGGACCGGCTGTTGTCGCGGGCGCGGGGCGGCAGCTCGGTGGACTGGATCGTGGTCTACCTGCACCAGTTCGCGATGTCCTCCTCCGCCCAGAGCCACGGCGGCGACATGGGCATCCGGGAGAAGCTGCTGCCGCTGCTCGACCGCCACAGCGTCGACCTCGTGCTGGCCGGCCACGACCACGACTACGAGCGCACCCACCCGGTGCGCGGCACCGCCCCGGGCGGCCTGCTCACCCCGGCCGTCGCCGACGACGACCTGCGGCAGATCGACACCTCGCAGGGTACCGTCCACCTGATCCTCGGCGGCGGCGGCACCGCCGGGCACGACGACGTCTACCTGCCCGCCGACGCCGACGGCGTCCGCGAGGCCACCGTCCGCACCCAGCGCCTCACCTACAAGGCCGACCCGGACGCCAAGGAGAAGGCCCACTGGTCCGCCGTCACCGACCCGGACACCCGCTACCCCTACGGCGTCGCGGTCTTCGACGTCGACCCGGGGTCGGTGCCCGGCGGCCGGACCGCCATCACCGTCAGCTACTACCACTCCGTCCCGGCCACCGCCGCCGCCCCGCTCCCGACGCCGGTGCTGTACGACCGCTTCACCCTGTACCGCGACCGCAGCGACGGCTGGGACGACGACGACCAGGGCGAGGACTCCCAGGACCGGTCGGTCGCCGGTAGCGCGTCGGTCGCCGGCGCCCGCCGGTAGCGCGCCCGTCGTCGAGGGCCCGCCGCGCCGCCCGTGCGCGGCGGGCCCTCGCTGTCGTACCAACTCGCCTGCCGTGAACGGGAATCGAAAACACGTCCGGTGGTGCCGGACCTCTTGTCAAAGGTTAGGGAAGTTTCCTAACTTGATGTCATGTCCGAGACCGAGACCCCACGGCACTCCCGGCGCGACCTCCTCCGAGCCGGCGCGGCGGGCGGAGCTGCCCTCGCGGCCGGCGGCCTGCTGCTGCCGGGCACCGCCCTGGCGGCCCCGCGCCCGACCGCCCTCGCCACCCCGACCCTCCCCGTCACCCCGACCTCCCCCGCCGCCCCGACCGTCCCCGCGCCCCGGGGCGAGCGGACCGCCGGGTCCGCGCTGCGGCCCTTCGGCCGGCACCTCGCCTACGGGGCCGACCCGTCCCAGCAGGTCGTCGTCTCCTGGCAGGTGCCGGACGCGGTGACCGCGCCGTTCGTCCGCATCGGCGTCCAGCCCGGCGACTACGGCGCCCCGATCGCCGCCGAGGTCCGCGCCCTGGTCAGCAAGCTCTCCTGGCAGAAGCCGGTCGAGGACCAGCCCCTCGTCAAGCCCACCACCGTCACCCAGTACTACCTGCACGCGCGGCTGGACCAGCTGATCCCGGACACCACCTACTACTACGTCGTCGGCCACCAGGGCTACGACCCGGCCGGCCAGGGCGCCCGGCTCGGCGACGTGGCGAGCTTCCGCACCGCGCCCGCCCCCGGCCGCGGCGCCGGATTCACCTTCACCGCCTTCGGCGACCAGGGCATCGGGTACAACGCGGCGGCCACCGGAAACCTGATCGCCGGCCTCGACCCCGCCTTCCACCTCCACATGGGCGACCTCTCCTACGCCAACGCCGGCGGCAGCGGCAAGACCAGCGACGCGTACGACGCCCGCCTGTGGGACTCCTTCTTCGTACAGAACGAACCCGTCGCCGCGCGGACCCCGTGGATGCCGGCGATCGGCAACCACGAGATGGAGCCCTGGTACGGGACCGACGGCTACGGCGGCATGCGCGCCCGCTTCACCACGCCCGACAACGCCTGGAGCCAGTCCACCGGCATCTACTCCTGGCGCTACCAGAACGTCGGCCTGATCAGCCTCGACGGCAACGACGTCTGCTACAACACCCCCGCCAACCTCGACTACACCAAGGGCAAGCAGAAGAAGTGGCTGGAGAGCCGGCTCGCCGCGCTCCGCGCCGACACCGGCATCGACTTCATCGTCGTCTACCTGCACCAGTGCACGTACTCCACCTGCCACGACAACGGGGCCGAACTCGGCGCGCAGCAGGACTGGGCCCCGCTGTTCGACAAGTACCAGGTGGACCTGGTGCTCAGCGGCCACAACCACGTCTACGAGCGGACCGACCCCATCCGGGCCGGCAAGCCCACCCGCAAGGTCGCCTCCGGCGACACCGTCGACCCGGTCAAGGACGGCACCACCTACGTCGTCGCGGGCGGCGGTGGCGGCGGGCTCTACTCCTTCCCCGCCGCCGACACCTACCTCGGGCACGAGAGCGCCAACGACAAGCCCGTGCCGATGGTGGTCTCCGACCGGAGCGGCCACAACCAGACCGTCAAGGTCACCTGGTCCAGGGTCCGGTACACCGGCTACTGCCTGGTGGCGGTCGACGTGACCCCCGCCGTCGCGGGCAGGCCCGCCCGGATGGAGGTGCGCTCGCTCACCGAGGACGGCACCGCCGTGGACCGGGTCACCGTACAGCGCGGCTGACCCGGCGACCGGCACCCGGTCCCGTTTGAGTACCGCTACTCAGGCGGGCGGGGCCGGTGTGCCGGGACGATAGCGGTCCCACGACGCCGGAGGCCACGGAGGGCCCGCCATGCTCAGCCGGATCGCCGCCGCCCTGGTGCCCGTCCTCGGGCGCCTCTCCGTCACCTCCGAGACACCCGGCCCGGTCGCCCCGGGCAGCGTCGTCGCGGCCAACCACACCTCGGCCGCCGACCCCGGCGTGGTGCTGGCCGCGCTGCGCCGCCTGGGCACCGAGCCGGTGGTGATGGCGACCGCCGGACTGTGGCGGGTACCGGTGCTCGGCGGAGTGCTGCGCTCCGGCGGGCACATCCCCGTCCACCGCGGCACGGCCCGGGCGGCCGAAGCCCTCGACGCGGCCGCGGCGGCGCTCGCGGCCGGCCGGGTCGTCCTCATCTACGGCGAGGGCGGCCTGCCCAAGCACCGGGACTCCCGCGACGCGGAACCGGGCGCCTTCCGCACCGGCCTCGCCCGGCTCGCGGCGGCGACCGGCGCCCCCGTGGTGCCGCTCGGCCAGTGCGGCGCCCGCCGCCTCAGCTCGGGCGGCACCGCCAAACAGCTCGCCGGACTCGCCACCGCCCCCGTACGCCGCCCCGCCCTGCACGTCCACCTCGGCGCCCCGCTCCACCTGCCCGGCGACATCCCCGAGGCCACCGCCGCCGCCCGCCAGGCCGTCACCGCCGCCTGGCGCACGGCGCAGCGGCGGTGCGGCGGGCGGGGGAGGTCACGGATCACGTAATCCGTGACAACTCCCCTCCGGGCGAGGGTAGTCAGAGCACCCAGTAAATTTACTGGGTGCCCGGACCGTCCTCGCCCGGTCAGCTCCGGGGCGAGGCCTCCAGTCGGTCGGCGGACCACAGGACGGCGGTCAGCGCCACCAGCGCCGGGACGGCCAGGAGGCCGAAGCAGATCGCCCCGGCCTGGGGCGCGCCCATCCCGGCCCGGACGAGACGCCACCCGAGGCCCAGGTCGACCGCCGTCGCCAGGCTGCCGAGACCGCCGGCGGTCACCCGCAGGTGCAGTCGCCGGGACCGGGACGGGGTCGGTGCGGGTGTTTCCTGTGAGAGCATGGCAATGCCTTCCGGATCGGATAACGGATTTCGAACCCGATGAGGCATACGGGCGCCGTTCCGGCGAGGGGGCGGCGCCCATTTCATGCCCGTCTGCGGGTCCGGTGACGAGGATACCCACGCTCGGGCAGGGTGTGGACCGCCTCCTGATTCCTAAGCGACGGTCCTGTACCGGCCGTTGGCGTAGTGCAGATTGATATAAATTATTGCTGATCTCCGCAGGTCAGAGCCATGGTTTCGTCTACGGAGCACACATCTCCACCTGCGAATTCGTGAAATCGCCGCAGAAAGAAGCGCACCACATTTCTACGCCGTTCCAGCCCGCAAGTCCGAACTTTGCGGGACGGGCCGCTCTCGTGGGCACTTTTGGATGGCATGCCGACAATGCCTGCCGCCGCTGGGTGGTTGGCATCCGGTCGATCCGGAAAAAAATTCCACCGATCCTTCGACCCGGCCCCGCCCGCCGCGCCACCACCTCGCCGCAGCCCTGGAGGTCGCGCCGGACCAAGCCGCGACGTCCGAACTCCTCGACCAGTACGACCAGCTCGCCTCCGGCCGACAGCAGGCCGGGCCGTTGCCGTCCCTACACTGACGGGATCGGGCTCCAGGAGTCCAGCAGGTTCCGGAGGCGTTCGCGGTGGTCCGCGATCCACCCTTCCGGCAGGCCGATCGGAACCCGCACGGTGACCATCGAGCCCGACTCGTCCTCGACAACCACCTCGGGGCACCCGCGCTCACCGGTGAGCTGGATGAAGACGGACGGTCCGCTGTCCATCTCCATCCACTCGATGTCCTGGCCGGCATCGAGCCTGTCCAGGGCCAGGCCCCACTCCTCCAACTTCGAGGCCGACAGCACCAGGTCGATGCGCCCACTGACGAAGGGCGTCGCCACGGCGATCTCGGCGGCAAGCCCGCCGGACCATCGCGGGTGCCGACCCAGGACCGTGATGCCGACGCCGTTGCCCTCATCGTCAGCGAGAACGACAAGATCCATCGGAGCCACCTCGGCCATGACTCTCCCTCCTTCAACCGGCACGAGAGGGCATCGTGGCTCACCCGTCACGCTCGAGGCCAGCGCATTCCGGCCGGAGTGACCTCGACCGGCTCGGGGGGGCCGGGGGCAGACCCGTCGGCCCGGGTGATCCCTTCGTCGTGCCGCGAACTACGCTGGCCGGCATGGACTGGCTCGATCGGGTGGCACGGCTGAGGCGCTGGACGAAGGGCGGCGAGCGTGCGCCGCACAAGCCGCTGCTGCTGCTCTACGCGCTCGGCGGCTACCAGCGGGACGCCGGCGGCGAACTGCGGTACAGCGCGGTCGAGGAGGAGCTGAAGCGGCTGCTCGTCGAGTACGGCCCGCCGCGTCCGACGACCCCCGCTTACCCGTTCCACCACCTGGTCAGCGACGGGGTGTGGGAGGTCCGCACCGACCAGGGGCCGGGTAGCCCCGGCAGCGGGGTCGGGG
This sequence comes from Kitasatospora sp. NPDC001261, assembly GCF_042896795.1. NCBI lineage: Bacteria > Bacillati > Actinomycetota > Actinomycetes > Kitasatosporales > Streptomycetaceae > Kitasatospora > Kitasatospora sp. NPDC001261. The sequence continues at coordinate 290,702 of NZ_JBIAXP010000004.1, forward strand.
TCCTCCGGGCGAGCGGGGCCGCCGGCAGGCTCGCGCCCGCGCTGCGGGCCGCGCTCGGCGAGGAGCCGGCCCTGCTGGGCCGGATGGCCCGGGTGCTGCTGGACGCCCACTTCCCGACGTCCCTGCACGCCGACCTCTGCGAGGCGGTCGGCCTCGACCTGGAGCGGGCCGAGACCGGGGCCGTGGGCGGGCCCGAGGCCGCGGCCCGGCGTCAGCGCGACCGGCGGATGCGTGAACTGATACTCACCGCCTACGAGTTCCAGTGCGCCTTCTGCGGCTACGACGGCGCCCTCGGGGCGAGCCCGGTCGGGCTGGAGGCCGCGCACGTGCGCTGGTGGTCGCACGACGGGCCGGACGAGGTCGACAACGGCCTGTGCCTGTGCTCACTGCACCACAAGCTCTTCGACAAGGGCGTGTTGGGCCTCGGTGAGGGCCATCGCATCCTGGTCTCCGACCGCTTCGTCGGCCGCAGCGAGGCCAGCCGCCGCCACGTCCTCGCACTCTCCGGCCGCCCGCTCATCGGCCCGCAACCAGGCCGCCCCCCGGTCGCCGACCGCCACCGGCAGTGGCACACGCGCCAGGTGTTCCACGGCGTCCCGCGCCAACCCGCGGAGCAGGGGGCCTTGGTCTAGTTGTACTGACCGGGAAGGTTCGCCGGATCGGCGGTTCGAGCGGTTGGATGTCCGGAGACGTCCGATGCGACCGTTGGGGGGTGTGGTGGCTGAGCCTGTCCGTGTGCGCAGGTCGACCGACCAGGAGGGAGCGGGTCAGGCCCTCACACCACACGCGATTCGGTACAGCACGTTCGGGCGCAGTGGCCCTTCGGGCGCGGTGGGGTCGTCGAAATCGTCAGCCGGGTCGCGGGTCATGCCGATCCGGCGCATCACTGCTTGGGAACGGATGTTGGTGGCGGTCGTCACTGCAAGAATCTCGGGGAGTTCAAGCGTTTCGAAGCCGAAGGCAAGACCGGCCAGGGCGGCCTCGGTGGCGTAACCCTGGCCCCAGGCCGAGCGAGCGAGCCTCCAACCGATCTCTACCCCCGTGAACGGCATGTCATCATCCACCTGGTCCAAGCCCGCGAAGCCGATGAACTCGCCCGTGGCCTGTACTTGAACCGCCCACCATCCGTAGCCTCGCCGGTCGAACTCGGCCTGGAACCGCGCCACGGAGGCATCGCTCCGTTCGCGGGTGAGCAGGTCGCCCAAGTGCTCCCGAACCTCAGGATCGGCATTCATAGCCGCCCACGGTTCAAGGTCGGAGTCTTGCCATCGACGGAGCACGAGGCGATCGGTACGCAGTTCAGCCATGCTGCCCAGCCAACGTGAGCGCCGCCCCCAAGGCAATCCATTTTCTCCGGGACCGCTACCGCCGCTCAGGAGGGGACTGCTCGGCCGGCTCCAGGACTGACGAAGCGACCACCGCCCCGGCGGGCATCCCGTTGGTCGGATCCTCGGTCACCACGAACAACCAACGGCCGGTTCAGCGGGTCGGCATGCCGCCGTGCGGACTGTTGACCACCAGCGGCAGGGAACCCTCGGCAAGGTAGAAGTGCCCGGGAAAGTAGTCGATGTGGAGGTGGCCGCCGTCCTCGGCGGAGGCCATGCCGCGAAGGTTGTCCGCGAGTACCGCCCGGCCGGCGGAGTCACCGCTGATCACGAGGAACTGCCGCTCGGAGTCCAGAAGGACAAGGACACCCGGGCCGGCGGTCCCCTTCACCTCGATCCCCGCCAGGGCGTCGGCGTCCGGTGAGGGGGTCGAGATGAGAAGCCCCTTGCCCTCGGCCACCGCGTCCGCCAGACGGTTCAGCTCCTCCGCCGACGCCGTCAGATCCACTTCGCCGTACACGGGGTCGCTGACGAGTCTCACGCGGTCGGCACTCCTTCACGATCGGAATCCCTGATGCTACTGAATCTGGGCGGGTGAGGTCGGGGAGCGCCGAGTGTGCCGGTGCCCCGGACTGTTCCGCGGGTGGCTGCCGCGCCAGGATGAGCGCATGACCGAGAGTGAGGCGGACCTGCCGGCGCTGCTGCGCGAGCTCGATGATCCGGCGTGGCTGGAGTGGCCGCAGCGCTACGACCGTCGCGGGACCGCGGTTCGCTTCGGTGCTCTGGTGGCTCGGCTCGAAGGCGACTTCGCTGCTCCCTGCCCGGCCGAGCAGGACACCCAGGACTCCAGCGAGTACGGACGCGTCGTCGTTCCCGGGGACGCGACCGTCTGCGGAACCCGGATCGTCGTCTGCGTCAGCAAGTTCGGCTCACTGGCGCTGGTCTGCGCCGACAACCCGGGCGCCTTCAGCGGAACGGAGGAAGCCCGGACCGAGGGCGAGCTGGACGGCGAGGACCTCGCCAGGGTCAATCGGGCGCTGGTCGAACTCGGCTATGTCGTGGTTGCCGAGGAACTACTGGAGAGCGACTACGACGGGCCGAGCCGACTGCCCTCGTACATCCAGCGGCCCACCTGGTCGGACCGCTTCTTCGGCTACTTCTGACGACCACGTCGACAGGGTCGGTCCGGCAATCGTCGGGCAGCCGTCGATCACCGTCGGCCGGTAGCACTCTCGAGGCTTCCTCGGTCGGAGTGTGTCTCTTGGCCGGCAGTCGGCTCGCTACCCTGCTGGGATGACGGACAGCGAGCTGGTAGTCGACCTGCGCGGTCGGCGGATCGAGACACTGAACGACTTCTGGGACGCGGTGAGCGAGCCCTGCGGGCTGCCGGAGTGGTTCGGCCGGAATCTGAACGCGTGGTCGGACACGATCGAGACCCGGGGCATCTCCGAGGTGATCGACAGCCACGACATCCTGGTCGTGCACGTCGACCGGCGGGGTTTCTTCGAAGGGCACCGGAGGGAGGCCGACGTCCTGGCTGACATATTCGACGGAGAACAGAACCGGCTCGTCGTCCACTGACCAACCCGTCGAAGAGTCAGGCTCTTGTAGTGCTTTGACCCAGGCCAAGACCAGCACTGACCTGACAAAGCACTACCGGTGCAGCACCGCGTTGATCCTGCGAGGGTCTTGATCGCCCCCGGCGGGGTTGGGGGCGCGATCGGCTGGGCGCGGTCCGGTTTCAGTCGTGGACGAGTACGGTCGTGTAGTCGGCCAGGGCGGTGTTGATCTCGGCTGGGTCGAACGCGGCGGGGTCGAACTGGTCGGCCGAGTCGAGGCCGAGCCATTCGAGTCGTTCCTCGTGTTCTTCGTGGCCGGGGTCGGTGAGAACCTCGACGAGGTACTCGTATCCCCAGATCCCGCCGCAGTCCTCGGGCGGGCCGGCCCGTCGGCCGGTGAGGCAGTGAGGGTAGGAGACACCCGGTTCGGCGTCTCCTACGGCCTCGACGAGGATGTCGTGTTCCCAGTTGTCGCCGAAGTCGTAGATGTAGCGGAACCGCGTGCCGACGCCGGGGGCGATCTGGTCGAGGCGCATCGCCGTCGCGTTGCGGATCCCCAGGTCCCGATCGGTGACGCCGTACCGTTCCCGCCCGGTCTCGAAGGCCCACATGTGGTAGTCCTCCCAGCCGAACGCGGCCTGGACCAGGTCGTGCAGCCGCCGCAGATCCGTGCCCGACGGCACCTGAAGGCGACGCCAGATCGGGGGCTTGGAGCCGGACAGGGTGACCTTGATCGTGTGGACGGACGTTCCCGGGGCGGTCCGGGAACGGGTGGGTGGCTTCACGCGCCTGGTGTTCGACATGGCCGCCATCCTGCCAGCGGCACCGGTTCCCGTACGGGCGTCGGCCGTCGGCTCACCCGCCCGCGTGACAATGCGCTGCACTGGCTGAAGACTGGCTGAAGCACGTCCGAGCGGTTGTCGTTCTCACAGCGCGAACGGTCGGTGGGCCAGGGCCAGTTCGACGACCTCGGCCGCTGTCGGCTCCGGCCCGTCGGCCGAGTAGATCAAGTCGCTGACGTAGCCGCTCGGACAGCCAAGGCCCCTGTCCAGTGCCTCCAGCGTGCGGTCGATCTCGGCGTCGTTGTAGCAGTCGCCATCCATGATCTTCTGCACCATCGCAAGGGCCGACTCACGAGTCATCACTGCTTCAGCCACCCCCTCCAGGATGAGGAGAGAGTCTAGTGAGTCACGTGATCGACCGGACAGATTCCTAGCCGGGGAAGAGCCGCCCGAGGTGGTAGCGCAGGACGGTGGTGGCGGCCTCCGCCGTTCGCTGGCCGAGGAGGACGCTGAGGCCGAGGCCGGCGGAGACGGCGAGGAGGACGACGGCCTCCTGGCGGGGGTCCAGCTGCGGGTCGGCGGTTCCGGTCTGTTGGGCGGCGGTCAGCTGGGCGGTGAGGAAGGCCTCCATCTCGTTGGGCGCGGCGAGGAACTGGGGCCCGCCGAGTGCCGGATCGGTGACGGAGAGCACCGCGTACTCGGTGTGGATGAGGTGGAAGGCCCGGCTCTCCTCGTCGGTGGGGACGGCTTCGAGCAGGACGGCTTCGATGATGCCGCGCGGGTCGGTGGCCCCGCTCGCGCGGACGCGCCGCTGGACGCGTTCGCCCATGCGGGCCGTCAGCCGGGTCATGGCGGCGAGCAGCAACTGCTCCTTGGTGTCGAAGTAGTACTGCACGAGGCGCACCGAGACGCCGGCCTCGATGGCCACCGACCGCATGGTGACGGAGTGCAGGCCGCTGTTCGCCGCCGAGCGGAGCAGGGCGTCGATGATGTGGGCCCGCCGCTCCTCGTGATCCACCAGCTTCGGCATCGGGTTCCTTCCGGATATTTTTGTGGTACAACCATACCATCAAACAGGGAGGGATCATGACCAGGACCAGCGTCGGACACTTCGTCAGCGAGCCGGCTCGGGCGAAGTTCCTTGAGGCGTACGACCGGGCGATGGAACTCTGGCCGGGCCCGCGCCGGGAACTCGACGTCGAGACCGCGTACGGAAGCGTCCACGTCCACCGCTACGGCGCGACGACCGGCGAGCCGATCGTGCTGCTGCACGGTCACGCCGGGCACCCGTCCAACTGGTACCCGCAGATCGCGGCGCTCGGCGAGCGGCACCCCGTCTACGCGATCGACACCCTGGACGACCCGGGCCGCAGCGTGCAACGCGCCGTCGCGGCCGGGTCGGAGGAGAATGCGGCCTGGCTGGGGGAGGTGCTGGCCGGCCTCGGGCTGGAGCGGGTCCACCTGGTCGGAGTGTCGTACGGCGGCTGGCTGGCGCTCAACCAGGCGATCCACGCGCCCGAGCGGCTGGCCTCGGTCACGCCGCTCGACCCGGGCGGGATCGAGAAGGTCCCCGCGCGGTTCTACGCCCACATGGTCGGCGGCCTGTTCGGCATGCTCGCCCCGCGCCCGCTCCGCCCGGCCGTCGGCCGGCTGCTGGCCAACCCGGCACTGAGCGCGCCGCGCGAGATGATCGCACCGTTGATGCTCGCCATGCGGAGCTACAAGCCGGGCGGCCGCCCGCCGGCCCGGCCGTTCACGGACGAGGAGTTGGCGTCGATCGAGCTGCCGGTGCTCGTCCTGGTGGGTAGGCGCAGTGCGCTGCTGCGGCCGCGCCAGGTGGTGGAGCGGGTCACCCGCCTGATCCCCGGCGTGCGGGCGGAGATTCTGGAACGTGCCGGGCATGGACTCAACCTGGAGCAGCCCGAGCTGGTCAACGAGCGCCTGCTGGCCTTTGTCGAGCGGGAGTAGGGGGAGGTTCAGGCCGCAGCGGCATGGCTCACGGTGGCGGCCTCCGGCGGGGAGAGCCAGATCAGCCGGGCGGTGATGCCCGGCCGTCCGGAGAAGTGGCGCACGGCCCGCTCGGGCGAGGGGAGGGTCATCCGCGTCCGCCCGTCGATGGCGATCACATGGGCCCGGCCGTCCGAGTCGGCGAGCCCCCAGGCCGCGACCCACCCGTCAGCGTCGTTGCCGCACACCTGGACGACGGCGAACAGCCGGGGTGCGGTGTCGAGCACGAGCCCGCACAGCTCCTGCTCGAAGGTCGGTTCGACCGGCGGGCGGAGCGTGGCCGGGCGGGAGTTTGGCGAGGGCGTAGCGCTCATGGAAGTCTCCTACATGTAGGGGAGTTGGACGCCGCGCTGCTGTCACCGCCGGCAGCGGGCATCCATGACGCAGAGTCAAAAGTAGCCAGTCGGTAGTATGTAGTCCACCGCCTTTGAGGAATCTGTATCACTACCACTCCCATGGGTGACGGGCGCCGACGATGGCGGTCGAGAGCGAGGAGATAGCGGATGCCGCCCAGCAAGACTCCGCCGAGCATCCGGCAGCGGCGACTCGGTGCGGAGCTGCGCCGGTTGCGCGAGCAGGCGGGACTCTCGGTCACACGAGCCGGGGAACTGCACGGCACCCCGCAGTCCCGCATCAGCAACATCGAATCCGGCGGGTACCCGGTGAGCGCGGACCGCGTACGGACCCTGGCGCGTCTCTACGGCTGCGCGGACGACGCCCTGATCGAGGCACTGACGCACATGACTGGCGGCCGCACGCGTGGCTGGTGGGAGGAGTACCGCGAGATCCTCCCGGCCGGAGCGCTCGACCTGGCGGAACTCGAACACCACACGCAGACGATGCGGATCGTCTCAGTGGTCCACATCCCTGGTCTTCTCCAGACCCCTGAACATGCTCGTGCCCTGTTCCGGGACGTAGTCCCGCCGTTGTCCCCGCCCGAAGTGGAGCACCTGGTATCCCACCGCATCAAGCGACAGGCGGTGCTCTTCGGCGACCGTCCGATGCCGCTGTCGGCCGTCGTCCATGAGACGGCCTTGCGTATGGGCTTTGGGGGCCGCAAGGTTGCCCGTGATCAGCTCGAATATCTGCTGACCATGAGTGAACACCCGCACATCGATCTTCGTGTCATCCCGTTCGGCACCGGTAGCTACCCCAGTTCCGGTGCCGGGATCGTGTACTTCGCAGCAGAGGTCGCGCGGTTGGACAGTGTCCAGGTCGATGGGGACCGATTCGAGTTCATTGACACCGAGCCGCAGCTGATCAAGTATCGAGCCGTATTGGATCGGCTGGAGGCGAGTGCGCTCAAGCCCGACGCGTCCCGCGACCTGATCCGCCGGACCGCCCAGAGCATGTGAGACGGGAAGAACCATGGCCGTTCAGAGCTGGCAGAAGTCCTCGTTCAGCGGCGACACCGCCAACTGCATCTACGTCTCAGCAGTTGCCGACGCCACTGTCCGGATTCGTGAGAGCGATGACCCCGACACCGTCCTCTCCACTTCGCCCGGCGCGCTTGGCGCACTCCTGTGCGGCGTCAAAGCGGGGGAGTTCGACCACCTGGCGACGTGACCTGCGCGGAGTGCACCCTTCTGGCCCGTGCCCCAGGCGTCCTGGGGCACGGGCCGACGTCATTCCCCCTGCGTGCGTGAGAAGTCGGCCAGGTCGACTTCTCACGCACACCATCGGGTGGGGGCGGTTGGGACCGGCTGGGGGAGGGCTGCGGACGGGGCGCTGGGCTGTTGGTATGACGTTCGGACGGTTGGGCGCGCGGGTGGATCTCCGGCCGGTTAACGTCGGCCGCAATGCGTTCGTACGCCCATATGTCCTCAGACCGGAGGTTTCAGTGCAGCGGTGGATCATCCTGACGGTACTCACCTCGGCCCTCACCGGCCTCACCGGCGCCGCCGGGGCCGCCGTACCGGCCCGGGCCGACGAGCCGGTCCCCACCACCGTCACCCTCGGCGACGCCGTCATCGACCCCAAGCTCCCCGGCCGGGTCCGGGTACAGGTCGAGTACCTCTGCTCGATCGCGGACGAGGCCCGCTCGCTCACCGTCTCCGTCGAACAGAAGGACCCGGAGGACAACACCGTCGTCGCCTTCGGCTCCAGCCGGACCGCGGAGGCGGACGTGATCTGCGACGGCACGCCGCAGACCCGGCAGGTCCTCGTCCAGTCCAAGACCACCAACTGGATCCCGGACGTCGACGCCATCCTGACCACCACCGTCTCCAACATCGGCGCCACCCCGTCGGCCGCCGCCGACTCCAAGCGGGCCAGGCTGCTCGCCACCCCCGCCTGATGCGGACCCTCCTCCGGGCCTCGGCCCTCCTGCTCGCCGCGGGCCCCGTACTGACCGGCTGCGTCAGCTCGTTCATGGTGCCGGGCCCGGAGGAGACCAGCAGTACCGTCGCGCCGCCGTCGCCATCCACGGCCCCGCCGTCGCCCAGCCCCTTCACGGGGACGGTGACGATCCGCGACTTCTCCTTCGAGCCGGCCGACTTCACCCTCAGCCCGGGCACGGCGGTCACCGTGACCAACACCGGCACCACCGCCCACACCCTCACCGCCCAGGACGGCACCTTCGACACCGGCCCGATCGCCCCGGGCGGCAGCGCGACGCTCACCGCTCCCACGCAGCCCGGTGCGTACTCGTACCTCTGTACGTTCCACCACTTCATGCGCGGGATTCTGACCGTGGCGTGAGGGGCTATTGCCCTACGCTCGTTCCCCTGCACATGGGGAGGGGACGAGGGATGGTGGACCACACTGCGAACACAGTGAACGGCCCGGTGCACGGGACGGTCGTGCAGGCCGGACACATCTACGTGGGCGGGAGTCAGCCCCCGGCGGTGCCGGAAGGGGCCGACGCGTGGGTGCGGGCCGCTGCCGAGTCACGGGCCTGGAAGCACATCCGGGAGGACCGGGACGCCGAGCCGTACCGGTGCGTGGCCCTGAAGGCCGTCGGTGAACTGGCCCGACTGCGGGACGAGACGGTGCTCGCCGAAGACCCGTGGCAGGACCCGGGGATCGCGGTGCGTTTCGCTTCACGAGTCGACTGGCTGCTCGGCGACGATCGACTCGACCTTTACCCGGCCGAGGCCGCGTTGCTGGCCGTCCTGCCGTTCCTCTACCGGGTCCGCTCGCTGCGCCTGACAGCGGTCCGGGCTTCTGTGCGTCCAACTGACCTCGCGCGCACACCTGATCCTGACCCCGACCGGGCGGCGTACGAGCAGTTCATCGAGTCCTACGACCTGCTCGTGGGCCGCACCCGAACCCGACCCGCCTCTGCCGCAACACTCGGCTGGTGGCTCTTCCATCGCTGGCTCGACCAGCACGAGGACCTCGCCGACCCCGAGGGCGTCCAGGAGATCGTCGACCAGCTGCCAATGCTCGCCGACCTCGGCGAGACCTTCGCCCTCAAGCGCGTCTGCGCCCTGCTGCACGGTCTCCGTCGAGGCCCCGACGTCGGCAACCGCGACTACCTGGCCGGCCTTAGCACCGACGACCACCTGCGGGCCCCGGGCGAACAGCACGTCCGGGAGCCGAGGTTGGCCCTGCTGCTCGCGCTGGCGTACGGGACCGCCATCGAGATGACGGCGTTACCCGAGATCGTGGCCGAACACCTCGGCATCCCGCACGAGGTCGACCTCACCGAGCTGCGTCGGACCTTGGACGAGGCCGCGTGGGGCGGCCCCTACGACCTGCCGGTGTTGCGAGCCGAGTGCCACCACGAGGCGGTGGTCGAAGGGCTGCGCGAGTACACCGCCCGCGCCGACGAACTCCTCCACGCCGTCCGCCGGGTCCTCGCGACACACCCACTTCCCACCCGCCTCACCTCGGACGAAGCCGCCCCCGCCGCCGGCGCTTTCACCGGTTGGGCGCGCTTCCGCATGGACGAACGCAGGGTCCGCAGCCTGCTGATGGGCGTTGAGCTCTACCGTGACCGGGACCTGGCCGTCCGCGAGCTCTACCAGAACGCCCTCGACGCCTGCCGCTACCGCCGCGCCCGCACGGAGTACCTGGACCGCACCAACCCCATCGCGACCTTCACCTACGACGGTCGTATCGAGTTCCGCCAGGGCGTGGACGAGAACGGCCGCGCCTACCTGGAGTGCCAGGACAACGGCGTCGGCATGGGGGAGGAGGAGCTGAGGGGCGTCTTCTCCAACGCCGGCGCCCGCTTCGCGGAGCAGCTGGACTTCAAGCTCGAACGCGCCGAGTGGCGCAAGGTCGACCCGCCCGTCGAGCTGTATCCGAACAGCCGCTTCGGCATCGGCGTTCTGAGCTACTTCATGCTCGCCGACGAGATCCGGGTCACCACCTGCCGCCTGGACGCCTCGGGTCAGTTGGGTCCGCAACTGGATGTCTCGATCTACGGCCCGAGCCACCTCTTCCGCATCGCCGAACGGGCGGAGCAGGGCCGCATGCCGGGTACTACCGTCCGGCTGTACCTGCGCGACGACATCGAGCTGGGAGAGTCGTGGTCGTGCGTCGACGTCCTCGAACGCCTCCTGGCCGTCGCGGAGTTCGCCACCTCGGCGGTGCACGACGGCGTCCGGGAATGCGCATGGGAGCCCGGTGTTCTGAAAGTGCGGCAGGCGCCGCCGGGTGAGACCTTCGGCTTCAGTGCGTGGGGTCTGACGACGTCGTGGGCCGGAGCGCCGGAAGGCGCTCAGGTGACATGGTGCGAGCAGGGCGGGGCACTGCTCGTGGACGGCCTGGTGGTCGAGCCGGAGGTCGTCCGCGGGGTCATCTCGCCGAGGGGGTTGTCCGGGGTCGTTCTGAACCTCACCGGCAGCCTGTCGCCGAGGAGGTTGTCCGTGGATCGCCGCCGTGTCATCAGTGACCTTTCGGAGACGGTCCGGGGCCTGCTGGAGCCGGCGGTCGACGAGTTCGTGAGCGGGGACTCGGTCGTGTTGAGCATGGAGTGGATCCATCAGGTAACGGAGAGGAACTACCATCTCGCCGATCTGGTGGCCGCCGAAGTCATCCGACAGGGCCGTCCATTCGAATTCCGTGGGGTCGAGTACGAAACCCGTAGCACGGGCTGCTTCCTGGCGGACGAGGGAATCCTCAGGTGGTGTGAACATCCCGACCGGTTCCTTGATGGAATGCTTCCAGGCAATCCGCCGGATCACGTCCTCCTCTGGCGGATGATGGCTCACGGGCTGGATCGGGCATTCCCGGAACTGTCCAGTCTGTGCCCGGAGTTGCTCCGGTTCCGGAATGTGCGCCCGGCGATGCCGTCCGACATCGCGGTGCTGGCTCCAAGGCACCAGGCCTTCGGGGCCAGGTTGTGGACGCTGGATCAGCCGGACGGGGAATGGGTGGTGGACCTCGGGCGGAGTCTCGGCATCACGCTCAAGCAAGCCCGCGATCGAGCTGCCGGACTCGGCGTGCTTCCCGCTCGTGACTTCGTCTTCTGTCTCGGCCCCGACCGCCCGCCCGTAGTCATCCCCCGCCAGGCTGCGGTGGCTTTGAGTGGAATTTCGGTAGCGGCGCCGGTGGATACCCGTGTCGAGGATCTGGAGATCGGCGAGCAGGAGATCGGGGAGCTGGCAGATCTGTGGCGGGGAGATCCTGTCGAGCTGACCTACGACCTGATCTTCATGGTCGGGGAACTCGGTGGGGAGTCGTTCCGTGAGGTGATCGAGCGGATCAGGGCCTGTGGGGCGGATATCCCGATCGTCCTGCCGGAGCGCCCGGTCCGGCTGGACAGGGAACTCTTCTCGCCCGATGGCGCGATGGATTGGGACGACCTTCCGTTGGGTGCCCCTGTGCCGTTCGCGCGTCTGATCGATGCGGCTCGGACGCTTCAGCTGCATGCGAGAGAGCTGGCTCGCCACTTGAGGTCCCGTGGGATCGTTCCGTCCGCCGACGACCTGCCGGCCGGGCTCACGATGGAGCAGGCGTGGGATCTTCTCGATCTCGACAGGTCAGGGTCCATCGGATCGTTGTGGATCGAGGGCATGACCTTGGCCGACCTGTTGAAGGTGTCACTGAGGACGGGGCATCCGATGGCCCGGATCATCGACTGGTACCGCGCGTGGGGCATCGACGTACCCGACCCTGCCGAGCTGATCCGCGACGCTCTCGCCCGGGTGCCCATGGCCGACCCCTCCTGAGCACCGAATCCACCCGTGAACAGGGCTGCTGCAACGTGCCTCCTTGTTCTACAGTTCTGTAGAACATTACGCACGGCGATCGGGGACGAGCATGGACAGGCCGCTTCGGCTGCCGCAGCAGGATCGGGCGGACTTCGAGACGGAGCTCGGGCGGGCGCTCTCGGCGCCGGAGGTGCGGGCGGCGTTGCGGGCGAGTGGGGAGGAGGCCCGGGGGGTGGAGCGGTTGCGGCGGACGGCGCGGGAGAACGCGGAGTTCGTGCTGGCCGCGGCGGCGCCGGAGTACGAGCGGTACGCGGCGTTGCGGGCGGACGCCGATGCGGTGGCGCGGCTGCCGGTGGACGTGCCGGCCAGGGAGCGGGCGTCGGGGTGGTGGGGGGTGCTGGGGGTGGTGGTGCCGATCATCGCGGTGGGGGCGGCGGTGGTCTTCCTGCTGCTGGGTTCCGTGCTGGGGCTGGTCGAGGACATGGAGGTGTTGGCGCACGCGCTGGTGGACGCCGGGTGGGTGTCGGCCGGGGCGGGGGCGGTGAGTCTGCTGGTGGGCGGGCTGGGGTTGCTGGGGGCGGCCCGGGCGAGGGGGCCGGAGGCCGGGGAGGCGGCGGACGGGCCGGGGGAGCTGGTGCTGGCGCGGGATGCCTGGCGGTCGGCGCTGGCGGAGCGCGGGCTGGTGCCGTACCTGGTGGCGCAGGCGAGTGCGGCGCCTGGTCAGCGGCGCTGATCGAGTCTCGCCGTGCGGGCGGCGTCGACGAGGAGCTGGGCGGCGTCCGGGGGGATGGCCAGGCGGCGGGCGATCCAGGGGGCGGGGCGGCCGGCCCGGGCGAGCATCCAGGCGGAGTACAGGTGGCCGAGCTGGGGGGCGTTCTCGGCGAGCAGTATGGGGCGGACGGCCTCCATCGGGAAGCCTTCGAGGGCGCGGGCGCTGTACTCGCGGCCGTTGGGGCCGGGTGGGGGCAGCGGGAGTGGGCGGCGGAGGTCGATCCAGCGGCTGAGCAGGACCGCGCCGACCACCAGGAGGCCGGTGCCGGAGGCGCCGATCAGGATGCCGCCGATGACGGGGCGGTCCTCCTCCTCGGCCATGCCGAGGGCGATCTCCTCCAGGACGAGCAGGCCGAGCACGGTGAGCAGCACCGCGGCTTCGGCGGGGCGCGGGTGGGTCCGGGACGTCGTCATGCGGAACCTCTTCCTCGGCGGGGCGGCCGGGGGTTTCGGGCGGGCGCGGCGATTCACCTTCCGTACAACGGGCGGTGGGCGGCCCGGGGAACGCGTCACGGTTCAGGCGGTGAAATCGCGGATGAGAATTGACGGACCGTCAAGAAGGCGATGTGGACGGCTTGTTGGCCGATCGGGAAGGGCCGGCCGGGTGGGCCGTCTGGCGGAGGCTGCGACCGCACCTCCTTCCGGTCGGGCGCACCAGGGCGGTGCGTGCGTCGACGGGGCGAGGGGCCCGACCAGGGGTGGGCTTCGGGTCAGCATAGCCTGGGCATGCCAACTTCGACAGGCTTGTCGAAGTTGCGGAACCCGGGCTCGCGATGGCGTGCCCGGAGGTGTCCGACCGGCTACTTTGAGTACGGAGCTCCGCTTCCACGGCCGGCCTTCGCGGCAGGGTTCCACAGCGCCGGGTACCACAGCCGGGTTCCGCGGCCGGGTTCCACGGCGGTAGGGGAGGTCGGGGCCGATGGGGCTCACCAACCACAAGCTGCTGGCGCTGATGGCGCTGCTCGCGGTGTTCACGGTGCTCGGCACGCTGTGGGTCTGGCCCCGGCTGGCTGTTCGGAGCTGGCCCGCGATGTTCCTGCGGCTCGGCACCATCGCCGTCACCCAGCTGGCCCTGCTGGTCACGCTGGGGCTCGCCGTCAACGACTACTTCGTGTTCTACAGCAGCTGGTCCGACCTGCTGGGGCGCGAGCACGGCGCGGGGGTGATCCGGGGGACGGGCGGCGGTACGGGGACGGGCGGCGGAACCGGTGCGGGCGCGGCCGGCGTGCAGGTGCTCGGCCCGGCGGAGATCGCCGGCGCGGGGGCGGTCGGCCGCGATCCGGCCCGGATCGGGCGGCTCGACCGGGTGCGGCTGCCCGGGGTGACCACCGGGCTGAGCTCCGACGGCTACGTCTACCTGCCGCCGCAGTACTTCCAACCCGGCGGCGAGGCACGGCACTTCCCGGCCGTGCTGGTGCTGACCGGCTTCCCCGGCGACGCCGCCAACCTGGTCACCAAGCTGCGCTACCCGGCGGCCGAACTCGACCTGCTGCGCAAGGGGTCGATGCAGCCGACCGTCCTGGTGCTGATGCGGCCCTCGCCGACCATGCCCCGGGACAGCGAGTGCGAGGACATCCCGAACGGGCCGCAGGTGCAGCGCTACTTCACCACCGACGTGCCCGCCGACCTGCGGGCCTCCTACCGAGTGCTGGACGGCACCGGCAGCCTGGGGATCGTCGGCGACTCGACCGGCGGCTACTGCGCGGTCAAGCTGGGCATGGAGCACCCGCGGACCTTCCCGGCGGCCGTCTCGCTCTCCGGCTACTTCAAGGCGGCGGAGGACGTCACGACGGGCGACCTCTTCGCGGGCGACCCGCGGCGCCGCGCCGAGGCCGACCTCGACTGGCGCCTGGCCCACCTGCCGATGCCGCCCCTGGCGGTGCTGCTCGCGGACAGCAAGGAGGACGGCAGCACCTACGCCGACTCCAGCGCCTTCGCGGCGGCGGCCCGTCCGCCGCTGGTGGTCGACCAGGAGACGGTCGACACCGGTGGCCACAACTTCACCACCTGGGGCCGGCTCATCCCGCCCGCCCTCGGCTGGCTGAGCGCCCACCTGCGCGTCCCGGAGTAGCACAAGTGGGCGTCAGCAGAAGGTCGGTGACGATCTGTCAGCGGGCCAGCAGGGGGAGTGGCGCGCCGGTGCGGGCCGGGAGTTCGAGGCGGGTGAGGAGGGCCGAGGGCGAGACCTCGACCACCCGGCAGCCGGCCCGGTGGCGGCAATGGCGGGCGACCGAGCCGTGCCGCAGGCGGTCCAGGCGGCGGCGGGTGGCGGCGCCGAGGACGAGCAGGTCCGCCGGGCCGGTGACGGCGCCGACCAGGGCGGGGCCGGGCTCGGCGTTGACCACCAGCGGGTGGATGACCAGGTCGGACGGGTAGCCGCCGTAGGCCTGGTCGAAGGCGACGTCGAGGCGTCGCCGGGCGGCGTGCTCCAGTTCGGAGAGCGGCCGTAGGCCGTCCCGCTCGTTGGCGGCCCAGGCGGCCACGGGCACCAGCACCGCCTGGTGCCGGGCCGCCTCGCCGACGGCGTGGTAGAGGGCGGCCAGACTGCTCAGTGATCCGCTCAGGCCGACGATCACTCGGGTGGTCCCGGTCATGGCCGTTCGCCTCCGTCTCTCCGGCGGCTCTCTCCATCGGGCTCCGCCGGTTCGGAACTCCTTGCTTCGGATGTCTCCAGTGAACCCCGGAACGGAGCCGTCCGTACCGCCGCTGACACCACCATGACGCGGGTCGCCCACATTTTGACAGCGCTCTGACGGGCCGGTCGGGATCCCCCGGCCGATCGCTCAGCCCAGCCCCGGGACGAACTGGACGATCAGGTCGATCGCCTTGATGCCGAGGAACGGCAGCACCAGCCCGCCCAGTCCGTACACCCGCAGGTTGCGCCGGAGCAGGTCGGTCGCGGAGGCCGGCTGGTAGCGCACGCCGCGCAGGGCGAGCGGGATCAGGGCGACGATGATCAGCGCGTTGAAGATGATCGCGGAGGCGATCGCCGAGGTGGGGCTGTGCAGCTCCATGATGTTGAGGTGGTGCAGCCCGGGGTAGGCGTTCGCGAACATCGCGGGGATGATCGCGAAGAACTTGGCCACGTCGTTGGTGATCGAGAAGGTGGTCAACGCGCCCCGGGTGATGAGGAGTTGCTTGCCCACCCGGACGATCTCTCTCAGCTTCGCCGGATTGGAGTCGAGGTCGACCATGTTGCCGGCCTCCTTGGCGGCCGGGGTGCCGGAGTTCATCGCGACGCCGACGTCGGCCTGGGCGAGGGCGGGGGCGTCGTTGGTGCCGTCGCCGGTCATCGCGACCATGTTCCCGGCGGCCTGTTCGCGCCGCAGGTGGGCGAGCTTGTCCTCCGGGGTGGCCTCGGCGAGGAAGTCGTCCACCCCGGCCTCGGCGGCGATGGCGCGCGCGGTCAGCGGGTTGTCCCCGGTGACCATGACGGTACGGATGCCCATCCGCCGCAGCTCGGCGAAGCGTTCGGCGATGCCCTCCTTCACCACGTCCTTGAGCTCGACCACGCCCAACGCCCGTGCGCCGTGCCGGTCGTGGACGGCGACCAGCAGCGGGGTGCCGCCGGCCCCGGCGATCCGGTCCACCAGCGGCTCGGCCTCCGCCGGCAGCCGCCCGCCGGAGTCCGCGACCCAGCGGGCGACGGCGTTCGCCGCGCCCTTGCGGACCAGGCAGGTGGTGCCGTCCGGCCAGGTGAGGTCGACGCCGCTCATCCGGCTGTGGGCGGTGAACGGTACGGGCTGCTGCTCGCCGAGTTCGCCGGGGGAGCGCGGCGGCACCCAGTACTGACGGTTCGTCAGTTCGACCAGTGACCGCCCCTCCGGTGTCTCGTCCGCGACGGAGGCCAACTGGGCGGCCTCGGCGAGCTGTTCGGTGGTCGCTCCGGGCAGCGGGTGGAGGGCGACGGCCCGCCGGTTGCCGTGGGTGATGGTGCCGGTCTTGTCGAGCAGCAGCACGTCCACGTCCCCGGCGGCCTCCACCGCCCGGCCGGAGAGGGCGACCACGTTGCGCTGCACCAGCCGGTCCATCCCGGCGATGCCGATCGCGGAGAGCAGCGCGCCGATCGTGGTCGGGATCAGCGCGACCATCAACGCGACCAGCACGATGGTGGTCTGGGGCGCGTGCGCGTAGACGGCCATCGGCTGGAGCGAGACCACCGAGAGCAGGAAGACGATGGTCAGCGAGGCCAGCAGGATGTTGAGCGCGATCTCGTTCGGCGTCTTCTGCCGGTCGGCGCCCTCGACCAGGGCGATCATCCGGTCCACGAAACTCTGCCCGGGGCGGGAGGTGACCCGGACGACCAGGTGGTCGGAGAGCACCCTGGTGCCGCCGGTGACGCCGGTGCGGTCGCCGCCGGACTCGCGGATGACGGGAGCCGACTCCCCGGTGATCGCCGACTCGTCGACCGTGGCGACGCCCTCGACCACCTCGCCGTCCCGCGGGACCACCTCGCCGGCCGGGACGAGCACGATGTCGTGCACCATCAACTGCCCGGCGGGGATGACCTCGTGGCGGTGGTCGCGGGTGCCGACCCGCCAGTGCAGCAGCCGCCGGGCGGTGGTGGCGGACTGGGCGCGGCGCAGCGACTCGGCCTGCGCCTTGCCGCGGCTCTCCGCGACGGCCTCGGCGAGGTTGGCGAACAGCACGGTCAGCCAGAGCCAGAAGGAGATCACCCAGGCGAAGACGCCCGGGTGGAGGACGGCGCTGATCGTGGTGAGCGCGGAGCCCGTCTCCACCACCAGCATCACCGGGTTGCGCATCATGGTGCGCGGGTGGAGCTTGCGGACGGCGGCGGGCAGCGCCTCGGCCAGCTGGCGGCGGGTGATCAGCCGGCGGCGGCCGCCCGGCGAGGTGGGCCGGTGGCTCGGCGGCGGCTCGGGCGCGGGGGCCGCGGTGCGCTCCGGGCGGCGGAACCAGTTCTGCTGGTCGGGGGTGTTGTCCGGGGTGGTGAGGGCCGAACGGCGCATCGTCTCGGGGGACCTTCCGGGCCGCCCCGGTTCGTCGGGGGCGGCGGGTTCGGGTGGGGCTGCGGGGACGGCGGACAGCCCACCACCGGAGAACCGGGGGACATGCCGCTCTTGACACAGGATTGGCGGCGAAACCCCCGTCCTTGACGGAGCTCTGACACCGCTGCCGGCCGGCCGCCGGACGGCTGTCAGGAAGGCGTCAAGGACGGGCCCCGGGCCGTACGCCCTGCGTCAAGGGCGGGTGCGGTCGGTGTGCGGAGGGTCTCCACTGGAGGGGTGCGGCCGCCCGGGCCGTCGTCTGGAGGAACCCCGCCATGACCACTGTCACCGCCGTCATCGACGTCGACGAGCCGCTGGAGCGGACGGTCCGCCTGGTGCCCGCCGCCTGGCGCCGGGACCGCCCCGAGCCGCCGGAACCGTCCCCGGCCGCCGACCGGGACCGCACCCGCCCGGCGAACTGCCGCTTCGCGATGCACTACGAGGACTGACACCCGTCAGGGCGTCCGCCGCCCACGCGCCCACCCAGAGGAGCAGCCGCCATGACCCAGCTCATCGCCCCGCCCGTCCCCACCACCCCCGGGACCGCCCCTGGAGCCGTCTCCGCCGACGTGCTCGGCGGCCCCTGGCCGGCCACGGCGCGGCCCGGCCGGGGAGCCGATCTGCTGATCGGCGGGGTCGGGCTGGCCGAGGCCGCCGAGCGGTTCGGCACCCCGCTGTACGTGCTGGACGAGGCCGAGGCCCGGGGGCGGGCCCGGGCGTACCGGCGGGCGCTGCCGCACGCCGAGGTGCTGTACGCGGCCAAGGCCTTCCTCTGCAGCGCGATGGCCGACTGGGTGGAGCAGGAGGGGCTGGGCCTGGACGTCTGCTCGTCGGGCGAGCTGTGGCTGGCGGTCTCGGCCGGCTTCCCGGCGCAGCGGATCCTGCTGCACGGCAACGCCAAGTCCCCGGAGGAACTGCGGCTGGCGCGGCGGCTGCGGGTCGGGCGGATCGTCATCGACGGCCCGGCTGAGATCGCGCGGCTGGCCGCCCTGGTGGCCGCCGACACGCCGCAGAAGGTGCTGGTCCGGATCGTCCCGGGGATCGCCGCCGGGCACCACGCGGCGGTGCGGACCGGGGTCGGCGGGCAGAAGTTCGGCTTCCCCGTCGAGGGCGGCGACGCGGCCGACGCGATCGCCCGGGTGCTCGACCAGCCGGGGCTCGAACTGGCGGGCCTGCACTGCCACCTGGGCTCGCAGATCACCTCGGTCGAGCCGTACCTGGAGGCGGTGGACGCGGTGGTGCGGCTGCTCGCCGAGACCCGGGACCGGCACGGCGTCGAACTGCCCGAACTGGACCTCGGCGGCGGCCACGGCATCAGGTACCTGCCCGGGGACGAGGAGTTGGACCTCGCCGAGTTCGCCGTCCGGGTCACCGACCGGCTGGCGGTGCGCTGCGCCGAGGCCGACCTGGACGTGCCCCGGCTGATCGTCGAACCCGGCCGCGCGATCGCCGGACCGGCCGCCGTGGCGGTCTACCGGGTGCTGTCCGTCAAGCACACGGCGGACGGCCGCTGCTTCGTCGCGGTGGACGGCGGCATGAGCGACAACCCGCGCCCGGCCCTGTACGGATCGCCGTACACGGTGCGGCTGGTCGGCCGCCGCTCGGAGGCGGGGGAGACACGGGTCGACGTGGTCGGCCGCCACTGCGAGGCCGGGGACGTGCTCGTCCGCGACGCCGCACTGCCCGCCGACCTGCGCCCCGGCGACCTGCTGGCGATGCCGGCGGCCGGCGCGTACCAGCTGTCCATGGCGTCCGGCTACAACCTGGTCGGCCGCCCGGCCGTGGTCGCGGTGAAGGACGGCCGGGCCCGCCTGCTGATCCGGCGCGAGACGGTCGAGGACTTCCGCCTGCGCGAGGTCGGCCGCTGACGGCGGACGGCGGCCGCGTGGGAAGTCGGCCCGGCCGACTTCCCACGCGGGACCGGGCGGGGGTTCGCCGTCAGCCGCTCGCGGAGGCCCCCGGGCCAGCGCCGCGCGGGACGCAGGGGGCGACGACGGTCAGGTGCAGGGTGTCCGGCGCCGTGCCGGGATCGCCCATCACGACCGAGGCGGTGAACTTGTTCGCGTCGTTGGACAAGTCCAGCCGCTTGTCGTCCCTGTGCTCGACGGACTCGATTTGTCGGAGTGATGATCCTTTTCGGGCGGGTGTTGATCGAATCCAAGCGGTCGGGGCCTTGCCGGCGAGGGCGAAAATGCAGGTGAAAGGGCTCGGCGGCCACGGATAGGGTCCGGCCGTGACGAACTGGCGTGAGATCTACGAGAACGACTGCGAACTTCCCCCGGGGCGCGGGCTGGACGAACTGACCGCGGAGTTGGCGGTGGCTCTGGGGGATCCGGACCCGGAGGTCAGGGACGGTTACCCGTACGCGGTGCTGGACGCCTGGATACGGGGCGGGGTGATCGACGGTGAGGGGTGCCTGGCGCTCGGGGACCTGATGGCGGGGCGCTTCAGCGATCCGCGGATCGAAGCCCGGACGTTCGCTCCGCTCGTCCTGAAGATGATCGTGGGTCAGGGGGTGCTCAGGCCGTCGTGGGTCGACGCGTTCGCCGGTTGGTACCGCGCGGAGGCCGACCTGCGGGGCCGTGACGACGCGCTCGGGTGGCTGCACGCGGTGGCGCACGGGGCGGACCTGCTGGGGGCCTTCGGCCTGCGGCCCGAGGTCGACCCGGAACCGCTGCTCGCGCTCGCCGCCGAGCGCCTGCTGGCCCCGACGGAGTACCTGTTCGCCGAGCGTGAGGATGACCGGCTCGCCAAGGCCGTGGCTCTCGTCCTCACCCGCCCCGACCTGACGCCGGAGCGTTCGACCGCCTGGCTGTCGCCGATCGCCGAGGCCCTCGCCCCGTACGAGCGCGGGCCGATGCCGGTCTGGGCCTCCAACACGGTGCGCACCCTACGCGCCCTGTACGTGCTGGCGGACCTCGGTGTTTCGGTTGAGCGCGGGGGCCGGCCCGTCCCGCTCGTCCACGGTGAGGTGGTCAAGGCCCGGGTGGCCGAGGTCCTGCGCCCGGTGCTCCCGTAGCGCCGCGCGGCCGGGAGCGCGAGGAGTCGGCCCGGCCGACTCCTCGCGCGGGCCCCGTTCGCGCCCGGCCCGTGCGTCGCGGGGTCGCTAGTCCGCCTCCTGGTCCCGGGACGGCATGTCGGTGGTCGCGGGCAGTCCGAGGTGCTCGCGCAGTTCACGTCTGCCCAGATCCGTGACGGCGAGGGCACGGGTGGTTCCGATCCGGGTCAGCCACCCCGCGGCCAGGGCGTGCCCGCAGACGGCGGCGCCGACGGCCCCGCCCAGGTGCGGGCGCCGTTCGGTCCAGTCCAGACAGGCGCGTACCAGCGGCCTGCGGGAGGCGTCGGGCAGTGCGATGCCCAGGTCTCCGAGCCAGGCCGCCCCCTTGACGGTGAGCGACGGATCGGCGCCCCAGTCCAGCAGGCCGCGATCGGCCATCGAGTCGGTGACGGCCAGGCCCAGTTCCCCGGCCAGATGGTCGTAGCACAGCCGGGCCCGGGCCAGGGCCCGCTGCCGCCCCGAGCCCGACAGCGAACGCGGTCCGGGGGCGCGGTGCGGCGCGAGCGCGGCGAGGCTCTCGATCAGGGCCATCACGCGCGGATCGACCATCCGCAGGTAGCGGTGGCGCCCGTGCCGTTCCTCGACGAGGAGTCCGCCGCGTACGAGCACGTTCAGATGCTCGGTCGCGGACGAGGCCGCGACACCGGCATGGCGGGCCAGTTCCTTGGCCGTCCAGGCCCGGCCGTCCAGCAGGGCCAGACAGAAGTCCGCCCTGGTGCCGTCGGCCAGCAGCCTGGCCACGACGGCCAGGTCCACACCGACGTCCCGGCTCTCGCGCTGATCGTCCATGCCTTCGATTGTCGTCGGTCTCGATTCGGGTCGGGCCGAAGCGTCCGCGCCCTATCGTCCCGTACCGGCCGAGGCCACCGCGTCCTCCGCCCGTACCTCTTCCGCCAACCGCCCTGGGAACCTCATGCCCGCCACCGACATCACCCCACCGAACCCCTGGCCCGGCATCGGCCTCACGGTCACCGATGCCCCGGAGCCCACCGACGTATCGCTCGTCTCCGATGCCCTGGACCGGTTCAACACCGACACGACCGCCATCGACGACCGCCGCCCGCTGGCCGTCCTGGTACGCGACTCCCGGACCGGCCAGGTGATCGGCGGTCTGACCGGGCGCACCTCACTCGGGCTGTTCTTCCTCGACCTGTTCTTCCTGCCGGGCGAGCTGCGCGGTGGCGGCCTGGGCAGCGAGATCCTGCGCCGGGCCGAGAACGAGGCCCGCGCACGCGGCTGCCGCACGGCGGTGCTGTACACGATCAGCTTCCAGGCGCCCGGGTTCTACGCGAAGCACGGCTGGCGACGCCTGGGCGACGTCCCGTGCGACCCGCCGGGCACCAGCAGGGTCTTCATGACGAAGGACCTCGCCCCGCCGGCGGCCCCCTGAAGCCGCCGGGCCGCACCGGGGCGGGTCATGCCGGAGCAGGACCCTCCGGCTGTTGCTCCGGTCAGTCGTGCGGCGGGCGGCGTCCTGGCTGATCGGTTGCGCGAGAAGTCGGCTGGGCCGACTTCTCGCGCGGGTGTGCTCACGTGTTGGGAAGTTCGCCGGTCTTGAGGGCGGCGAGGAAGGCGGACCACGCGTCGGCGGGGAAGACGAGCGCGGGGCCGTTGGGGTCCTTGGAGTCCCGGACGGGAACGGTGCCGGTAAAGCCGTCGGCGACCTCGATGCAGTTGCCCTGGTTGGCGCTGTACCTGCTCTTTCGCCAAGCCGCGTGCGTCAGGTTGTCCCGACTCGGGTCGATCATTCGAGTTCCTTTGCAATCTGTGTGACGAGCCGCCGCGTCGGCCCTACATCGAGGGCTGCTGTCCGAAGCCGATCGAAGGCCACATCCAGGGTTTGCCCTCGCGCGCAGGCGCCGCGAGTGCCTCCCGCTTCTCCAGGGCGGCGACTTCGTAGACGGCGGGCAGCGGACCCTGCTTGCTTATACGGAGGCAGTCAAGGCCCGCCTCGTCGAGGTGCTGAGGGTGGCGTTCCCGTTCGCTTGAGCGAGTGGGTGTGGTTGCGCGAGAAGTCGGCTGGGTCGACTTCTCGCGCGGGGGTGCTCACATGTTGGGAAGTTCGCCGGTCTTGAGGGCGGTGACGAACGCCGTCCAGGTGTCGGTGGGGAAGGCGAGGGCCGGGCCGTTCGCGTCCTTCGAGTCCCGGACCGCCATGCCGCTGCTGGCGACGAGCGTGGTCTCTACGCAGTCGTTCGCCTGGGCGCTGTAGCTGCTCTTGTACCAGCCGCGGGCGGAGATCTCCGGCATGGTCATGTGCTCACCCTCTTCTCTGATCTCGCACTCACATCCCTGTCGCGATGGCGGTGATCATATCGATCGACTGGGCCGGATTCAGGGCCGATGACCTCAGGTAGTCGAAGACAAGCCCATAGCCGTCCAGTTCCGCTTCCTGCTCCAGATAGTGGCTGCTGGTCAGGGTCTCAAGAAACACTGCCCCCGGATTCGGTGAATCGGTGAAGCCGAACATCACGAACGCTCCGCACGCTCCAGCGACTGCGCCGACATCGAGCGGGACGACCTGCAAGGTGACGTTGGGGCGTTGTGCGGCTTCTACCAGGTAGTCCAACTGTGCGCGCTGTACGTTGGTTCCACCGACCGGGCATCGGAGAGCTGGCTCCCAGATGATCGCCCAGAAGCGCGTAGGCTCTGACTTGACCAGGACGCCCTTGCGCTCCATCCGCACTTTGACGAGTTGGTCGATGCGTTCGGGGCGGACAGCCGCCGGGTTCGCTCCAAGCGAGGCGCGTGCGTAGTCCTCGGTCTGCAAGAGCCCAGGCAGAACCAGCGGTTGCCACGTCTGGATGTACCTGGCATCGCTTTCCAAGTCGAGGAAGTCCGCGTCCGGGCCGGACTGGCCCTGCTCGCGTTGGACGCCGACCAGGCTGCCGACCTCAACAGCCGGTTCGGCCCTCGGTCCGCCGGGGAGATCGGCCACCGGCTGTACCACTTCGGTGCGGTGGGGGCGGTCGCGTTCGTCGGGCCCGACCCGTTCCCGGTCTACGTGCGTCGAGTGGCCTTCGATTGACCGGATATGAATGATTCTGTCGGCGTATCGGTCATATCGCATGGGGTAGTTGATGCGAACGTGACCATTTGTGGTGATCCGCTGTTAGGCTGCGCGCCTGAATACGAACTCTCCACGATGTAAAAGGACTTGGAAGAGCGTGTGAAGCTCTTCCTCGCCGTCGCCGCCGACACCTGAGGAGCCACGTGAGACCCGAAGACGTCCCCCTGCTGTTCCAGGAGTTGGCCCGTGAGTTCGCCGACGTCACCGGCATGTCGGTGGCGGCGACCGGTTCACTCGCGCGTGGCGACCACCGCACCGGGCCGGATGGAGACGTCGTCTCCAACCTCGACCTGATCCACCTCGTGGGCGAGGACGCGTACGTGCCGGACGTCCGGGCCGTGGTGGGGCGGAGGATGCGGCGGATCTCCGACACCTTCGGGATCGAGACGACGTCCGTCATCGCCCGGCTTCCGGCGTTCCGGCTGGCCGGCCACGCCCACTACCGGATCAGCATGCGGCCCGAGTGGTTCTGTGACGGCCTCGGGCTCGGGCCGGAGGCCTTCGACCTGCCCGGCCACGAGGACGACCCGCGCGCGGCGCTGGCCTGGATGATGCAGCCCGTCCCCTACTACCTGGCGAAGGCGACCGTCCAGGATCCGCCGACCAACCTGGCCAAGGCCCGCAGGGCCGCGACGCGGCTGGCCGACCGGTTCGACCTGGCCGGGATACGCGACGACCTCGACAACCTCCCGCGGGCCCTGCGCACCCTGATCGCCGAACGGGGCCTGACCCCGCTCGAATCCACCGCCCGCTACCTCGACGCCCCCACCCACCCCGCCGTCGCGCAGCGCGTCCGCGACGCGGTCTTCGTCGAGAGCATGGGGCTGTCGTCCGCCGACTCGATGGTCGTCCTGCTGCCGTCCGCCTCGAACTGACCCCCACCGGAGAGCACCCCATGTCCACTCGGCAGCACGTGGAGATCCTGCCCCCGCACCCGTTGCGGGCCGGCTACGACCGGGCCCTGGAGCGCGGGTCCATAGCCGACGACTTCCAACGGCGCCTGGAGCCGGCCCACTTCAACCCCGGCTACCTCGGCGCCCTGACCTCGCGGGTCGAACAGGCCCTGCTCCGGGACCCGGCGGACGAGGCCATGCGGTGGCGCCTGGCGTTCCTGCTGCTCCAGAACAACGCCACCGCGGCCGCCGTCGAACGGGCCGAGGAGCTGCTCGCGGACGCCACCCTCCCGCAGGCCCGGCGCCTGGCCCAGCTGGTGGCCGGGATCCGCGGCCGGGCCGACCGGCCGCGTACGGGCCGGCGCGTGCGGCGGGTCAACTGGTCGATCAACAACCGCTGTCCGATGTCCTGCCAGGGCTGCTACAACCCGTTCGCCGCCGAGCAGATCGACCTCGCCCAGGCGGACCGGATCATCGGCAAGCTGGCCGCGCACGGGACCACCGACCTGGTCCTGGCCGGCGGCGACCCGCTGCTGTGGCCGCCGATCTTCGACGTCGTCGACCACGCCATCGCCGCCGGCCTCAAGGTCGGCCTCGACACCACCGGCTACACGCTCACCGCCGAGAAGCTCGCCCGGCTCCGGGGGCTGTCCTCGCTGCGGCTTCCGCTGGACGCCGTCACCGCGGACGTGCAGCGGGCGTTCCGCCGAAGCCCGGACAGCAACCTCCTGCGGGCGCTGCTGGAATCCCTCGCGCTGTGCGATGCCGAGGGCTTCGACCGGGTGCGGGTGCACACCGTGGCGAGTGCCGAGAACCTCCACCAACTGCCGGAGCTCGCGGCCGAGATCATGTCGCACCCCTCGGTCGCCCAGTGGGTGATCTTCCAGTGGTGGGGCCGACGGGCGTCGCCGGACACGGTCCGCCGGCTCGGGGTGGCGGTCGAGGACGTCCGCGAGGTCGTGGACGGCATCCGGCGTGACCACCCCGGCCGGGAGATCCACCTCGCGGAGAGCAGCGAGCGGGAGCTGCTCAACTGGATGATCCAGTCGAGCGGACAGGTCGTCACCTTCGGCTCGGGGGCCGAGGAGGAGTTCATCCTGGGCAACCTCCTGACCGACGAGGTCGAGGAGATCCTGACCCACCCGATCCTGGACTTCGAGGCCATGTCGCGCGGGATCCCGGTCACCCCGGGGACGCGGTTCCCCGGCGCCGACGGGGAGCCGCGGTCGGCGGAAGGCTGAGTCCGGGTGAGCGGCTGATGGGCGGCTGGGACGCGGGACGGTCGGACTCCCCGGCGGGCACCGGGCGTTCGGCGCTGCGCGGTGCCCGCCGGGGACGGTCGGATCAGGCGGCGAGCAGGTACCAGCCCCCGAGGCCGCTGCACATGCTCGCGTTGTAGGTGCCGGCGCGGAAGCCGGCCGGAACGGGCTGGTAGGGGCACATGTACTCGCCGACGCGGGCCAGTTGCTGGTACCACGAGCCGATGTTGCCGCAGCCGGAGTTCATGTGGCCGGTGAGCACGTACCCGGGCGGGATCGGTGAGCCCGCGCAGGTGTACTGGCCGTCGCGGGGCACTTCCAGGTACCAGTAGTCGATGCCGCTGCAGCCGGTGGCGTTGTGGAGGGTGATCACGTAGCCGGGGGGAATCGGCGAGGTGGCGCAGGTCCAGATGCCGTTCTGCACGGGCTGGATGTACCAGGCGCCGGCCTTGTTGCACCCGCTCGGCTGGCGCTGGGTGATCACGTAGCCGTCCGGTATGGGTGTGCCGGGACAGACCCAGCCGGGGGAGGCCTGGGCGGCGGCGACCGGTGCCGCCGCCGGTGCCGCGGTGGCCGTGCCGGCGGCCGTGCCGGTGAGGACGGCCACCAGCAGGGTGACCACCCCCACCGCGGCGGCGAGCCGGCCCCGGACCGTCGCCGTCCATGAACGACCGGGCACGTGGCGATGCTTGATGTTCACTACTCACCAGTCCAATCGACGGGTCCGCGGAGCGCCGCGCGATGGCCGTACGGCGCCGTGCCGCGAAGCTGGAGCGACCCTAGTCGGAGGGGTGGCGGGGCCGGTCGAAAGTGGATGGATGCATGACAAATCTGGCCGGAAAGCGATCCGGGATCCGTTCGCAGGGTCGGGCCACCGGCTGATAACGGAACGGTTGCGGAGCCCGTCGTTCCCCTCTCCAGGTCTTGACGGCACGGGGAGGGCGGGCGTTTGCTGTGTCCGCTCGTTGGAACCTGTTTGGTTCTGGTTTGTTTTGTGTGTTTGAACGTTCAAAACAGCAGAGCAACCCCCGCCTGCGCTCAGCACCCCCTCGCACCACCCTTCGCGCCACCCCCTTCGCACCACAGCCTTCCGGCGCCACCCCACCGAGAGGAATGCAATGTCACACCTTTCCCGACGCGACCTTCTCCGCGCCTCCGGAGCCGGCCTGCTGGCCGTCGCGGCCGGCGGCTCCCTCGCGGCCTGCGGCGGCGGCTCCGGCTCGGGAGGCGCCGCCGGCGGGGACGCCGACACCGGCACGATCACCGTCTGGTCCTGGGCCACCGCCGCCGACGCCCTGCGCGGCATCGTCCCGGCCTTCGAGAAGGACAACCCGGGGATCAAGGTCGACGTCCAGGACATCGGCGAGCCCGCCATCTGGGACAAGATCACCGTCGGACTGGCGGCCGGCGGCCAGGGCCTCGGCGACGTCCTGCACATCGGCTGTGACTACCTGCCCGGCTACCAGGAGAAGTTCCCCGGCGGCCTGGCCGACCTCTCCGCGCTCGGCGCCGACGCGTACAAGGACAGGTTCGCCAAGGGCCTGTGGCCGGTCGTCACCGGCAAGGACGGCCACGCCTACGCGCTGCCCTGGGAGGTCAACGCGCTCGGCTTCTTCTACCGCAAGGACTACTTCGACAAGGCGGGCATCGACCCCGAGACCTTCGCCACCTGGGACGACCTGCTCGCCGTCGCCGACCGCTTCAAGGCCGCCAACCCCGGCATCGCCCTGATCGGTGTCAACCGGGCCGCCAACCCCACCCCCGACCTGGACTTCCTCCAGGGCCTGATGCAGCTCCAGGGCGCCTTCTACTTCGACCTCCAGGGCAAGATCACCGTCGCCTCGGAGCCGGCCGTGCGGGCCCTGACGATCATCAAGCGGCTGGACGAGGCCGGGCTGATCGGCGACACCCCCGGCGTCCAGAGCTGGCCGCCGGTGATGAAGACCGGCAAGCTCGGGGCGGCCGCGATGCCCACCTGGGTCGCGCACTACCTGGAGAAGAAGTTCCCCGACCAGAGCGGCAACTGGCGCCTCACCAAGCCCCCGGCGGTCACCCCCGGCGGCAAGCGCACTGCCCTGGTCAACTCCACCCACCTGGCCGTCGCCGCCTCCAGCCCGCGCCGCCGCGCCGCCTGGAAGTTCGTCGAGTACGCGCTCACCCGCGCCGCCTCGGTCAACACGATGTTCAACGCGGGCGGCGTCTTCCCGGCTCTCACCGAGGCCTACACCGACCCGATGTACGCCGCCCCCAGCGCCTTCTACGGCGGCCAGCCGGTGCTCAAGACCTTCACCGACCTCGCCGTCGAGGGCGGGGACCCGACCAACTACTCCGGCGACTACGCCCGCGCCCTCAAGCTCGTCAGCGACGCCCAGACCAAGGTCTTCCTCAAGGGCGCCGACCCGGCCGCCGTCCTCCAGGACGCCGCCAAGCAGCTCGCCCAGCAGACGGGACGCGGTATCGCATGAGTGCCGCCAGCCCGCCCGCCGCCCTCGCCAAGGAGTCCGAGGGGTCCGAGGGATCGAAGGGGTCCAAGGGATCCGCGGGGCCCGGCCGCTCCGGCCGGCTCCGCCGCGCCCGCTGGCGCCGCGGCGCCGTGCCGTACCTGCTGCTCGCCCCCGCCCTGCTCACCTTCGGCGTGTTCAAGGCCTACCCGGTCATCGACTCGCTGCTGCTCTCCTTCACCACCGGCTCCGGCGCCGCCACCCGCGACGCAGGCCTCGCCAACTACCGGCGCCTGCTGGACGATCCGCTGTTCTGGACGGCCCTGCGCAACACCGGCGAGATCCTCGTCGTCCAGGTCCCGCTGATGCTCGGCCTGGCCCTGCTGATGGCCGTCGGCATCAACTCCGCGCTGGTGCGCTGGCGTACGGTATGGCGGCTCGGCGTCTTCATGCCCTCGGTCACCGGCCTGGTCGCCACCGGCGTGATGTTCGCCTACCTGCTCAAGGCCGACGACGGCGCCGTCAACTGGCTGCTGAACGCCGTCGGCCTGCCCTCCGTCGACTGGTTGGGCCAGCCCGTCTGGGCCCGGATGGCCGTCGTCGTGGTGCTCACCTGGCACTACACCGGCTACAACGCCGTCATCTACCTCGCCGGACTCCAGTCCATACCAAGGGAGTTGTACGAGGCCGCGATGGTCGACGGGGCCGGCCCGATCCGCCGCTTCACCTCGATCACCGTCCCCGCGCTGCGCCCGGTGCTGCTGTTCACCGTCGTGCTCTCGACCATCGGCACGCTCCAGCTCTTCGACGAGCCGTACGTGCTGACCGGCGGCGGGCCGGACAACGCCACCCTGACCGTCTCCATGTACCTGTACCAGAACGGCTTCCGGTACTTCGACTTCGGCTACGCCTCCGCCATCGCCTACGCGCTCACCCTGCTCGTGTCGGTGCTCGGCGCCGTCCAGATGCGCCTGATGGGGGAGAAGGACAAGTGAACCTCAAGAAACTGCGCGGCTGGCCGCTGACCTTCTTCCTGGCCGGCGTCACCGGGTTGTCGATCGCCCCCTTCTATTGGTTGGTGGTCTCCGCCACCCGCAAGGACGCCGAGGTCTTCGACTGGCCGCCGAAGCTGCTGCCCGGCGGGAGCCTCGGCGAGAACCTGAGCCACCTGGAACAGAAGATCGGCCTGCTCCGGGTGGTCGGCAACTCCCTGCTGGTGGCGGGGGTCCAGACCCTGGGCGCCCTGGTCGTGGCGCTGCTCGCGGGCTACGCCTTCGCCAAGTTCCGCTTCCGCGGCCGAACCCTGCTCTTCGCGCTGCTGCTCTCCACCCTCGTGGTGCCCGAACAGGTCGTGCTGGTACCGCTGTTCAAGATGATGACGGACTTCGGCCTGCTGGACACCTACCAGGCGCTGATCCTGCCGGGCCTGTGCGTGCCGTTCGCCATCTTCCTGATGCGGCAGTCGCTGAGCAGCCTGCCGGACGAACTCCTGGACGCCGCCCGGGTCGACGGTGCGGGCGAACTCCGGGTGCTGTTCAGCGTGGTGGTGCCGGTCATGCGGCCGGTGCTGGCGGCCTTGTCGATCTTCCTCTTCCTGGGCTCCTGGAACCAGTTCGTCTGGCCGCTGATCGCCCTGCGCAGCCCCGAGATGCACACCCTGCCGGTCGCCCTGGCGACGCTGCACGGCAACAAGTCCAACACCGACTACGGCGCGATCCTCTCCGGCACCGCGCTGTCCACCCTGCCGATGATGGTCCTCTTCCTGGTCCTCCAGCGGCAGTTCATCTCCGGCCTGCTGGCCGGCGCCACGAAGGGCTGACCATGACCGAGACGAACGACACCGGCACGACCGTGAGCACGGCCGGCGCCACGGCCGGTACGAGCGGGACGACGGCCGGCGCGGCCGCAGCCGACGTCTGGGAGCCGCACGCCCCCACCGCCGCCGGCGGCCTGCGTCCGCTGTACGCCGACGGGCTGGACCTGCGGGTGAGCGGCACGGGCACGGCCCGGGGCGTCGCCGACGGCGTGGTGGAGGTGACGGCCGAGGGCCCGGGCGAGGTCCGGATCGAGTGGCGGGTGCCCTGCGTCGACGCCACCGCCCTCTGGACCCCCGAGCCGCGCGGCACCGGCTGGCTGCCCGCCGCCTGGAGCGCCCCGCGCCGCACCTCGCTGGCCAACGGCGCGCCGATCGCCGCGCTGGTCGGCACCGGCGACGTCGCCCTGAGCGCCTTCGCGGCCGACCGCCCGGACGTGCTGGCCGGGGCCGGAGTGGTCGAGGAGACCGGCGAGTTCCGGTTCTGGGCCCAGGCCACCGACCGGCTCACCGTCCGGATCGACACCTCGCGCCGGCACTTCGGGCGCGCCCTGGCCGACCTGGCCGCCTGGTGGGGCGAGGGCCGTACGGCCGACATCCCGGAGGCCGCCCGCCGTCCCGCGTACTCCACCTGGTACTCGATGCACCAGGACATCACCCCCAAGGGCGTCGAGACCCAGGCCGCGCTCGGCAAGGAGCTGGGCCTGGACGTGATCATCGTGGACGACGGCTGGATGACCGCCGACCGCACCCGCGGCTACGCCCACTGCGGTGACTGGGAGCCGGTGTCGCTGCCCGACACCGCCGCCCACGTCCGGCGGGTGCACGAGCTCGGGGTGCGCTACATGCTCTGGTACGCGCTGCCGTTCATCGGCAAGGACAGCGCCGCGTACCGGGAGATCGGCCACCTCGCGCTGGCCGACGCCGCCCACATGGGCGCGATCGTCGCGGACCCGCGCCACCCCGAGGTCCGGGCCTTCCTCACCGACCGGCTCGTCCGGGCCGTCGAGGAGTGGGGCATGGACGGCCTCAAGGTGGACTTCGTCGACTGGTTCGCCCGGGCCGCGGAGCGCGACGACGCCCCGGCGGCCCGCCCCGGCGCGGACTGCGCGAGCGTGGACGAGGGCGTGGAGCGGCTGCTCGCCGCGATCCGCGGCCGCATCACCGCCGCGAACCCGGAGGCGATGATCGAGCACCGCCAGCCGTACGTCAGCCCCGGCCTGTGGCCGTACGCCACCATGATCCGCGCCACCGACTGCCCGCTCAGCCCGCAGGAGAACCGGCAGCGGACCATCGACGTGCGGCTGGCCGCCGGGCCCGTCCCGGTCCACGCCGACATGCTGATGTGGCACCGGGAGGAACCGGCCGAGCAGGTCGCCTGCCACCTGATCAACGTGCTGTTCTCGGTGCCGCAGATCTCCGTCGACCTCGCCGCCCAGAGCGAGGAGCAGCGCGAGGCGATCGCCTTCTGGCTCGGCGTCTTCCGCGAGCACGCCGACACCCTCCAGCTCGGCGAGCTGCTCCCGGCCCGCCCGGACCTCGGCTACCCGATGGTCACCGCGCGCGGCACCGGCGGCGGGACCGGCGCCGGTACCGACACCGGCACGGTGGCCGTGGCCCGGTACGCCGCGCTGCCGGTGGACGCCTCCGGCGACGACTGGCGCACCCTGCTGGTGGCCAACGCCGACGCCGACCCGGACGTCCGGCTCACCGGCGGCCGCGGGCAGGTGGCGGTGACGGTGCAGGACGCCCGGGGGCGTATCGTCCGGCAGGGCGAGGTCGAGCTGGACCGGGCGGACGTGATCCCGGTGCCGCGCGGCGGGCTGCTGACCCTGCGTCGCTGACCGCCCCCGGGGCCGCCGGCCGGCCCCGGGCCCCGGCCCGCTCCGCGCACCGACCACGTCTGGAGAACCGCATGCCCGAGGGACCGCACCGGCCGCGCCGCGGCGCCACCACGATCGAGGAGGTCGCCCGGGCGGCCGGGGTCTCCCGGCAGACCGTCTCCAACGCGCTCAACGCGCCGCGGCGGGTCCGCCCGGAGACGCTGGACCGGGTGAACGCGGCGATCCGCGAACTCGGGTACCAGCCCGACCAGTCGGCCCGCTCGCTGCGCAGCGGCGCCCGGCGCACCCTCGGCTACCTCGCCCCGGTGGACGACCCGCTCGACCCCAACCCGCTGATGGCCGGCTTCCTGGAGGCCCTGGTCGACGCGGCCGGGGCGGCGGGGCAGCGGGTGCTGCTGTTCCGACCGGGGCAGGGCGCGGCCGACCCGGTGGCCGCCATCGACGAACTGGTGGCGGCCCGTCAGGTGGACGGACTGGTGCTGGCGGACGTCCTGCACGAGGACGTCCGGATCGCCCACGCGGCCCGGCTCGGCGTCCCGTTCGCCAGCTTCGGCCGGACCGGGCCCGGCGAGCCCCAGCGCTGGGTGGACATCGGCAACGAGGCGGCGATGGCCGAGGTGGTGCGGCACCTCGCGGCGCTCGGCCACCGCCGGATCGGCTACCTCGGGGACGCCGAGGAGCTGCCCTGGATGGCGGCGCGGCGGGCCGGATTCCTGGCCGAGGCACGCCGGTTGGGCCTGTCCGCGGTGGCGGTGGGGGCTTCCGGGGCGGGGAGTTCCGGTACGGCCGCCGCGGGTTCCGTGGTGGCCTCCGTACGGGCGCTGCTGCGCGGGCCCGACCGGCCCACCGCCTTCGCGGCCGGCAGCGACCTGCTGGCGCTGGACGTGTACGAGGCGGTCCGGGCGGAGGGGCTGGTGGTCGGGCCCGGCGGGGTGGCCGTCACCGGGTTCCACGACACGCCGCTCTGCCGCCACCTCCACCCCGCGCTGACCTCGGTCCGGCTGCCGCTGCGGGCGATCGCCACGGCGCTGGTCGGCCGGCTGCTGGACCAGGTGCGCGGGGAGACGGCGGCGGGGGAGGGGCTGGAAATGCCCACCGAGCTGGTGGTGCGGGGGAGTTCGGGCCGGCCCGGCTGAATCCTTCGGATCCGTCAGCCGGTTCGGCCCGTGTGGTCCGCCGTCGCGGCCACGATCAGCTCGCCGACCAGTCTGGCGGCGGCCGCCCGCTGCTCGGCGGGCAGGGCGTCGTCGGTGACCAGGACGTCCAGCTGGTCCAGGTCGGCGAAGGAGGCCAGGCCGACCGCGTTCCACTTGGTGTGGTCGGCCACCACGACCACCCGGCGGGCCGAGCGGAGGAAGGCGCGGTTGGTCTCCGCCTCGGCCAGGTTCGGGGTGGTCAGCCCGGCCTCGGGGGAGAGGCCGTGGCAGCCCAGGACCAGCAGGTTGACGTGCAGGGAGCGGATCGCCTGGTCGGCCACCGGCCCGACCAGCGCGTCCGAGGGGGTCCGCACACCGCCGGTGCGGATCACCGTGGCGGTGGACGGGGTGCCGTCCTCGGCGGGCTGTTCCAGCAGCTCGGCGATCCGCAGCGAGTTGGTCACCACGGTGAGGCCCTCGACCGCGCGCAGCCGCCGGGCGACCGCGTAGGTGGTCGTCCCGCCGGCCAGCCCGACCGCCGAGCCCGGCGGTACGAGTGCGGCGGCGGCCCGGGCGATCGCCTCCTTGGCGGGCAGCTCCCAGTGCGCCTTGGCCTCGAACCCGGGCTCGCCGGTGGCCGGCGCCTCGACCCGGACCGCGCCGCCGTGCACCTTGTGCACCAGGCCGCGGCGGGCCAGCGCGTCCAGGTCGCGCCGGACCGTCATGTCCGAGACCCCGAGGTCGCGGACCAGTTCGGTGACCCGGACCCCGCCGCGCGCGCGGATCCGCTCCAGGATCAGCACGCGGCGCTGTCCGGCGAGCGGTTGGGCGCTGTCAGCCATCGGGAGGCCTCCTTCGACCACGTCTGGTGCGTGGTCCTGGTGGATAATGTTTGAGATTGTAGCTTTCTGTTGATTCCGGTGTTCCACTCAGAGCTCAGAGGAAGAAGGGCCATGCCCGGGACGTCCCTGACCCAGCCCACCGTCAGGACCGTGACCACCCTCGCGGACGGTCGGCAACTGATCTACTACGACAGCGGCGCGGCCTGCGACGCCGCCTGTGACGGCGGCGCGGCCTGCGACGCCGCCTGTGACGGCGGTGCGGCCTGCGCTGGTGGCACGGCCTGCGAGGGCGGCACGGCCGCCCGCCGCGACGCCGTGGACGAACGGCCGCTCGACCCGCAGGCCCCCGGCTCCGAGGTCCGGCTCGACCCGGCCACCGGCGACTGGGTCACCATCGCGGCCCACCGCCAGGCGCGCACCTACCAGCCGCCGCCCGAGGAGTGCCCGCTCTGCCCGTCCCGGGACGGGCGGCACAGCGAGATCCCGGCCGCGGACTACCAGGTGGCCGTCTTCGAGAACCGCTTCCCCTCGCTGGCCGGCCCGCCCGCGGAGCCCGTCCGGGCCGCCGAGGGCCTGTGGACCAGCGGCCCCGGCGCCGGGCGCTGCGAGGTGGTCTGCTTCACCGCCGACCACGAGGCCTCCTTCGCCGACCTCACCCCCGAGCGGGCCCGGCTGGTCCTGGACGCCTGGACCGACCGCACCGCCGAACTCTCCGCCCTGCCCGGCGTGCGGCAGGTCTACTGCTTCGAGAACCGGGGCGCCGAGATCGGCGTCACCCTCGCCCACCCGCACGGCCAGATCTACGCCCTGCCCTTCACCGCGCCGCGCACCGCCCGGATGGCCGCCCGCGCCGCCGAGCACCGCGCCACCGCCGGCCGCAACCTCTTCGACGACCTGCTCGCCGCCGAACGCGCCCACGGCGAGCGCGTCGTCCTCGCCGGGACGCACTGGACGGCCTTCGTCCCCTTCGCCGCCCGCTGGCCGTACGAGGTGCACCTGTACCCGCACCGCCGGGTGCCCGACCTGACCGCGCTGGACGCCGACCAGCGGGACGAATTCCCCACCCTCTACCTGG
This sequence comes from Kitasatospora sp. NPDC001261, assembly GCF_042896795.1. NCBI lineage: Bacteria > Bacillati > Actinomycetota > Actinomycetes > Kitasatosporales > Streptomycetaceae > Kitasatospora > Kitasatospora sp. NPDC001261. The sequence continues at coordinate 325,690 of NZ_JBIAXP010000004.1, forward strand.
AGTTGCTGCGCCGCTTCGACCGGCTCTTCGGCACCGGCCGCACCCCGTACATCTCCGCCTGGCACCAGGCCCCCGCCGATCAGCGGGACGAACTCGCCCTGCACCTGGAGCTGTTCACCATCCGCCGCACCGCCGACAAGCTCAAGTACCTGGCCGGGGTGGAGTCCGGCATGGACGCCTTCGTCAACGACGTCACCCCCGAGCACGCGGCCCGCCGGCTGCGGGAGGCCACCGCATGAACGACTTCGCGCAGCTGTACGGCCGTCCGTCCGAGGGGGAGTGGGCCGCCCCCGGCCGGGTGAACCTGATCGGCGAACACACCGACTACAACCTCGGGTTCGTCCTCCCGATCGCCCTGCCGCAGACCGTCCGCGCCCAGGCCGCCCGCAGCGGGGACGGACTGCTGCGGCTCTGGTCCGCCCAGGGCCGGGAACTCGTCGCGCTCCCGGTCGACGACCTCGCGCCGGGCTCCGTGCCCGGCTGGGCCGGCTACCCGGCCGGGGTGGTCTGGGCGCTGCGCGAGGCCGGGCACCCGGTCGGCGGGGCGGACCTCCGGCTGGACAGCGACGTGCCCAGCGGCGCCGGGCTGTCCTCCTCCGCCGCACTGGAGTGCGTCGTCGCCGCCGCCTACAACGACCTGTACGGGCTGGGCCTTTCGGCCGCCGAACTGGCGGTGCTCGCACAGCGGGCCGAGAACGCCTTCGTCGGCGTGCCCTGCGGGATCATGGACCAGATGGCCTCCATGTGCTGCCGCCCCGGGGCCGCGCTGTTCCTGGACAGCCGGGATCTGACGATGCGTCAGGTGCCCGTCGACCTGGCGGGCGCGGGCCTCGCCCTGCTGGTCCTGGACACCCGGGTGAAGCACGACCTCGGCGACGGCGCCTACGCCGCGCTGCGGGCCGGCTGCGAACGGGCCGCCGCCCTGCTCGGGCTGCCCGCGCTGCGCTCGCTCCAGCCGTCCGGGCTGGCCGACGCACTCGCCCAACTCCCGCCGGATCTGGTCCCGTTGGTGCGGCACGTGGTCACCGAGAACGCCCGGGTGGAGGCCGCCGTCGCCCTTCTGGACGCCGGCGACCCCGCCGCGCTCGGCCCGATCCTCACCGCCGGACACGCCTCGCTGCGCGACGACTACCGGGTCTCCTGCCCGGAGACCGACCTCGCCGTCGAGGCCGCCGTGGCCGCCGGCGCCCACGGCGCGCGGATGACCGGCGGCGGCTTCGGCGGCTCGGTCATCGCCCTGGTGGACGCGGACGCGGCCGGACACGTCGCCGCCGAGGTCACCGCCGCGTTCCGCGCGGCCGGGTACGCGGAGCCGCGCACCCTCACCGCCGTCCCGGCGGAGGGGGCGCGCCGGCTCCGGTGAACTGCCGGCTCCGCCTCCTTCGGCGGGGTCAGGCCTTGTGGGCCGCCGGGCGCTCCGGAGACGCCTCCGCGAGCGCCCGGGTGACCGCCTCGACACCGGCGCGCAGCCCGTACACCGGGGTGGCCGGCTGCTGGCGCCAGGACTCGTCGATGCCGCCCGCGTCCACGGTGTCGAAGCCCAACTCGTCGACCAGCGCCCGGACCACCCGCTTGGCCGCCTCGTCGTCCGAGGCGACCGGCACGGCCAGCCGCTCCGGGTCGCCCGCCGGGCGCGGACGCTCCAGCAGGTCCTGGGCGTAGGTGCCGTTGAACACCTTCACCACCCGGTGCCCGATGTGCTGCTCCGTCCACCGGCTCTCGGTGAGCCCGCCGTCCTCGATCGCGTCGATCCGGCCGTCGCGCTCCTTCGGGTAGTAGTTGCCGGTGTCGATCACCGCGACGCCCTCGGCGGCGCCGTCCAGCAGCCCGGCGGGCAGGTCCGGCACGTTCTTCAGCGGCACCGTCACCACCACCACCTGTGCCCCGCGGGCGGCCTCGGGGACCGTCACCGCCGTCGCCCCGGTCTCGTCGACCAGCGCCTTGAGCGTCTCCGGGCCGCGGGAGTTCGCCACCGCCACCTCATGCCCCAGCGCGGTCAGCCGCCGCGTCAGGTTGCCGCCGATGTTGCCCGCGCCGATGATGCCGATCTTCATGGGAAGTCCTTCTTCGCGAGTGCCGTAGTGGACCGTCGCCTTGGCCCAACCACCCGGTGATCTCTCCGATTCCCGGTCGGGAGGGCGGTTTTCCGGAGCCGTTCTTCAGAGGTGTCTTTCGGAGGGTGGTCCTCCGGGACCCACGGTCGGACCGGGCCTGGTGCCGGCCCGGCGCCGGTCACGAGGGTGGACGCCATGAACAACATCTCCTCCGACGCCACCACCCCCGCCGTCCTCGTCACCGGCGGCACCAGCGGCATGGGCTTCGCCACCGCCCGCCACCTCCTCGGCACCGGCGCCCGGGTCGTCGTCACCGGCCGCGACGAGGACCGGCTCGCCCGCGCCGCGGCCCGCCTCGACGCCGGCGACCGGCTGCTCACCGTCCACGCCGACGCCTCCGTACCCGCCGACCTCGCCCGGCTGGCCGACACCGTGAGTGAGCGGTACGGCCGCCTCGACGGGGTCTTCGCCAACGCGGGCGTGGCCGGCTTCCAACCGGTCGGCGAGGTCGCGGAGGCCGAGTTCGACCGGATCGTCGCCACCAACCTCAAGGGCGTGTTCTTCACCGTCCAGCACGCCCTGCCGCTGCTGGACGCCGCCGGCGGCGGATCGGTCGTCCTCAACGCCTCTTGGACCCCCCACCGCGGCCTGCCCGGCGCCGCCGTCTACGCCGCCAGCAAGGCCGCCGTCCTCAGCCTCGCCCGCACCCTCGCGAGCGAACTGGCCGGGCGCGGCATCCGGGTCAACTCGGTCAGCCCCGGCTACATCGTCACCGAGATGTTCCACGCGGCCGTCCCCGACCCGGCCGACCACGAGCCGATCCGCCGCCACGTCCCGCTCGGCCGGCTGGGCACCGCCGAGGACGTCGCGGAGACGGTCGCCTTCCTGCTCTCCGAGCGCTCCTCGTACATCACCGGTCAGGACGTCGTGATCGACGGCGGGCTCGTCCCGGCGTTCCCGTCGCTGACCGGCTGAGTGCCTCTTCGTGCCTGGTCCTGGCAGGACCAGGCACGGCGGCACCCGTCCGGGTGAGAATCCAGGACGTGAACCCGAGCAGCGCCCTGAGCGAATTCCTCCGCACCCGCCGAGCCGGCCTGCGCCCCGAGGACGTCGACCTCCCCGACTACGGCGGCCGCCGCCGCGTCGCCGGCTTGCGCCGCGAGGAACTCGCCCACCTCGCCGGCGTCAGCGTCGACTACTACACCCGCCTCGAACAGGGCCGCGTCGGCAACCCGTCCGACGCCGTCCTCGACGCCGTCGCCCGCGCCCTGCGCCTCGCCCCCGACGAGTCCGGCCACCTCCACCGCCTCGCCCGTCCCACGCCCAGGCCGCGCCGCCGCCCCGCCGTCCGCCAGCAGCCGCGCCCCTCCCTGCTGCACCTGCTGGAACAGCTCCACCACACCCCCGCCGTGGTGATGGGCCACCGGATGGACATCCTGGCCTGGAACCGCGCCGCCGTCGCCCTGTTCGGCGACTACGGCGCCCTGCCCGTCGAGGACCGCAACATCGCCCGCATCACCTTCCTCGACCCCGCCTCCCGCGAGCTCTACGCCGACTGGGCGGGCTGCGCACGCGAGAACGTCGCCTTCCTCCACCTCGAAGCCGGCCGCCGCCCCGACGACCCCCTGCTCGCCGAACTGGTCGGTCAACTCTGCCTCGGCAGCGAGGAGTTCCGCCAGATGTGGGCCGACCACCCGGTCGCCGACAAGACCTCCGGCCGGAAGTCCTTCCGCCACCCCCTCGCCGGGACGCTCGACCTCGCCTACGACACGCTGCGGCCCGCCGACGACTCCGGACAGGCGCTGGTCACCTACACCGCCGACCCGGGCTCGGCCTCGGACGACGGGCTGCGGGTGCTGCTGTCGTGGGCGGCCTCGGGCTGAGGATGTTGGGCGACCAGGAGCATGTTCTTCCTCGCCAGCATGGTGTCTGGATGGTCCGGTCCAAGAATACGGTCGAGACCCTCTACTGCCTGGCGGAGCATTGTCGTCGCTTGATCCAGGCGTCCAGCACGCCAATAGACAATGCCAAGGTTATTGCTCGTCATCAGGGTATGGGGATGGCCGGTGCCGAGGACGCGTTGGCGGTCGGCGAGGACCTGTTCCTGGAGCCTGACAGCGTTGTCGATGTGTCCAGTATCCAGATAGCTGGCGGCGAGGTTATTGATCGCCATGAGGGTGTAAGGGTGGTCGGTGCCAAGGACGAATAGGAGGTCGGTAAGAACCTGTTCCTGGAGGCTGATGGCGTCCTCGATGCGTCCGGCGCCGGAGTACGTGGCGGCGAGGTTGTTGCGGGCCAGAACGACGGCGGGGTGGTGAGAGTCGTAGTGGCGCTGGAGGTCGGTAAGAACCTGCTCTTGAAGGCTCATCGCCTCGTCGGTGCGTCCGGCCTCCCAACAGGACTGTGCGAGGTTGCCGCGGGCACTGAGAGTGTCACGGTGATTGATGCCCAGGAATCGCTCGCCTGCGGCAGAGAGATTGCCCCAGTACTCCATGCTTGTGGCGTACAAACCCGCATTGACGAGGCTGGTGCCGCAGCGGAACAGAAGCATGTGAATCCCCTGCGGCCGTTGAATCAGGTTGATGGTCTGGTGTCCGGCGAGCACGTCGGTGTTGGCACGGAGCGTTGCGGCCAGGCCTTGCAGGCCGTAATCCTCACTTGGCCACAGTTCGACCAGGGCATCGGCGAGCGCGAGGCCTGCTTGTGCTGCATCAGGACCGGTATCGAGGGCGGCCCGGGCGGTCAGCGCGTGGAGGGTCACCTCGCGGTTCGGGGTATCCGTCAGAGTGACCAGGCTGTAGTTGTGCAACACCGCGAGCGCGTCCAACGCGTCGTTGGCCGTGACTGGCCTGCCGTGAATGGCACTGAGGTGGTGGAGCACTGCCTCGGTGTTCCACAGTTGTTCCGGATGGCCGGCCGGGTCCAGTAGTGCGGTCAGGTGGAGGACGGGCCCGGCGAGGCCGATCGGTTGCTCCAGCGTGGCCGCGTCCAGGGCCAGGAGTAGCGCCGCCGTCACCGGGCCCCGGTAGCCGTCGGCGCCGGTGCGGGCTGGGAGGACGGCGTCCAGATTGCGCGATCGGTCGCGGAAGAGTTCGAGGTAACGGCCGCAGCTGCGGCGGGTGTTGACCATGTAGGCGGCGGCGTGGGCCAGAGCGAGCGGCAGGTGGCCCAGTTCCTCGGCCAGCTCCTCCGCATGCGCGTCGAGGAATCGGGTGCACTTCGCCCGCTCCAGCCGCTCACCCAGGTAGGCGGCCGACTCGGCGGGGGAGTAGGTGCTGACGTCGATGAGCGTCCGGTCGCCGCCGGTGCTGGCGGCGCCCCGGTGGCGGGTGGTGGCGATGACCCGGCCCCGTCCGCCCCGGCTGGTGACGGGCCACAGCTGTTCGGGGGTGTGCTCGGTGGTGTTGTCGAGGACGATCAGCCAGCCGCGCTCGGTGGCGGCGAGCCAGGCCAGGAAGCGCTCGGCGTCCTGTTCGGCCTCGCCGTTCGCTCCGGGTACGCGCAGTTCCACGGCGGCTCGGGCGTACAGGTCGGTGACGGCGGAGGGCTCGGCGGCGTCGGCCCACAGCACCAGGTCGGTGCCGGTCTCGACGGCCTCGCGTGCGTAGTGCGCCGCGAGTTGGGACTTCCCGACGCCCCCGCCGCCTGCCAGCACCTGGCTGAGCACGACCGTCCCGTACTGCCCCCGAGCCGCGTCGATCTCCCGTCGCAACTCCTCGCGGGGCTGGAAGGCCGTCGCCTTCGGCGGGATCCGCCCGATCACCACCGGCCACTCCACCGGGGCGGCCGGCGCCGCGTACTGGTGGAAGGTCATCTGCCGGGCCTGCTGCACGCTGCCGTGCACGGTGGCGCTGCCGTAGATGCCGTTCCTGACCTGCCCGTCCTGCACGTGCCCGCCCCCGCCGCCCGACCCGCTGAACCGGCCTCCATTATGGGAGCCGGAAACGGCGCTGCCGTGGCGCCCCGGGGGCGGGGGGGGCCCCCCCGGGGGGGCGGGGGGGGGCGGGGCGCGGGGCGGGGGGGGGCGGCCCCCCGGGGGGGCCACTGGGTGGGTACCCCCGTGGTGTTTAAA